>NZ_BAAARV010000026.1:0-88281 GCF_039532525.1 Dactylosporangium salmoneum
CCCGACGCCTCAACGACGAACTCAACCAGGACCAGAAGTAGTCCTTCAGTTACCCAACACTCTCTGAGGCTTGTGTCGCCTGAGGCGGTGCCGGCCGCATGCCGGCGTCCGTGCGGCAACGGGGCCGCGCCCGGGCGCGCCGACGCCGTCTGGGCGCGGCACCCGCGCCTTCCGCGGCTGCGAGGCCGCGGAAGCAGCACCTGCGGGCCGGCCACGCGTGTGGCCGGGTGCAGGGTGAGAGGAACGCGCCCGCGCGCGGATGCGGGTCAGGCGGGCCGGTTGAGGTACCCCAGCATCTGCTGGATCTCGGCGGTCCTGGACTCGTCGATGCGCCGGGCCAGGTCCAACGCCCCCGGGTTCACGCCGGTGCCGGTCTCCAAGCGGGCTATCTCGATCGCGTTGTGCTGGTGCGCGATGAACATGTTGAGGAACTTGGTCTCGAACTCGGCGCCGCTGGCGGCCCCGAGGGCCTTGATGTCGTCGGTGCTGGTGCCATGGGCGCCGCCGTGGCCGGCGTGCGCGGACGGGTCCGCGGCCGGGGGCTGGCCCCACGCGTCGAGCCACACCTGCATGGTCTTGAGCTCGTCGGTCTCGGTGGCGTCGATCGCGGCCGCGAGGGTGCGCACGTCCTCGTGGACCGCCTTCGTCCGCGCCATTCGCGCCATCTCCAGCGCCTGGCTGTGGTGGGCGGCCATCATCTGGCTGAACATGACGTCGGTGTCGTTGAAGACGCGCGGCTGGGTCCCTGCGGGGGCGGGCTGGGCCGGGGCGGCGGCGCAGCCCGCCAGCAGGAATGCCGCGAGAAGGAACGCGAAGCGTTTCATGTCCGGGGGTCTCCTTGCGCGCGGTGGCGCCCCGGTCGCCGGGACGCCACCGCCATTTCAGCGGTACCGAGGGTCAGACGCGCTGCCACAGGGCCGGGACGTTGGGCGGCTCCCAGCCGGGGATCGCGGTGTGCGCCTGGCGGCACTGGTACGTCACGCCGTTGTAGGTGACGCGGTCACCGACCTTGTACGCGGTGCCGGCCGCCCAGGTGGTCGTACCCGTCGGCGACTGGGTCGGCGTCGGGGACGTGGTCGGCGAGGTGGACGGGGACGGGCTCGGGCGCGTCGGCGTCGGCGACGGCTGCGTGGGCGTCGGCGTCGGGTTTCCGCCGCCGCCGACCTGCAGGTCGACGCACGAGTAGAACGCGTTGCCGGTGTCGGCGATGTTCCACCGGGCCAGGACCAGAATCCGGCCGGTGCGACCGCCGAGGCTCACGGTGTGCGAGACGGTGGCGTCGGGCTGCTTGCCGCCGCCGTCGATCACCGCGATGCGCGTGCTTCCGACGAAGTACTCGAAGTTCGTCGTGGCGTGGCGGGCCGTGAAGACCCAGGTGAAGGTGACGGAGTCGCCGACCGTGGTGGCCGGCCAACCCTTGTTCGGGTCGTCCAGCTCCGCGAACCGGCTGTTGCCGCCGCTGCAGCTCGTCAGGCCCTTCGGGCCCTCAACGCTCTGCGGCTCGTAGACGATCTCGCCGCAGTTGGCGACGCGGCCTTGCGCGCACATCGCCTGGCGGCTGGGCGGCGAGGAGATGTACCCGTGTGCGGACGCCGGAGCCGCCGTCGCCAGCAGTGCGGCGGCCACGGTGGCCAACGTCAGGGGTACCGCAGCGATCGCTTTGCGCATCCAATCGCTCCTTCCAGCGGTGGGGGTGATGCGGCCAATGTAAAGGAAGGATTGTTAACAGTAAATAACCTTTATGAATATCGCTCAATGGAGCGCTCTCTCTTAAGGTACGGTTGAGCTCGATTTATGACCGCCCTGGAGGACGCCTCCGGGCGCCTCGCCAGACCATCCGACCAGTCGGAATGTGCCCCTCAAGCCGCGACGCCGGCGGCCCTGCTGTTGCGCCGTCGCCACTCGCATCCACCGGGTCCGACAGCCCCGCTCCCGCGCCGATGCCGCACGGCGGACCACCTCCCGCGCCGTCCGGGCGAAGAGGCGGCCACGATCACCCCGCGCCATCACTTCCTGCTCACCCCGCCAGCCGCGACGTCTCCCCCGCTCGGACACGTTGCCGGGGCTCCGGTGGTTTATCCCGCGGCATCGCGGTCAGACCCGAGCACTAGCGACCACCGCTCGCACCGAGTAGCGAGGAGGCGTCATGCCATTCATCACCACGTCCGACGGCGCCCAGATCTTCTACAAGGACTGGGGATCGGGCCAGCCTGTCGTGTTCAGCCACGGTTGGCCGCTCACCGCCGACGCCTGGGACAACCAGCTGATGCTGCTCGCGTCCAGCGGCTTCCGCGCGATCGCCCACGACCGCCGCGGTCACGGCCGGTCCTCCCAGACGTGGGACGGCAACACGATGGACCGGTACGCGGACGACCTCGGCGAACTCACCGACCAGCTCGGCCTCACCGACGCGATCCTGGTCGGCCACTCCACCGGCGGCGGCGAGGTCGCGCGCTACATGGGCCGGCACGGTACGTCGCGGGTGTCGAAGGCGGTCCTGGTCGGCGCCGTGCCGCCGGTGATGGTCAAGAGCGACACCAACCCGGAGGGCACGCCGATCGAGGAGTTCGACCGCATCCGCACGGGCCTGATCGCCAACCGCTCGCAGTTCTACCGCGACCTCAGCCTGACGTTCTACGGCGGCAACCGGCCCGGGAGCACGGTGACGCAGGGCAAGCGCGACGAGTTCTGGCTGCAGGGCATGACGGTGGGGCTCAAGGCCGCGTACGACTGCGTCAAGGAGTTCTCGGAGACCGACTTCACCGAGGACCTCAAGCGGATCGACATCCCCGTGCTCGTCGCACACGGGGACGCGGACCAGATCGTGCCCATCCAGGCCGCCGCGCTCAAGACGGTGCAGCTGCTGAAGGACGCGACCCTCAAGGTGTACCGCGGCGCCTCGCACGGCCTGCACGACGCCTACGAGGCGGCGTTCAACGCCGACCTGCTCGCGTTCGCCAAGGACTGATGCGCGGAGGCGGTCGCAGCCCGGCTCCGCGCGGAGCCGGCCGCCAGCGCACCGGCGGCGCTCGGGCGCCAGGCTCGGCAGCGCCAGGGTGGCCGGGCGCTGGGCGGCCTTCAGAGCTCGTCGAGGATGGCGAGCAGGCGGCGCACGGTCGGCGTGACGGTGCGCTTGTTCCACGCCAGACCGATGTCCACTGTGGGCACCGGCGGCGTGAACCGCCGCAGCACCACGCCCGGCACCCGCAGCGCCCGGGCGCGGCCCTCCGGCACTGCCGCAACCACGCCGCCGGCCGCGACCGCGCGCAGCAGCTGCTCGTCGTCCGGCTCGTACCGGACGAGGTTGAAGCCACCGGCCGGCCACACCTGCGCGACGATGCGATCGAACATGCCCGGGCCGTTCTCCCGCGGCCACATGACCGCCGGCTCGCCGGCCACCGCCTCCCGCGACACGCGGCGCAGGCGCGCCAGCCGGTGGCCGGCAGGCAGTGCAAGGCGCAGCTCCTCCGTATCGACGAGACGCCATGCGATGCCTGGATCATCGAGCGGCGGGCGGACGAACGCCGCGTCGTAGCGCCCGGCGAGCAGCCCGGCGACGTTCGGCGCGTGCCAGCCGGTCTCCGGGATCACCTCGACCCGCGAATGCTGCGCGCGGAAGCGCTCGACCAGTGCGTCCACGCGCCCGCCCCGGGCCGACCGGGTGTACGCCAGGCGGATGCGCCCGCCCTGTCCACGCACGGCCGCGGCGATGCGTTCCCGCGCGTCGTCGACCTGGGCGATCAGCAATGCCGCCTCCGCGGCCACGATGGCACCCACCGGCGTCAGCGTGCACGCCCCCGGGCCGCGCTCGATGAGTCGCGCCCCGACCTCCCGCTCGAGCACGCGCACCTGCTGGCTCAGCGCCGGCTGCGCGATGTTCAACCGCTTGGCCGCATGCGTGAAGTGCAGATCCTTCGCCAGCTCGGCGAAGTACCGCAGCCGTCGCATATCCATGGCCCGATCATAAGCGCGGCTTATCGACCGGTAGCGCACAAGACTTCGACGCCGCGCCGGGTGTCTGATTGCCTGGAGCCATGAACGACGTGATTGTGCTCGGCGCCGGCGTGATCGGCCTGACCTCTGCCGTACGACTGCTGGAAAGCGGCGCCCGGGTGCGCGTGCTGACTGCCGACGATCCCGCCCGGACCGTCTCCCGCCTGGCCGCGGCCGTGTGGTACCCGACCAGAACCTCCCCCGACCCCCGCATCCTGGCGTGGGCGCACGCTACCTATGACGAGCTGATGGGCCAGGCCGACGCCGGCATCCCCGGCGTGGCGAGGCGCCCGACCCGAATGCTGGTGCGCGACGACGCCGCGATCGAGGGCCAGGACGGGACCGGCGGCGAGGCCGGTGCGCCGTGGTGGTCGGCCGCGGTGCCGGACTTCACGATGCATCCGGGCGAATGGCGGTTCACGGTGCCGTCTGTCGAGATGGAGCCGTACCTTGCCTGGCTGGTCGAGCGGGTCCGCGATCTCGGCGGCGAGGTCACGCGCGGCCGCGTCGACCGCCTCGCCGACCTCGACGGGCAGGCCGGGGCGGTGGTCAACGCGACCGGGCTCGCGGCCCGCGACCTCGCGCAGGACCCGGCGGTGTTCCCGGCCCGGGGGCAGATCGTCGGGGTGGCCAATCCGGGGCTGGTGACGTCGGTGCGCGACGAGGAGCACCCGGGCGGCATGACCTACGTGCACCCGCGCTCGCGCGATGTCGTCCTCGGCGGCACGTTCGAGCCCGACGAGTGGAGCGAGACGCCGGACCCGGCCACGACGGCGGCGATCCTGCGCCGGTGCGCCGAGCTGGTCCCGGAGCTCGAGGGCGCGCGGCTGCTGTGGGAGGCCGCCGGCCTGCGCCCTGCCCGGCACGGCGGACCGCGCGTGGAGGCGGATCCGGTGGCGCTGCCGGGCGCCGGCACCAGGATCGTCCACGCGTATGGGCACGGCGGCGCGGGTGTCACGTTGTCCTGGGGCTGCGCCGACGAGGTCGTCCGCCTGGTCTCGTGACCGCTCGGGCGCCCGCGCCGAGCCGCTGCGGGCCGATACGCGAGTGCAGACGATGTTGATGCGCTGACCCGCTACCGGCCGACGCCGCGCGGGCGCAGGTCACCCCGATGCACGGTCGCCGCCACGGACCGACGTGGGGGACAACGGGGCAGCCGAGCCAACGCGCGGACGCGCCACGGATTGGCCCGGGCCGGCTGCGTGGCCGTCAAGGTCGACGGCCACGCAGCGTTCGCGGAGGAGCGCCCCGGCACGGACTCGCGCAGGACGCGCGGGTCACGCGTCGCGGGACTTGAACAGGTAGGTGGCCACGGCCAGCAGGAGCACGCTCCAGCCGCCGAAGACCGCGAAGCCCTGCCACTGCGTCAGCAGGTCGCCCGGCGGCAGCGTGGGCTGGAAGATGCGCTGACCCGCGTTTGTCGGCATCCAGGCGTGGATGTGTGCGCCCCAGCTCCCCGGCAGCAGCCCTGTGAGCTGCGACACGATGAGGACCAGGCCCAGCACGGCGGTGATGGCGCCTGCGGTGTGCCGGATGATGGCGCCGAAGGCCAGCGAGAACAGGCCCAGCATCGCCATGTAGAGGCCGGCGCCGACGACGGAGCGGGCCACGCCCGGGTCGCCCAGGTCGACGGGGATGTGGTCGGCGATGATGGCCCGGCCGAGGAAGAAGGCGGCGAAGGAGAGCACCTCACCGACGACGAGCATGAGGGCGGCGAAGACCAGGATCTTCGCGTACAGCACGGTCAGGCGGCGGGGCTGGGCCTGCAGCGTGGAGCGGACCATGCCGGTGGTGTACTCGGCCGAGATGACCATCACGCCGAGCACCGCGATGACGAGCTGGGCGATGAAGACCGGGCGGGCGATGACCAGATCGACCGGGTGGTCGCGCAGGTAGCTCTGGTCCCCCGGGTCGGTCGAGTGCCACTGGCGCATCACGGCCCAGGCGATGACGGACATGAGACCAAGGGCGATCCCGGCCATGGCGACCAGCGACCAGACGGTGGAGCGCACCGTGCGCAGCTTGGTCCACTCGGAAAGGAGCATGCCCCGCAGGCCGGCTCGTGGCAGTACCAGATCGGTCATTGCTGTTCTCCCGGGATCGCGGCGTGGTACTCGACGCTGTCCTTGGTCAGTTCCATGAAGGCCTGCTCCAGGGATGCCTGCAGCGGGGCGAGTTCGTGCAGCCGGATGCCGTGGTCGAACGCGAGGTCGCCGACGCGCGGGAGCGGCAGTTCGGTGATCAGCAGGGCGCCGTCGGGCTCGTGGACGGCCTTGCCCCCGGCGGCGGTGACGACGGCGGTCAGTCGCTCCGGCTCCGGCGTGCGGGCGCGCACGGCGAGCGCGGAGTTGCGGTCGATGAACTCGCGCACCGTGCAGTCGGCGATCATTCGGCCCCGTCCGATCACGAGGAGGTGATCGGCGGTGTGCTCCATCTCGGACATGAGGTGGCTGGAGACGAGCACGGTACGGCCCTCGGCGGCCAGGGAGCGCATCAGGTTGCGGATCCACAGGATGCCCTCGGGGTCGAGGCCGTTGACCGGCTCGTCGAACATCAGGACCTTGGGATCGCCGAGCAGCGCGGTGGCGATGCCGAGGCGCTGGCCCATGCCGAGCGAGAAGCCCTTGGAGCGCTTCCGCGCGACGGCGGTCAGGCCGACGACGTCGAGGACCTCGTCGACGCGGCGTCGCGGGAGGTTGTTGCTCTGGGCGAGGCACAGCAGGTGGTGGTAGGCGCTGCGGCCGCCGTGGATGGCCTTGGCGTCCAGCAGGGCGCCGACCTCGCGCATCGGGTTGTCCAGGGTGACGAACGGGCGGCCGTTGACCGTCACCCTGCCTGCGGTGGGCGCGTCCAGGCCCAGGATCATGCGCATCGTGGTGGACTTGCCCGCCCCGTTGGGGCCGAGGAACCCGGTGACCTGACCGGGGCGGACCGTGAACGACAGGCGGTCGACGGCGACCCGTTCGCCGTAGCGTTTCGTGAGGCCGACAGCCTCGATCATGGTGCACCCTCCCGCTGGTTCGGCCGGCGCCCGCGCGGGCGCGCCGTCTCAACGGCAAGGTAGTGCGGGGATGCTGTGACGCGGCTTTGCGATGCTGTGACGCCGCTCAGCCGCGGGTGTACGACATGTCGAAGTCCTTGGTCCACTTGAGGCCGTCCTGCGACATCTCCCACGCGGCCGTGATGCGCTTGCCGTCGGCCGCGACCGTGCCGGTGAAGCGCTGGTTGAAGCCCTCGGCCGCGCGCCAGATGCGCCACGTGCCGGCGTCGAGGTCCATGCCGTACACCCGCAGGACGCCGCGCGCGTCGGAGTACAGCATCGTGAAGGTCTTGGTCGTGTCGTCGAAGCCGATGACCGACGTGGTCGGGAACGGCGAGTGGTCGGCCCAGTCGTCGGACACGTCGTCGCCGGGTGGGTCGGCGTCCGAGCGCTGGACGAGGAACTCGCCGTCGTCGGCCCAGGCGAAGCTGGTCCATCCGCGCATCATGACCTTGCCGTCCACGGTGGCGGTCATGTTCCACATGCCGAGCAGCGGACCCAGCCGCCGCCGTACCTCACTCATCGACACTCCCCGGGCCCGAGCCCCTGCCGCAACATGAAACCGACTTATACACCAGACGGCCGCGCGCGGGCTCCACCCTGCGGTCAGTTGCGCGCGTCCGCCAGGAGGCTGTCGCATTCGGCGAGGAGGCGCCCGCGCAGCGGCATGGCGCGCTCGGCGAAGGCACGCTGCGCCTCCACGTAGCGGGCGCGGCCCTCGGGAGTCTCGATGCGGACCGGCTCGTAGCCGAGGTCGGCCAGGTCGTAGGGCGACGCGCGCATGTCCAGGGTGCGGATGTCGCGGGCGAGCTCGAAGCAGTCGGCGATCAGCTCGGCCGGCACGAGCGGGGCGAGCTTGTAGGCGTGCTTGTAGAGGTCCATGTTGGCGTGGAGGCAGCCGGGCTGCTCGTTGTCCGCCTGGGTCTCCCGGGTCGGCTGGAGCAGGTTCAGCGGACGCGCGGGGGCGGTGTAGAAGCGGAACGCGTCGAAGTGGCTGCACCGGATCCGGCTGGCATCGACGACCGCGTCCGTGCCGGCCGTGCCCAGGCGCAGCGGCCAGGCATTGTGACGCAGCTCGTCCTGCGTCTGGCGGTACACCATGGCCCACTCGTGCAGGCCGAAGCAGCCCAGGTGCGGCGTCCGCGCGGCGGTGGCGGCGAGCAGGGCGCGGATCCATGCGATCGCGTCCATGCGGCGCGGCGGCACGGTGGCCGCCTCCGCGCCCGCGCCGGCCAGGACGACGCCCGCGCCCGGGTGCCAGCGGCGCAGCTGCGCCGGCCGGTACGAGTAGTACGTGAACAGGAAGTCCTCGACCGGATGCTTGCGGCCGTTGCGACGGCGGGCGAGGTGCGGCTCGATCCAGGCGTCCACCCGCGCCTCGTGGGCGGCGCGGCGGGCCTCCCAGGTCGGCCGGTCCAGAACGGTGAGCTGCACTGGTCAAGCTTACGAAGGGGTAGCGTCGGCCTCATGCGCAAGCTCTGGGCGTTGCTGCTGACCTGCTCACTGCCCCTTGCCGCCTGCTCCGGCGCGCCCGGAGGCTCCGCCGACTCCGCCCCCGCGCGGCCCGGTGGCTCCGCCCCGTCCGGCGCCGCGCCGGGAGCCGGGCTCGGCCAGCCGACCCGGGTCAAGGTCGCGGTGCCACCCGCGCTCGCGTCCGCGCCTTTCAACCGGGATCGGTACCTCCAGTTGCCGGCCGGCTGGACGGCGTCGGTCTACGCGCGCATCGAGAAGGCGCGCTTCATGACCCTGACGCCGAGCGGCGACCTGCTGGTGTCCCAGCCCGGTGCCGGAACGGTGCAGCTCGTGCGCGCGGGCGCGGTCTCGCAGTTCGCCGCCGGGCTGCGGCAGCCGCACGACATGGTGTTCGCGCCGCTGAACGGCCAGATGTACCTCTTCATCGCCGAGTCCAACCGCGTCGTGCGCTACCCGTACACCAACGGGGACCTCAGGGCGCGCGACGGGCAGGTGGTCGTCGACGGGCTGCCCGACACGAGCACGCCGGAGCTGCACGGCACGTACGCGCACGTGCTGAAGAACATCGCGGTGCGCGGCGAGACGCTGTACGTCTCGATCGCCTCCACCTGCAACGCCTGCGTGCAGGACACCGTCAGCGACCCGGAGCGGGCGGCCATCTACACGTACTCGGCGACGGGCACCAACGCGTCGCGGCACCTGCTGGCGCACGGCATCCGCAACGCGGAGGGCCTCGCGTTCCGCCCGGACACGGACGAGCTGTGGATCGTGGTCAACAACCGCGACAACATCCTCGTGCCGGACGACCGCGACGTGGACGGCGACGGCGTCTCGGACAAGGGCAAGCGGATGACTCAGTACGTCGACGACCACCCGCCGGAGGAGTTCATCAAGGTCCGCGACGGCGGCTTCTACGGCTGGCCGTTCTGCAACCCGGACGGCGACCACGGGATGCACAACATGACGTTCCAGCGCGACTACGAGCTCAACCGGGACGGGCAGAAGGCCGACTGCACGAAGGCGGACCCGATCGACCTCGGGCTGCCGGCGCACAGCGCCCCGCTTGGCCTGACGTTCTACCGCGGGGGCGCGGTGGTGCCGCTGCACGGCTCCTGGAACCGCACGAAGCCGGCCGGGTACAAGGTGGTGTACATCCCGTGGACCGCGTCCGGGCCGGGCGACCCGGTGGATCTGGCGACCGGCTTCGTCGAGCCGGACGGCAAGTCGTGGGGCCGGCCCGTGGACGCCGCGGTCGACACCGACGGAACGCTGCTGATCAGCGACGACGGCAGCGGTACGGTGCTGCGCCTGACGCCACCCGCGCGGTAGCGCTTCGAGACAGTGCCGCGGCGGACACCGGCGTGCGGTCGCGCGACCGCGCGGGCGAGGACCGCGCCGCGAGGTAGCGCCGCGAGGTAGCGCCGCGAGGTAGCGCCGCGAGGTAGCGCCGCGAGGTAGCGCCGCGAGGTAGCGCCGCGAGGTGCGCGCGAGGTAGCGCCGCCTGGAGGGCCCTTTCGGTGTGGCCGCCTGCGTCAGGCCGGGCGGCCGATCCTGGCCGGGCTGCCGTCCGCGTTGTGGAACGTCACGCCGACCGGTCCATTGTGGATCGTGAGCGCGCCGGCGGCGGTGACGCTCACGTCGAGCTCGCCGGCGCCGACCTTGAGGCCCCGCACGCGGTACGCGCCGACCGGCGACGGGGCGATCGGGTCGAACACGATCCGCCCGGCCGGCACGTCGACCTCTAGGCCGAGCAGCGCGGTCAGGATCGCCGGGCCTACCGCCGCGG
The DNA here is from genome assembly GCF_039532525.1 of Dactylosporangium salmoneum. Classification (NCBI taxonomy): domain Bacteria; kingdom Bacillati; phylum Actinomycetota; class Actinomycetes; order Micromonosporales; family Micromonosporaceae; genus Dactylosporangium; species Dactylosporangium salmoneum. The sequence goes on from NZ_BAAARV010000026.1 coordinate 10,293, forward strand.
CCCATGCCTGGGGGCGGCACGCGGACGGGTACGGGGTGGGGAGGTCGTCCCCGCCGTACAACTCGGGGAGCCGGAAATCGAAGCGCTCGGCCGCGTCCAGCAGGGCAGCGATCACCGCCGACGCCTCCGCGCGGTGCCCGTCGCGGGCCAGCCCGAGCAGCGCCACGGCGTTGTCGTGCGGCCAGACGGAGCCGAGGTGATAGGAGAGGAAGTTGTACCCCGCTGAGGCCGGCGCCACCGTGCGGATCCCGAACGGGGATCGGAGGCCGGCCAGGTGCCCGGCCACGGCGGCGCTCTCCGGCGGCTCGAGCAGCCCGGTGCCGAGCAGGTGGCCCATGTTGGAGGCGAGGAGGTCGACCTGGTTCCCGGCGCCGTCGAGGGCGATCGCGGGGTGGCCGTCGGGGGTCCAGAACCGCGCGCGGAAGCGGTCGGCTAGACCGTGGGCCCACTCGCGCCACCGCCTCGCCTCCCCCGTGCCGTCCGCGTGCGCCTCCTCCCCGGCCTGTGCCTTGTCGCGGGCCGACGCCTCCGTGCGAGCCTGTGCCTCGTCCCGGGTCGGCGCCTCCGCGCGAGCCTGTGCCTCGTCCCGGACCGACGCCTCCGCGCGAGCCTGTGCCTCGCCCCGGACCGACGCCTCCTCGCGAGCCTGTGCCTCGCCCCGGACCGACGCCTCCTCGCGAGCCTGTGCCTCGCCCCGGACCGACGCCTCCTCGCGAGCCTGTGCCTCGCCCCGGACCGGGGCCGTGACGTGGTCCGGCGTCGCGGCGTGGGCTGTCGCTTCCTCGCGGGGCTCCGCCCCGTCGCGCCCCCGCGCGTCGTCGAGCGGCCGAGTCTCGTCGTCGGTGTTTGGCGCGTCGCCGGGTTCTGGGGCGTCGGGGAACTGCTCGACCAGCCAGGCGGCGTCGAGGGCGGCGCGGTACGCGTAGGCCTGAACCTCGCACAGCGCGATCGGGCCCGCGGCCGGGCGGCCGTCGGCGTACTGAACGGCGTCGCCGGAGTCCTTCCAGCCCTGGTTCGACAGGCCGGCGCCGGTGGTGTCGTGGGCGATGAAGCCGTCGTGGCGCAGCAGCCAGGCCATCGCGCGGCGGACGTTGGGCAGCAGGGGGCGTACGGCCGCGGCTGGCATGCCCCAGCGGTAGGCGTCGGCCAGGGCGCTCACGAACAGCGGTGTCGCGTCCACGGTGCCGTAGTAGACCGGGGGCAGGGTGTGGCCGGTGCCGGCGCGGCGTACCTCGTGCAGGATGCGGCCGGGCTGCTCCTCGGTCGTGGGGTCGTGGGCGGTGCCCTGCCGGGCCGCGAGGAGGCGCACCGTGCCCGCGGCGACGTCGTGGCCTAGCGGGAGGGCGAGGCGGGCCGTCCAGAGGGCGTCGCGGCCGAACAGGGTCAGGTACCAGGGGCTGCCGGCGGCATAGTACGCGTCCGCGCCCTCGGTGCGGCGCAGCGCGTCGAGGTCCTGGACGCTCGCCCGCACGAGGGCATCGAGGCGCCGATCGTCGGCGGCGACGCGCAGTGTGCTGAACCGCTTGGGGCGGGCGATCGGCGGCACGTCGGTTCGGGTCACCCGGATCTCGGCCGACCAGGTGCCTCGCGGGGGCACGGTCACCCACCACCGTAGCGTCACCGCGGCGGACGCGTCCGCGCGTGGGACACCGCTCGCATCCGCACGCAGCGATTCTGGCGCATCCGCGCGCGAGGCGTCTTCCCCGTCGGGGAGCGGCTCGGCGCCGGAGGTGCGGTCGAGGGTGGACGTTGCGGCCGGCGGGGTCGTTTGGATCCGGACGGACATGCCGTCGGCGGCGTGCCAGTCGAGAACACCGGGCGACAGCTGCGCGGACGGGGACGGCTGCGCGGACGGGGACGGCTGCGCGGACGGGGACGGCTGCGCGGACGGGGACGGCTGCGCGGACGGGGACGGCTGCGCGGACGGGGACGGCTGCGCGGACGGGGACGGCTGCGCGACTTCGGGGGCTGTGGCGAGGGGGCGCGCGGTGGGGGTGCCGGTGCGGACTTCGCCCAGGCCGGCGAAGTCGGTCGCGGCGTACAGGGCGAGGTCGACCTCGACCGGGGCGGACGAGGCGTTGGACAAGGTGATCGTCTCTGTGCCGCCGGAGGGCTCGGCCAGGCGGCGCCGGGTCAGGGTGAGGGTTGGGGGTGTGGGGGCGTTGTGCGGTACCGAGGCGAAGACCGCCGATGCGGCGCCCGTGCGGCGGACGGCCAGCGGGATAGGGGGATGGCCGTCGACGGTGAGCGTCAGGGCCGCGAGGACGCGGCGGTCCTCCACGTAGAGGCCGTCAGCGGCGGCGGCGAGCTGGCCGGAAGAGGGTGACAGCCAGGTCGCGGGGGCGGCCACGCAGGTGACGTGGTCGTGCAGGTGGGGTTGGGAGTGCTCGGCCACGCGGGTCAGCCGCCGATGACGTTCACGGCGCGGGCGACCACCAGCAGGACGGTCACCAGGGAGAGGACCGACTCGGCGACCATCAGCATTTTGGCCCAGGTGGACATCGGGAGGGTGTCGGTGGGGCTGAAGGCGGTCGCGTTGGTGAAGGCGAGGTAGAAGTAGTCGAAGAAGCCCGGTTCCCAGTCGTGGCGGGCCAGCTCCGGGACCTGCATCTGGGCGAAGAGGAAGTCGGGGTGGGGGCTCTTCGCGTCCGCGCGGGCGGCGGGGCCGCCGCGGTCGCCCTCCCAGTACCAGAGGGCGAAGACGATCACGTTGGTCAGCCAGATGGCGGCGCCCCACAGGAGGAGGTGGGACGGGGGCAGGTTGGCGTTGGTGCGGGCGAAGAGGGCGTGTACCAGGAGGGCTACCGACCAGGCGGTGACGACCGTCAGCAGGGCGGCCAGGCCGATGCTGAGCGGGCGCAGGATGCGGGTCTGGCGGTTGATCCGCAGCGGGTTGACCACCACGATGCTCACCAGCAGGGCGCCCTCCAGGCCCGGGAGCAGCCAGCGCGGGCGCGGGGCCAGGTCCGGGGGCAGGACCAGGTGGATGACGATGGCGATCGCGATGACCAGGGCGGCCGGCCAGCGCTGTTCCGCCTCCGTGCGGCGCAGCCAGCCGGGCAGGGTCGCGGGCTTCTCCGGCCTCGGCGTGCCATCGGGCTCGCGGTTGAGCGCGGGCGGGAGGTCACTCACGGCAGTCAACCTAGACCCGCCACCGCGCGCGGGCCAGAGGCGGGGCCGCGCGGCGCGGACCAGAAGCGGAGCCGGACGGCGCGGACCAAAAGCGGGCGGACCGGACGCGGCGCGGACCGGACGCGGCGCGGACCGGACGCGGCGCAGACCAGACGCGGAGCCGCGCGGCCCAAGACCGGGCCCCGGCACATGCGAGCAGCAAGCCCACCCAAGAGCGACCGCGCGGGGACAGTACGGCTTGCCGGCGTCCCTTACCCTGGCGGGATGGTCACCACGGAGGACACCCTGCCGTTGCGCCCAGAGAAGAACGCTCGGCCGCGGCGGCGATGGTGGACCGTGGTGGTCTGGCTGATGGTGGTGCCGTTCGTGGTGTGGGCGGCGACGAGGGTCCTGGGCCTGGACAGTGGGTTCCCCGCGGTACAGCTGATCGCGTTCACCCCGTATGTGGCAGCCGCCTCCCTGCTCCCGCTCTCGGTCGCCCTGGCCACGAGGCGGGTCTGGCCGGCGCTCCTCGCGGCGCTGGCCACGGTGGCGCTGGCGGCCTGCGTGCTGCCCCGGTGGGTGGCGGACAGCACGCCGGAGCCGGATGGCGGGCCGGTGGTGCGGGTCATGAGCGTGAACATGCTGTTCGGCGGCGCGGACGCGGCGACGATCGTCGGGCTGGTCAAGCAGTTCCAGGTGGATCTGGTGGCGTTGCAGGAGTACACGCCGGAGGCCAAGGCGGGGCTGCGGGCGGCGGGGCTCGAGGACGTGCTGCCCAATGCCGTGTCGTACCCGAAGCCGGGGGTGACGGGGTCGGCGGTGTACAGCCGGTACGCGGTCACGGATATCGGATATCGGCTGTTTCCCTCGGGGTTCGGGCAGGCGCAGGCGGCGGTGCGGGTGCCGGGGGCGCTGGACGTGCGGGTCGAGTCGGTGCATCCGTGCGCGCCTGCCACGATGGGGCGGGCGGGGTGCTGGGAGCGGGACATCGTGCAGGAGCCGGCGGCCACGCCCGATGGGGCGGTGAGCCTGCTGATCGGGGACTTCAATGCGACGCTCGACCATGAGAAGTTCCGCGCGGTGCTGGACACGGGGTACCGGGACGCCGCCGACGTGGTGGGGGCCGGGTTCGAGGCCTCGTGGCCGTACCAGGGGAAGTGGTTCGTTCCCGGGGTGACGCTCGACCATGTGCTGGCGGACAAGCGGGTGGGTGTCCGGAAGGTATCGGTGCACCGCCTCCCGGCCAGTGACCACAAGGCGGTCGTGGCGGAGCTGGTCCTGCCGAGGGGCGGGAACTAGGGGGCGTACCTCCGACTGTGCGCGGGTCGTTGGCCGGGAGTACCTTCACCTACGGATCGGGCCCCCGCCCGAAACGGGAACCACGTTGGAGCAGATTGGTGACACGAACGTACCGCGGCCTCGCGCTCGCCATCGCCGTGCCGCTTGTCCTGGTTGCGGCGGCCGGCTGCTCGGACAAGGGCGGCGACGACAACTCGGCGTCCGATCGGCCCACCGTCGAGGTGACGGCGCAGCCGCAGGACGCGCAGTCGGCGCAGGTGACGGCCGAGCAGGTGCTGGACAATCTGTCCGGCGGCGACTGGGCCGGGGCCTACGACCTGTGGACGGACAGCGCCAAGTCGGCGATCGGCAAGGACGCCTACATCGATCTGGTGTCGACGTGCACCGGGCTTCAGGGCGACTACCAGGTGACGGCCGTGGCGCAGCCCGACGCCACGACCACGACGATCAAGTGGACGCACACCCCGGCCGGGACCACGACCAGCCAGACCGGGCAGAGCACGGTGAAGTACGAGAACGGGGCCTGGCGCTTCGAGCCGGACCAGGCGGCGCTGGCCGCGTATAAACAGAACAAATGCCCGTAATGAGAAGGGGGCCGGCGCACCGCGCCGGCCCCCTTCCGCATGGAAGCTAGACGCGGACCTGCCGGGTCAGGCCGTAGCTGAGCGCGTCGACGAGCGCCTGCCAGCTGGCCTCCACCACGTTCTCGTGCACGCCGACCGTGGTCCAGTCGGGGCCGGTCGAGTGGGTCTCCACCAGCACGCGGGTGATGGCCCCGGTGCCGTGGCTGCCCTCCAGGATGCGCACCTTGTAGTCGGCCAGCTGGAAGCGGCTCAGCTCGGGGTAGTGCCGGGTGAGGGCGACCCGCAGCGCCTCGTCGAGGGCGTTGACCGGACCGTTGCCTTCGGCGGTGGCGATGACCCGCTCGCCGCGCACCCGCACCTTCACCGTCGCCTCGGAGACCACGGCGCCGTCCTCGCGGTGCTCGACCAGGACGCGGTAGGACTCCAGGGCGAACGGCCGCGGGACCGTGCCGTCGGCCAGTTCGGCCCGGGCGAGCAGCTCGAAGGAGGCGTCGGCGGCCTCGAACGACCAGCCGCGGGCCTCCAGGTCCTTGACCCGGTTGGTGACCCGGGAGAGGGCCTCGGGATTGCCGGCCAGGTCGACACCGAGCTCGCGTGCCTTGAGCTCGATGCTGGCCCGGCCGGCCATCTCGGTGACGAGGATCCGCATGTCGTTGCCCACGACGACGGGGTCGATGTGGTTGTACATCAACGGATCCACTTTGATCGCGCTCGCGTGCAGGCCCGCCTTGTGAGCGAACGCTGACGACCCGACGTAGGCCTGGTGGGTGTCGGGTGCGATGTTGGCGATCTCTGCGATGGCGTGCGAAACGCGCACCATCTGCTCGATGCACCCGTCCGGTAGGACCGGCATGCCGAGCTTGAGCTGCAGGTTGGCGACGACGGCGAAGAGGTCGGCGTTGCCGGGGCGCTCGCCGTAGCCGTTGGCGGTGCACTGGAAGTGCGGCACGCCGGCCTCGACGGCGGCGACGGTGTTGGCGACGGCGCACGAGGTGTCGTTCTGGCAGTGGATGCCGAGGCGGGCGACGGCCTCCTCGGGGGTGACGCCCAGCGCCACGGCGAGGCGCTCGCGGACCTCGGCGATCGTGCGGGTGATGAGCGAGGGCAGCATGCCGCCGTTGGTGTCACACAGGACGGCGGCCTCGGCGCCGGCGGCGAGGGCGGCCGCGGCGACGCTCGCGGTGTACTCCGGGTCGAACCGGTAGCCGTCGAAGAAGTGCTCGCAGTCGAGGAAGACCCGCCGTCCCTCCGACACGAAGTACTCGACGGTGTCGCGGACCATCGCCAGGTTCTCTTCGGCCGTGGTACGGAGGGCCCGCTCGACGTGGCGCAGGTCGGACTTGGCCACCAGCGTCACGGCGGGGGTCTCGGCCTCCAGCAACGCGCGGACCTGCGGGTCGTCCTGGACGCGTACCCCGGCCTTGCGGGTCGAGCCGAAGGCGACGAACACGGCGTGCTTGAGGTCGAGCTCGGTGCGCGCCCGGCGGAAGAACTCGGTGTCCTTCGGCATCGCACCCGGCCAGCCGCCTTCGATGAACCCGACCCCGAACTCGTCGAGCAGCCGCGCGACGGCGAGCTTGTCGACAACCGAGTAGCTGATCGCCTCGCGCTGGGCCCCGTCGCGCAGCGTTGTGTCGTACACCTGCATGGTTTGCTCCTTAAGGCGGAAGGCGGCTGGGCTCGGCGAAACGGAGGGGGACCAACAAAAAGACCCCTCGCGAAATGCGAGAGGTCTGCGCGTCCGGCGGAGGCTGCGGGACGCGCTAGGGGCCAATAATGAGCCGAGTCACGTTCGGTAGCTTGCCACGCACGAGCCCCTCGTGACACGTGATTCCGGATTTTGAGATCGGGCGTGATCTGCTTCACGATTCACCCTGTTCGTCACGTAGCTGTAACGAGGACCGGGCATGGTTGGAGCCGGTCAAGAATGACGACCCTCGACGAGGGGCGGTCACCGATGGTGAGGGGGTGCGGTTCGATGTCCGTCGCGACGCTGAAGGCGGCCCTTCCGCCGTACGCCCGGGACCTCGAGCTGAACCTCGACTCGGTGCTCGCCGGCGAACTGCTCGGCGAGCAGATGCTCTGGGGCGCCGCGCTCGCGAGCGCGATGACGACCCGCAGCGCCGTCGTGATCCGCAACATCGCCGCCGAGGCCGGCGACCACCTCAAGCCGGAGGCCGCCGAGGCGGCGAAGGCGGTCGCGTCCCGGATGGCGATCCACAACGTCTACTTCCGCGCCAAGCACCTCATCGGTGACGAGGCGTATGCCCACCTGCCGGCGCGGCTGCGCCGCCAGGTGACCTCCACGCCCGGGGTCGGCGCCGCCGACGTCGAGGCGTGGTCAGTGGCAGTATCCGCGATCACCGGGTGCGGGGTGTGCCTGGAATCGCACGAAAGATCACTTCGCGGTGCAGGGGTGTCCCGTGAAGTGGTCGACGAGGTGTTGCGCGTCGCCGCGGTGGTTCACGCGCTGGCGGTAACCCTCGATGCAGAGGCGGCTCTCGACTAGGAGCTTTCCTCTTGTACGGGTGTCGGGGTGGCGGCCCCGGCACCCGTACGCATATCTAGGGCCGTAATCCGGTCGTGCAAGTTGCGCACAGCGTGTCTGCGTCAGCGAGCCACGAACAGCTACCGTTGCGCCAACAGACGCCGGATGCTGGGGGCCACGATGATCGACGGAGTTGCGCCGGAGCCGGTCGAGCCACCGGTCGATCCGCCGCTGGGCTGCGCCGACCCACTGCTGTGGCGCGTGGCCCGGGCCCTGCACGAGGCGCACCGCCCGCGGACCGACAACTTCTGCGAGTGCAGGGCGTTCTGGCCGTGCGCGGACGCGCAGCTGGCCGAGGAGGCGCTCATGCTGGCCTACGAACGGCCCGGGACGCGCGCGGCCCGCTCGGGAGCGGGCCGCGGGTCTAATCTCGGTCGCTGGACAGCCTGATGTAAAGACTTCGTTACAGCACGCGGTGGACCCAGCCGTACGGGTCCGGTGCCGTGCCCCGCTGGATCGTGACGAGCTGCTCGCGCAGGCCCATCGTCACCTCGCCGGCCTTGCCGTCCCCGACGGTGAACTCGCCGTCGTGGTCGCGGACCGTGCCGATGGGGGTGATCACCGCGGCGGTGCCGCAGGCGAAGGCCTCCCGCAGCCGGCCGCTCTCCGCGTCGGCGCGCCACTGGTCGTACGAGTACAGCTCCTCCCGCACCTTGTAGCCCCGGTCTGCGGCCAGCCGCATCACGGACTCGCGGGTGATGCCGGGCAGGATGGTGCCGGTCAGCGGCGGCGTGGCGATCGAGCCGTCGTCGAAGACGAAGAACACGTTCATCCCGCCGAGCTCCTCGACGTAGCGCTGCTGCGCCGCGTCGAGGAACACCACCTGGTCGCAGCCGTGCTCCATCGCCTCGGCCTGCGCGACCAGGCTGGCCGCGTAGTTGCCGCCGCACTTGGCCGCGCCGGTGCCGCCGGGGGCGGCCCGGGTGTACTCCCGCGAGACCCAGACGCTGACCGGCTGGACGCCGCCCTTGAAGTAGTTGCCCACCGGGGAGGCGATGACCACGAAGAGGTACTCCGAGGACGGCTTCACCCCGAGGAAGACCTCGCTGGCGTACTGGAACGGGCGCAGGTAGAGGCTGCCCTCCGCGTCGGTGGGCACCCACTCCCGGTCGACCTTGATGAGCGCGTCGAGGGCGTCGAGGAACAGCCGCGGCGGCACCGGGGCCATCGCCAGCCGCTGCGCCGAGGCGCGGAACCGGGCCGCGTTGGCGTCGGGGCGGAACATCGTCACCCCGCCGTCGGCGGTCCGGTACGCCTTGAGCCCCTCGAAGATCTCCTGCGCGTAGTGCAGGACCGCGGAGGCGGGGTCCATCGGGATCGGGGCGCGCGCCTCGACCCTGGCGTCGTACCAGCCCTTGCCGTCGGCATACCGCACCGTGACCATGTGGTCGGTGAAGATCCGCCCGAACCCCGGGTTGGCCATCAGCGCGGACCGCTCCGCGGCGGCTACGGGCTGCGGGTTCGGACGAATCTCGAAATCGAGCGTTTCACCGCCGTTCATACATGCCTCCACAAAGCGTCGTGTGCCGCCAACTTACCCGAACGGGCGTTCAATCGCAGCCGCGGCACGGCTTCGGCCGCTGGCGCTACGCGACAGCGGTGGCGAGGCGGTCGCCGATCGCGGAGGTGGACAGCGCGGAGCCCGGAGCCCGCGCGGCCACCTCGGCGCCGACCGCCTCGGTGACCCGCGCGGCGGCCTCGGGGTGCCCGAGGTGGTCCAGCAGCAGCGCGGTGGACAGGACGGCGGCCGACGGGTCGGCCACGCCCTTGCCGGCGATGTCCGGGGCCGAGCCGTGCACGGGCTCGAACATCGACGGGAACTTCCGCTCGGGGTTGATCGAACCGCTCGCGGCCAGGCCGATCCCGCCGGTGACGGCGGCGGCGATGTCGGTGAGGATGTCACCGAAGAGGTTGTCGGTGACGACGACGTCGTAGCGCTGCGGGTTGCTCACCAGGAACATGGCCGCCGCGTCGACGTGCTGGTACTCGGTCTCGATGTCGGGGAACTCGGCCTTGACCGCGTTGAAGGTGCGCGCCCACAGCCCGCCCGCGTGGGTCAGGACGTTGGTCTTGTGCACCAGCGTCACCTTGCGCCGCGGGCGCTTGGCCGCGCGGGCGAACGCGTCGCGGATGACCCGCTCGACGCCGTGGCGGGTGTTGAGGCTCTCCTCGGTGGCCACCTCGGCGGGGGTGTCCGGGTGCAGGTTGCCGCCGGCGCCGACGTAGAGGCCCTCGGTGCCCTCGCGCACGACGACCAGGTCGATCTCGCCCGGCTTCACGCCGGCCAACGGGCTGGTGGTGCCCGGCCACAGGCGGGAGGGGCGGAGGTTGACGTACTGGTCGAAGTCGAAGCGCAGGCGCAGCAGCAGGCCGCGCTCGAGCACGCCCGGCGGCACGCTCGGGTCGCCGACCGCGCCGAGCAGGATGGCGTCGTGGCCGCGCAGCTCCTCGGCCACGCTGTCCGGGAGCACCTCGCCGGTGCGGTTGTAGCGGGCGGCGCCCAGGTCGTAATCGGTCGTCTCGACGCCAGGCAGCACGACGCGCAGCACCTTGAGCGCCTGCGCCACCACCTCCGTGCCGATGCCGTCGCCGGCCACAACCGCGATCTTCGCCACCACTGACCCCTTTCGTAGACCCGTCAACCGTACGCCGCCGTCCTATTCCGTGGACTCGCGTCCCGCCCAATGGGAGACGCCACGACCGCGCGGCGCACGGCCCGCCCAGTCGGCGGCCGCGCCCTCCCGCTAATGGGAGCACACGGCGGCGCGGGCAGAGAAAGAGGGCGGGGAGCGCCGCCACGCTCCCCGCCCTCGCAAGAGGAAAGTCTCTAGTCGGCGGACAGGTCCGCCGTGCTCGCCGCGGTGGCCCCGATCGCCTGGCCCGCCTCGCCGAGCAGGTCCGCCGGCACCGCCGTGTCGACGGTCAGCGTCATGAGCGCCTCCCCGCCGGCCTCGCGCCGGGCGACCTGCATCGCCGCGATGTTGACCCCCGCAGAGCCCAGTATGGAGCCCACCGTCCCCACCACGCCCGGGCGGTCGGCGTAGCGGAAGAACAACAGCACGCCCTCGGCCGCGAGCTCGAGGCTGAAACCGTCGATCTCGGTGAGCTTCAGCGCCTCGCGCGGGCCGGCGACGTACGTGCCGGACACTGAGGCTACCCGCCCGTCCGGCAGGGCTCCACGCACGGTCACCAGGTTGGGCTGGTCGGACGACTCGGTGAAGACCGCGAGGGCGACCTCGACGCCTCGATCGGCCGCCAGATGCGGGGCGTTGACGTAGGTGACCTGCTCGGCCACCACGCTGCCGAAGAGCCCCTTGGTGGCCGCCAGCTTGAGCACCGACACATCGTGTTTGGCCACCTCGCCGTGCACCTCGACGGTGACGGCGGCGGCCACGCCCCCGGCGACCGCGGTGAAGACCGCGCCGAGCCGCTCGGCCAGCGGCAGCAGCGGCCGGACCTCCTCGGCGACCACGCCGCCGGCCTGGACGTTCACCGCGTCGGGGACGAACTCGCCGTCGAGGGCCAGCTTGACGCTGCGGGCCACCGCGAGGCCGGCCTTGTCCTGCGCCTCCACCGTCGAGGCGCCCAGGTGCGGGGTGGCGACCACGCTGTCGAAGGCGAACAGCGGGGAGGCGAGGCAGGGCTCCTTGGCGAACACGTCGATGCCGGCCCCGGCCACCCGGCCGTCGGCGATGGCGTCGGCGAGCGCCTGCTCGTCGACCAGGCCGCCGCGGGCCGCGTTGATGATGCGCACGCCCGGCTTGACCAGGCTCAGCTCGCGCACGCCGATGAGGCCGACGGTCTCGGGGGTCTTGGGCAGGTGGATCGAGATGAAGTCGCTCTCGCGGAGCAGTTCGTCGAGACCCAGCAGTCGTACGCCCAGTGCCGCCGCCCGCACCGGCTGGACGTAGGGGTCGTACGCGACCAGGCGCACGCCGAACGCGGCCATCCGCTGGGCGAACAGCACGCCGATGCGACCGAGCCCGACCACGCCGACGACCTTGCCGGACAGCTCGACGCCGGTGTACTTCGACCGCTTCCACTCCCCCGCCTTGAGCGCGGCGGACGCGGCGGCGGTGTTGCGGGCCACGGCGAGCAGCAGCGCGACGGCCTGCTCGGCGGCGGAGACGATGTTGGAGGTCGGGGCGTTGACGACCATGACGCCGCGCGCGGTGGCGGCCGGCACGTCGACGTTGTCCAGGCCGACGCCGGCGCGGGCGACGACCTTCAGCCTTGGGGCCGCGGCGATCGCCTCGGCGTCGATCCGGGTGGCACTGCGCACGATCACGGCGCTCGCATCGGCGAGGCCGGCCAGCAGGGCGGGGCGATCCGTGCCGTCGATGTGGAGGACCTCGTAGTCGTCGGCGAGGACCTCGAGAGCGGAGGGGGCCAGCTCCTCGGCGATGAGCACCACCGGGCGATCGGGAGGGAGGGTCATATGCGTCCTCTCCAGGCTTCGGTTGGCGTCGGTGCGGGGCGCGCGGCACTGCCCGCCACGCATAGGGGCAAATCGCGACAGGGCCGGGCGGTCGGCCCTTCAGGCGATGGTAGGCCCGCCGCCAGCCGCCCGGGGGTGCGCGAACGTGAGCGCTATCACAGCGCTCCGCCCGGGTGACGGTGTCGCGCCCCCGACCGGCGCGGGCCTGAACCCGTGACGGCGCCGCGGGCGTGTGATCGAGCACCCACCAGCGGCGACGGGCGCACGGGAGGGGTAAGCACCACGACGGCGACCGACTGGCACGAAGCCTCTCGGCGTTCACCATCTGCGAGTCACGGCACTTCGGTCCGCTCGGGGCATGAGACGAAATGTCCGGCGCTTCGCGCCGAGCCGCGGCGAGCATTTCGGATTTATACGGTGACGCGACGGAGATCACGAAATTTCGGATATGTCGTGGCGCGCCAGCGCCCGACATATCCGGCTCAGGCGCAATGTCGGGGTTGACTCTCCAGCGGCTGGAGACTCCACGCTTGGTGGCATGACGATGAACTTGACGCCCGAGGAGAAGCGGGACGTGTTCGGGGACTTCGATCCCGACGAGCACGCGGACGAGGCGCGCGAGCGGTGGGGCTCCACGGAGGCCTACCAGCAGTCGGCGCGGCGCACGGCGCAGTACACCAAGGAGGACTGGGTGCGGATCAAGGCCGAGACGGCCGAGAACGTGGCCGGGTTCGCGGCGGCGTTCGAGGGCGGCGTGGCGGCCTCCGAACCGCGGGCCATGGACCTCGCCGAGGCGCACCGGCAGCACATCTCGCGCTGGTTCTACGACTGCCCGGCGCAGATGCACCGGGGGCTCGGGGACATGTACGTCGCCGACCCGCGGTTCACGGCCAACTACGACACCGAGCACCCGGGGCTGGCGCAGTACGTGCGGGACGCGATCCACGCCAACGCCGACCGTCAGGGCTGACGCCGCGCCCTTGGCACAACGGAGCCGGCAGGGAGGCCCCCCAGGGGCCGACCGGTGTCTGACGGGAGCAACGGCCCCTGGTTGCACGGACCGGAGTCCCAAAAAGAAAGGGCCCCTCCAAAAACGGAGGGGCCCTTTTGCAGACGTCAGGCCGTCTCGGTGATGGGCCGGTCGACCCAGCTCATCATCGAGCGCAGCTGCTTGCCGGTCTCCTCGATCGGGTGGGCGGCGCCCTGCTCCCGGTACTTGGTGAAGTTCGGGCGGCCGGCGTCGTCCTCGGCGATCAGCTCGCGGGCGAACTCGCCCGACTGGATCTCGGCGAGGATGCGCTTCATCTCCTCCTTGGTCCGGGCGTCGATGACGCGCGGGCCGCGGGTGTAGTCGCCGTACTCGGCGGTGTCGGAGACGCTGTAGCGCATGCGGGCGATGCCGCCCTCGTACATCAGGTCCACGATGAGCTTGAGCTCGTGGAGACACTCGAAGTAGGCGATCTCCGGGGCGTAGCCCGCCTCGGTGAGCACCTCGAAGCCGGTCTGGACCAGGGCCGACGCGCCGCCGCAGAGCACGGCCTGCTCGCCGAAGAGGTCCGTCTCGGTCTCCTCCTTGAACGTGGTCTTGATGACGCCGGCGCGGGTGCCGCCGATGGCGGCCGCGTAGGCCAGGGCCAGCTGCAGCGCCTGGCCGGAGGCGTCCTGCTCCACCGCGACGAGGCAGGGCACGCCCTTGCCGTCGACGAACTGGCGACGGACCAGGTGGCCCGGGCCCTTCGGGGCGACCATGCACACGTCCACGTCCGCGGGGGGCGTGATCAGCCCGAAGCGGATGTTGAGGCCGTGGCCGAAGAAGAGCGCCTTGCCGGCGGTCAGGTTCGGGGCCACGTGGTCGGCGTAGAGCGAGCGCTGCACCGTGTCGGGCGCCAGGATCATGATCACGTCCGCCTCGGCGCTCGCCTCGGCCGGGGTGACCACGCGCAGGCCCTGCTCCTCGGCCTTGGCGCGGCTCTTGGACCCCTCGGGCAGGCCGATGCGCACGTCGACGCCGGAGTCACGCAGGGACAGCGCGTGCGCGTGGCCCTGGCTGCCGTAACCCAGCACCGCGACCTTCTTGGCCTGGATCAACGACAGGTCGGCGTCGTCGTCGTAAAACACCTCGGCGGGCATTGTCTTTCCTTTCAACATTGTTCAGGAAGGCGCGCGAAGCGCCCTTATGAAGCTGCGCGGAGCGCCGGACCGGTCGTGATGGAGCGCGAACCGCGGCCGATGGCCACGACGCCGGACTGGACCATTTCCTTGATACCGAACGGCTCCAGGTCACGAAGCAGCGCGTCCAGCTTTTCCGACGTGCCGGTCGCCTCGATGGTGAGGGCGTCGGCGGCGACGTCGACCACGCGGGCCCGGAACAGGTTCACGGTCTCGAGGACCTGCGAGCGCACCGGGCGTTCCGCGCGCACCTTCACCAGCAGCAGCTCGCGCTGCACGCTGGCGGTGGTGTCGAGTTCGACGATCTTCAGGACCTGCACGAGCTTGTTCAGCTGCTTGGTGACCTGTTCCAGCGGGGATTCGTCCGCGTTGACCACGATCGTCATCCGGGAGACCTCGGGGTGCTCGGTCTCGCCGACGGCCAGGGAGTCGATGTTGAAGCCGCGCCGGGCGAACAGGCCGGCGACGCGAGCCAGTATTCCGGGCTTGTTCTCCACCAGGACGGAGAGCGTGTGCTTGGCCATGATCTGCGTGACTCCCTACACGTCGTCCTGGTCGAACGCGGGACGGACGCCCCGCGCGAACATGATCTCGTCGTTGCTCGTGCCTGCGGCCACCATCGGCCACACCATTGCATCCTTGCCGACCACGAAGTCGACGACGACCGGCTGGTCGGTGACCTTCATCGCGGCCTCGATCGTGGCGTCGACGTCACGCTTGCTCTCGCAGCGCAGCCCGACGCAGCCCAGCGCGTCGGCGAGCTTCACGAAGTCGGGGATGCGGTGCTTGTGCGTGCCCAGCTCGGTGTTGGAGTATCGCTCGTCGTAGAAGAGCGTCTGCCACTGCCGGACCATGCCCAGGTTGCCGTTGTTGATGACGGCCACCTTGATCGGGATGCCCTCCAGGGCGCAGGTGGCCAGCTCCTGGTTGGTCATCTGGAAGCAGCCGTCGCCGTCGATCGCCCACACCGTCTTGTCCGGCATGCCGACCTTGGCCCCCATCGCGGCCGGGACGGCGTAGCCCATGGTGCCCAGGCCGCCCGAGTTGAGCCAGGTGGCCGGGTGCTCGTACTTGACGAACTGGGCGGCCCACATCTGGTGCTGGCCCACGCCGGCGGTGTAGATGGCGTCGGGCCCGACGATCTGGCCGATGCGCTCGATGACGTACTGCGGCGACAGCGTCCCGTCCGAGGGCTCCTCGTAGCCCAGGGGGTAGCGGCCGCGGATGTCGTCCAGCGTCGCCCACCACTCCTTGAGCGCCGGGCGGTGCCCCGCCGCGTGCTCGGCCGTCACGGCGGAGATGAGCTCCTCGATGACGTGCTTGGCGTCGCCCACGATCGGCACGTCCGCGGCCCGGTTCTTGCCGATCTCGGCCGGGTCGATGTCGGCGTGGATGACCTGCGCGTTCGGCGCGAACGTGGACAGCTGGCCGGTGACCCGGTCGTCGAAGCGGGCGCCGAGCGCGATGAGCAGGTCGGACTTCTGCAGGGCGTAGACGGCGCCGACGGTGCCGTGCATGCCCGGCATGCCCATGTGCTGCGGGTGCGAGTCGGGGAAGGCGCCGCGGGCCATCAGCGTGGTGACCACGGGGGCGCCGGTCAGCTCGGCCAGCTTGAGCAGCACCTCGGAGGCGTGGGCCTTGATGACACCGCCGCCGACGTACAGCACCGGCCGCTTCGCCGCCGCGATGAGCCGGGCCGCCTCGCGGATCTGCTTGCCGTGCGGGTGCAGCGTCGGGTGGTACCCGGGCAGCTCCAGCACCGGCGGCCACTTGAACGTGGTCTTGTTCTGCAGCACGTCCTTGGGGATGTCGACCAGGACCGGGCCCGGGCGGCCGGTGCCGGCCAGGTGGAACGCCTCGGCGAGCACCCGGGGCAGCTCCTCGCCGGACTTGACCAGGTAGTTGTGCTTGGTGATCGGCAGCGTGATGCCGGCGATGTCCGCCTCCTGGAAGGCGTCCGTGCCGATGTACTGCGAGGCGACCTGACCGGTGATGGCGACCATGGCGACCGAGTCCATGTAGGCGTCGGCGATCGGCGTGACCAGGTTGGTCGCGCCCGGGCCGGACGTCGCCATGCACACGCCCACCTTGCCGGTGGCCTGGGCGTAGCCGGTGGCGGCGTGCCCGGCGCCCTGCTCGTGGCGGACCAGGATGTGCCGGACGCTCTCGGAGTCGAACAGCGGGTCGTACGCGGGCAGGATCGCGCCGCCGGGAATGCCGAACACGACGTCGGCGCCGAGCGCCTCGAGCGAGCGGACGAGTACCTGCGCGCCGGTGAGCAGCTCCGCCGGCGAGTTCGGCTGGGGCTTCTTGCTGTCGGCCGCCGGCGGCGTCGTTGGATGCGCTCGGTGGGCGAGGACTTCTGGCGTGGGTCTCGTCATCGCAACTCGCACTTTCGCTCGAAAGGTGTCGTGGTCGAAGCTCCGGACATGAAAAAACCCCACGTGCTCGGCACGAGGGGCTAGCGCGCTGACGGCAGGCGTCGGCGCGCTAGATGATAAGTACTCGGAGCGACCTCGACGACATGAGCCCACTCTGACGCATCTCACCGCCTGAGTCAACCGATCTCAGAATGCGGAACGTGTCAGACTCGCAGGTATGCCCGAGCTGCGGTCCAAGACCTCCACTTCTGGTCGCAACATGGCCGGCGCACGCGCCCTCTGGCGCGCCACCGGCATGACCGACTCCGACTTCGGCAAGCCGATTGTCGCCATCGCCAACAGTTTCACGCAGTTCGTGCCGGGCCACGTCCACCTCCGCAACCTCGGCATGATCGTCGCCGACGCGGTTGCCGAGGCGGGTGGGGTCGCCAAGGAGTTCAACACCATCGCCGTCGACGACGGCATCGCCATGGGCCACGGCGGGATGCTCTACTCGCTGCCCAGTCGCGAGCTCATCGCCGACGCCGTCGAGTACATGGTGCAGGCCCACTGCGCCGATGCGCTCGTGTGCATCTCCAACTGCGACAAAATCACCCCCGGCATGCTGCTCGCCGCCCTCCGCCTCAACATCCCCACCGTCTTCGTCTCCGGCGGCCCCATGGAGGCCGGCAAGACGATCTCCATCGAGGGCGTCGTCCACGAGAAGGACGCCAAGCTCGACCTCATCGACGCGATGATCGCCTCCGCCAACGAGTCCGTCACGGACGAGCAGCTCGGCCAGATCGAGCGCTCCGCCTGCCCGACGTGCGGCTCGTGCTCCGGCATGTTCACCGCCAACTCCATGAACTGCCTGACCGAGGCGATCGGCCTGGCCCTGCCGGGCAACGGCTCGACCCTCGCGACCCACGCCCTGCGCCGGGGCCTGTTCGAGCGCGCCGGATCCTTGATCGTCGATCTTTGCCGGCGGTACTACTCGGACGACGACGCCTCGGTGCTTCCCCGGGCGATCGCCTCCCGCGAGGCGTTCGAGAACGCCGTGGCGCTGGACGTCGCGATGGGCGGCTCGACGAACACCGTCCTGCACCTGCTGGCCGCCGCCCGCGAGGCCGAGCTCGACTTCTCCGTGGCCGACATCGACGCGATCTCCCGTCGCGTGCCGTGTCTGGCCAAGGTTGCGCCGAACACGCAGAAGTACCACATGGAGGACGTCCACCGGGCCGGTGGGATTCCGGCGATCATGGGCGAGCTGTCGCGGGCCGGGCTGCTGAACGAGTCCGTCTCGTCGGTGCACGCCGCGACCTTCCGCGAGTGGCTGGACACCTGGGACATCCGGGGGGCCTCGCCGTCGGCGGAGGCCATCGAGCTGTTCCACGCCGCGCCCGGCGGGGTTCGCACCACCGAACCGTTCTCGACGACGAACCGGTGGAACTCGCTCGACGTCGACGGTGCGGACGGGTGCATCCGCAGCGTCGAGCACGCGTACAGCGCCGACGGCGGGCTCGCGATCCTCTTCGGCAACCTCGCGCCCGACGGCTGCGTGGTGAAGACCGCCGGCGTGCCGGAGGAGAACCTGCGCTTCAGCGGCACCGCCCGGGTCTTCGAGTCCCAGGAGGCGGCCGTCGACGGCATCCTGGCCAAGCAGGTCGTCCCCGGCGACGTCGTGGTGATCCGCTACGAGGGTCCGAAGGGCGGCCCGGGCATGCAGGAGATGCTCTACCCGACGTCGTTCCTCAAGGGCCGCGGCCTCGGTCGCGCCTGCGCCCTCATCACCGATGGCCGTTTCTCCGGGGGTACGTCGGGCCTCTCCATCGGCCACATCAGCCCGGAGGCGGCCGGCGGCGGGCTCATCGCGCTCGTCGAGGACGGCGACCGGATCGACATCGACATCCCGGCCCGCTCCATCGAGCTGCGCGTCGGCGAGGAGGAGCTGGCCGCCCGGCGCATCGCCCAGGACAAGCGCGACCGGCCGTACACCCCGCTGGACCGCGAGCGCCCGGTCTCGGCCGCTTTGCGCGCTTACGCCTCGATGGCCACCGCGGCCAGCGACGGAGCGTACCGGCGCGTTCCGTAACCGGCTGCCTCCCCGGGGGCCGGGTCCACTACGATCGGCCGAGTCATCTGCGACTGGCGCACATCAAGGTGGAACCGACCACCGGGGAGCTCCCAAGAATCGCCGGCACCGCGCGCCTGGGTGCCCGATCGGCATCTGCCAGGAGGAAGCGCATGCACGTCCCCGCACTGACCGCCCTCACCGAGGCCGACCCGGAGCTCGCGGGCCTCATCCAGGCCGAGGCGGAGCGCCAGCACGACACGCTCCGCATGATCGCCTCGGAGAACTACGTCTCCCAGGCCGTCCTGGAGGCGACCGGCACCGTCCTCACCAACAAGTACTCCGAGGGCTACGCCGGCAAGCGGTACTACGAGGGCCAGAAGTACATCGACCCGATCGAGGAGCTGGCGATCGCCCGCGCCAAGTCGGTCTTCGGCGTCGAGCACGCCAATGTCCAGCCGTACTCGGGCTCGCCGGCCAACCTGGCCGTGTACATGGCCCTCGCGAAGCCCGGCGACACCATCATGGGCATGGCGCTGCCGATGGGTGGCCACCTGACCCACGGCTGGTCGGTCTCGGCCACCGGCGCCTGGTTCCGCGCCGTGCAGTACACGGTCCGCCGCGAGGACGGCCGCATCGACTTCGACGAGGTGCGCGACATCGCCCTCCGCGAGCGCCCGAAGCTCATCTTCTCCGGCGGCACGGCGATCCCCCGCACGATCGACTTCCCGCGCTTCGCCGAGATCGCCCGCGAGGTCGGCGCCGTGCTGGTCGCCGACATCGCCCACATCGCCGGCCTGATCGCCGGCGGCGCCCACCCGTCCCCGGTCGGCCACGCCGAGGTCATCTCCACCACCACGCACAAGACCCTGCGCGGCCCCCGCGGCGCCATGCTCATGTGCGACGAGCAGCACGCGAAGGCCATCGACAAGGCCGTGTTCCCCGGCCTGCAGGGCGGCCCGCACAACCACACCACCGCGGGCATCGCGGTGGCGCTGGGCGAGGCGTCGAAGCCGGAGTTCTCCGCGTACGCCCACCAGATCGTCGCCAACGCCAAGGCCCTCGCCGCGGCCCTCCTGGAGCGCGGCTTCGACCTGGTCTCGGGCGGCACCGACAACCACCTCATCCTGCTGGACCTGACCAGCAAGGGCATCGGCGGCAAGCCGGTCGCGAAGGCCCTGGACCGGGCGGGCATCGAGACGAACTACAACACGGTGCCGTACGACACCCGCAAGCCCTTCGACCCGTCGGGCGTCCGCCTGGGCACCCCGGCCCTGACCACCCGCGGCCTGACCGAGGCCCAGATGCCCCAGGTCGCCGACTGGATCTCCCGCGCCGTGGACGCCGCCCTGAAGGACGACGAGGCGAGCCTGGACACGGTCGCCGGCGAGGTGCGCGAGCTGCTGTCGGCGTACCCGATGGCCGGCTGGCACTAGCCTCCGCCACAACGTCGAAGGAGCGCCTCCCGCATTGGGGGGCGCTCCTTCTGCTTATTTTTTACTTGCGGCGGAAACGGCGGGTCCGCTCCTTGGGCTCCTCGTCGAGGTTCAGCTCGAGCGGTGCGAGATCGTCGAACGGCCCTGGCTCCCGCTTACGCTGCTCGGGAATCCGATCCGCCGCCTCGACTTCGGCGGCGTCCCGACCCTGCTCGGCCTCGCGTCCGAGATCCCTTCCGGCGCCCCGCTCCCACCGCGGCTCCGAGCCGGCGGTCTCTGCGGCACCTTCCCGGCCGGCCTGCCGCCCAGAGGCGCGATCCCACCGGCTGGTCGCCTCAGTGGCCCAGTCGTCGCGGGCCGGCTCTTCCGCCTTCGCCTCGCTCTTGCCCCGGCCCCACCGGCTGGTCGCGTCAGTCGCCCAGTCGTCGCCGGCCGGCGCCTCCGGCTTCGCCTCGCTCTTATCCCGCCCCCACCGGCTGGTCGCCTCAGCGGCCGAGTCGTCGCGGACCGGCTCCTCCGGCTTCGCCTCGCTCTTGCCCCGCCCCCACCGGCTGGTCGCCTCAGCGGCCGAGTCCGGCTCCTCCGCCTTCCCCTTGCCGGCGCTCTTGCCCCGGCCCCACCGGGATCGCTTGGGCTTCTCGACCGGCTCGTTGCCGGACGGCTTCCCCGCGTCCTTCCCAGCGTCCCACCAAGCCTCTTCGGCAGCCGGCGGCACCGGCGACGCGCCCTGCTCCCCAGCCCCCCGGCCTTCGCTGCGCCCGACCGGCCCCCGCGCCGTCTCCCCAGCCCCAGCCCCAGCCGACGACGCCCAGCCTTCCGTCCCCGCCGAAGCCCAGCTCTCCGACGAGCCAGCCGCCGCCGAGGAACCCTCCCAGGACCGCCCAGACGCCCCGCCCGAAGACAACTCCCCCGACTCCCCCGACGAAAACGTCGAGGACCCTGACCACGAACCCGACGACGCCCCGAAAGACGACCGCGACTCCGACCCCCACGCGGATGACGACGACGAATCTGACGACTCCGCGGAAGACGACGACGAATCCGACCGCCACGCGGAGGAAGACGACGAATCCGAGGACCCCGACCACGAATCCAACGGCGGCGCGGAAGACGGCGACGAATCCGACGATGACGTCGAGAACCCCGACCACGAACCCGACGACGCCGCGGAGGACGACGACGAATCCTGCGACGACGTCGAGTACCCCGACCACGAATCTGACGCCGACCCGGAGGACGACCACGAATCTGACGGCGGCGCCGAAGACGACCACGAATCTGACGGCGGCGCCGAAGACGACCACGAATCTGACGGCGGCGCCGAAGACGACCGCGAGTCCGACGGCGGCGCCGAAGACGACCACGAGTCCGACGGCGACCCGGAAGAGGACGACCAGGAGTCCAGCGGCGACTGAGACGACGGCGACCAAGCCGGCGGCGGCGCGGACGCCGACGCCCCCGCCGCGGAAGCCGCACCCGGCGACGGCGAATCCTCAGAACCTGACGAGGGCGGCGGCGGCCAAGCGGAAGGCGGCGCCGAGGGAGAGGACGCCGCGGACGGTACCGCCCCGGACGCCGAATCCGGCACCCGATCCCCGGAAACCCTGGGCCAGGCCCCGGTCACCCCGCCGTTGTCCCCCGTCCCTGACTGAGCCCGCTCCCGCCGCCTGACCGACCGCGCTTCGGGGTCGGAGTCCCAGGACCGCCGCAACTCGAGCGGCTTGGCCACCAGCTCGGGCGCCTCCCCGTCGAACAGGCTCCCACCCCAAGAGGGCCGCTCCCCAGCCCCGCGTTCTGCGCTCCCACGCGCCCCCGCGCCGCGTTCCCCACGCTCCCGCGCCCCAAGTTCTCCAACCCCGCGCTGCTCAGCCCCGGGTTCCCCGGCCACGCGCTCCCGCGCCCCGAATTCCCCAACCCCGCGCTGCTCAGTCCCGGGTTCCCTTGCCCCGCGCTCCCGCGCCCCGAGTTCCCCGACCGCCTCGGACGCGAACGAGCTGCTCCGCCACGACTCCGCCTCGACCGCCGGCCGCGAGCCCCCAAGGTCGTCCTCGGAGGCAAACAAACTCCGCCGCGGCTCCGCCTCCCACACCGCACGGGACTCCCCCGCCGCAGGCTCGGGCGCGAACGAACTCCGCCACGACTCCGACACCGGCTCCGGACGGGACTCCTCCGCAACGGGCTCGGACGCGAACGAGCCGCCACGCCGCGACTCAGGCTCCCGCGCGGGCGCCTCGCCGGCCGGGGCAACCGGCTCGGGCGGCGGCGTCGGGGTCCACGCGGACGCCGAGCTCCACGGCTCCGCAGCGCGCTCGGCCCGGTCGGACATGGGCTCCCACGTCTCGGTACCCCGCCCGGACGCGTCCGCCGGCTCCTCCGGCTCCATCCAGGCCCGCCGCCGCTCCCGGGCGGCCTCCTCAGCGGGATCGGGCCGGCTGGACCAAGCGACCGGCTCGTACGTCACCGGCAAGTCGTCACCGGCGGCGCCACTCCAGCGGAACCCGTCCTCCCCCTGCGAGGAGCGTTCGACGCCGACCGAAGTGCTCCACGACCAGCCCCCGGCCTCCGACCGGTCGTCGCCGGACTCACCGCGGCGCCCCTGCTCCCGATCCGGCTCGGCGGCCGAGAAGGAACCGGACGACGAGGGAGCCGAAGACGATGAGGGCGACGAGGACGATGAGGGCGCCGAGGAAGGGGCGGATGAAGAAGGGTCAGGCGTCTCGGGCGGCGTCGAGATCCCCTCGGCCGCCCACGCCGCGATTTGGCTCGCCGAGTCGGTGTCCCAGTTGCCGACCAGCTCGCGGGTGGACCGAGCCTCCCAGGTGTTCCCGGTGTCCGCGCGATCGTCGGACGGGACCGCCGCCCCGCCCGGGCGCTCCCGGGACGGCCCGACGCCGTCCCGCCCGAGGTCACCGGGCCCGGAACCGGCCTCCGCACGCGTACCGGCCGCCGGGAGGTGCCCTCCACCGGCGGAAATGCCAAGGTCACGATCAAAGCGACCGGCGTCCGCATCCGCGCGCGAACCCGACGACGAGAAACGGTCCTCACCAGCCGAAGCGCCGAATTCCCGGTCAAAACCGCCGCCAAGCGCATCCGCGCGCGAAGTCGAGGACGAGAAACGGTCCTCACCAACCGAAGCGCCAAAATCCCCGTCGAAACGGCTGCCGAGCGCATCCGCGCGCGAAGCCGACGACGAAAAACGGTCCTCACCAACCGAAGCACCAAAATCCCCGTCGAAACGGCTGCCGAGCGCATCCGCGCGCGAAGCCAGGGACGCGAAGCGGTCCTCGTCCGGGGTGGCGGCCAGGTCCTCGTGGTCCAGGGCGGCGATCGAGTCAGCGTCAGGCTCGGAGTCGTCCGCGCGGGCGCCCTTCGCCAGCCGCCGGCCCAGGCGGGCCCGCATCGCGCCGTTGCCGGGGCGCCAGCCGGTCGGCGCGACCGCGGCCTCGCCGGCCGCCGAGCCGATCGTGGCCGGCAGCATCGGCGCCTCCTCGCCCGCGGCGGCGGCGAACGCGGCGTCCGTGGGCAGGGCCGTGCGCCCCGTGGACTGCGCGGGCGCCTCCCGAGGGAAGGTGCGCGGCAACGACAACGGATCGGGCAGCTTGTTGCCCGCCGCCAGCATGAGGAGGCGCTCCATGACGTGGAGGTCGACGCGGTACGGCTCGGCCGCCAGCCAGCGTCCCGCGGCCTCGGTCATCTCGTGGGCGTGGACCAGGTGGAGGTGCTCGCCAGGCGCGACCGAGATGACGAGATCCTCGCTCATGTCGCCGCGCGAGGGGGCGACGACCAGGTACCCGCGCACCGCGCCGCCGACCGCGGCCAGTTGCTCGCGCCAGGTGTGGACCTCGGCGGCGAGGCCGTCCACGTCCTCGGAGCCGGGGACGAAGAGGCGGCCACCGCGCAGCACCTGGCCGGCGGCGTCCATCGTGAACTCGCCGTGGGGCCAGACGGTGGGCAGGAACAGGGCCACGCGGCGGCCGGCGGCGACCAGGTGGGTGCAGCCGCCCTCGCCCAGCGCGAAGAAGCGGGCGCTCGGAATGGCCTCCAGCTCCTTGAGGCGCGGGAGGTGGTCGTCCGGCTCGCCCCACCAACGGCGCCCGCTCACCGCGTCGTCGACGGACATGCGCGCCACACGACGAGCGTCGAGCAGCAGCGCCGAAAGGAAAGACCCTGCCAGCGGTACCACGAAAGCCAGATTGATCCCGATGAAGCCCAGCACGTCGAGGAAGTCGAGCCAGCTGTCCGGCAGGCGCCCGCGCGTGGCCGCGCCCCACGCGACCGCCCCGGCGACGACGGTGAGGATCGCGAAGAGTGGGAAACCGCGCAGCGTGAGTACCACCACACCGGCAAGGGCGACGATCGCCGTCGCGCCCCAGATGATGCTGAGCTCCTTGATGCCCCAACCGGCCACGACCAGGGCGGCGAGCGCCGCGACGGCGAGCAGCGAGCCGGCGATGACGCCTGTCGGGCGTACCGCGACCCGGCGGCTGCTTTTGACGCCGGAGGCCCATGAGGGGGGCGCGTCGCGGCGGATAGTGGTGGTCAAGTCCTAGCCCCCCGCCCGACCGGCAGTCCGCGAAACTCGACAATTCGCCGCAGATCGCCCGGCATGATTCCCTACACCGGGAGCGATCTCGTCAGACACGGCACCGAGCGTAACCCCGGGCGCCGGTGCTAGCGAGAGGCGGCCGGGCCTTCTCGGACACCAGTTCTCATCCCCCACGGCGCTCAGTATGCCCGCCCCACCGCGCGGAGGCAGTTCCTCGAAAGGTGGGAGGATGTCGGGGTGAGCAACCAGGTCAAGGTCAAGTTCCGGCGCAGTGCAGCGCTCGCCGTCGCGGCCGGCATCACCGTGATCGGAGCCGTTCCGCTGCTCGCCGAGAGCGTCTGGTTCCTGGCGGTACTCCTCGTGCCGCTCGCCATCGCCGTGTGGGCCTGGCGGGCCGGCACCGACGTCGACGAGCGCGGCTTCACCGTCCGCGCACTGCTGGGCCGCCGCACCGTGCCGTGGAACGCGGTCGACGGCCTCGTGGCCGACGGTCGCACCGTCCAGGCCCGGCTGGCCAACGGCCGCCTGGTGCTGCTCGACGCCGTCCGCCCCGCCGACCTTCCCCGCCTGGTCAAGGCCAGCGGCCAGGACCTGCAGACCGGCCGCCCGGAGGCGCAGGACGCCGGCCTCGAGCCGGAGGGCGAGGAGCGCGAGGCCTCGGCCCCGGCCTAGCCACGAGCCGAAGGACGGACAGCACAACGCCTGAATCCGAGGCGATCGACGCGGTGCGACCGGTCAGTAGCCGTCGGCAACCACGTTCTCCAGCGGTTCGCCGGCCAGGAAGCGGCGCAGCTGCGCGGCGGCCAACGTGTAGGCCCGGCCGAGCAGGCCCGGCACCGACCCCGCGACGTGTGGAGTGATCAGCACGTTGGGCATCCGCCACAGCGGGTGATCGGACGGTAGCGGCTCGGGGTCGGTGACGTCGGTGGCGAAGCCGATGCGCCCGGTCCGCGCCTCGGCGGTGACGGCGTCCGTGTCGACCACCGGCCCCCGCGCGGCGTTCACCAGGAGGGTCCCGTCGCCCAGGCGGGCCAGGAAGTCGCGCGAGACGAGGCCGCGGGTCTGCCCGGTCAGCGGTACCAGCAGCACCACCACGTCCGCGTGCGGCAGCAGCTCGGGCAGCTCCTCGACCCCGTGCACGCCCGGGCGCGCCCGCCGGGCCACCTTGGTCACCGCCACCTCGAACGGCGCCAGCCGCGCCTCGACCGCGCGCCCGATCGAGCCGGCCCCGACGATGAGCACGCGCTTGCCCGCCAGTTCGTCCGTTCGCCGGTACGCCCACTCGCCCCGCTCCTGCGCCCGCGCGAACAGCGGCAGGTCCCGCACGTGGGCGAGGACGGCGCCGACGACCCACTCGGCGGTCGAGGAGTCGTGCACGCCGCGCGCGTCGCACAAGGTCACGTCCGCGGGCAGCCGGCCGGCCCACGCGTCCGCGCCCGCACTGAGCAGCTGCACCACGCGCAGCCGCGGCATCCGCACGGCGAGCGCGGTCACCTCGGGCCGGGCCAGGAACGGCGGCACCCAGAACGCCACGTCGCCCGGGTCCGAGGGCAGCTCCTCCAGCGACGGCATGACCTCGACGACCAGCCCTGTCCCGTCCGCCTCCGCGCGCAGCCGCTCGACCCCGATTTCGTGCGCGATCCAGATCTTCGCCATGCGTCGATGATGCCCGGAGGCCGCCGCCGAGCCAGTCGGCCGGGTCCAGGTCGGGAACCGCGCCCAGGCGGCGACCCTCGCCAGGGCGTCGATGACGCTCGGAGGCCGCCGCCGAGCCAGTCGGCCGGGTCCAGGTCGGGAACCGCGCCCAGGCGGCGACCCTCGCCAGGGCGTCGATGACGCTCGGAAGCCACCGCCGAGCCAGTCGGCCGGGTCCAGGTCGGGAACCGCGCCCGGTCGGCGAGCCTCGTCAACAAGGACCAGCGACCCCGCGGCGCGCGGGCGCCGGGAGGCATGCGACGGCATCGGAGAGGGGAAACGTGGGATGGGTCGGTGAGCAGGCGTGGGAGGCCGGGGGTACCGGGGCAGGCAACGCTACGCTTGGCCCGGTGAGCGCCCGGACGCACCGTTTCGCAGGCCGGCATGTCGGCCGGAGCCTGGCCGCCCTCTGCGCGGCTGTCGCGGTCCTGAATCTCGGGGCCTGTTCGTTCGGGCCGCCGCCGCCGGACGAGCTGGGGTCGCCGCCGAGGATGTCGCCGTACCCTTCGCCGTCCAGCTCGGGCGTGGACGAGGGGGCCGAGGTCTCCGTCACGGTGCTGGCCAAGGGGCTGGCGGTGCCGTGGGGGATCGCCTTCCTGCCGGACGGGTCGGCGCTGGTCACCGAGCGGGACAGCACGCGGCTGCTCAAGGTCGGCAAGGAGACCACGTCCGACGGGATGCTCGTGGCGGAGCTGCAGAAGATCGACGTGGCCAAGCCCGGAGGCGAGGGCGGGCTGCTCGGGGTGGCGGTTTCGCCGACGTACGATGTGGACAAAACAGTCTTCGTGTACTACACGACCGCCGAGGACAATCGGGTCGCCAAGCTCACGCTCGGGCAGCCGCCCACGCCGATCCTGACCGGGATCCCCAAGGGCGACGTGCACGACGGCGGGCAGATCCGGTTCGGGCCGGACGGGTTCCTGTACGTCGCGACCGGGGATGCCAACAAGCCCGAGACGGCGCAGAACCTCAGCAGCCTCGGCGGGAAGATCCTGCGGATCACGGCCGACGGGAAGCCGGCGCCCGGTAACCCGTTCGGAACCGCCGTGTACAGCTACGGACATCGCAACGTGCAAGGGTTGGCCTGGGACGCGAACAAGCACCTCTACGCGATGGAGTACGGCGCCAGCGACTCCGACGAGCTCAACGTGATCGAGCCCGGCAAGAACTACGGCTGGCCGGCGGTCGAGGGCAAGGGCAGCGACCCGAAGTACACCAACCCGATCCAGACCTGGAAGACCTCCGAGGCGTCGTGCGCCGGCCTGGCGTACCTCAGCGGCTACCTGGTCACCGCGTGCCTCAAGGGGGCTCGGCTCTACGTGATGCAGGTGACGGCCAACGGCACCCCGCTCGGGGCGCCCACGCCGCTGCTCAAGGACGAGTTCGGGCGCCTGCGCGCGGCCGCGGTCGGGCCGGACGGCAGCCTGTGGATCTCCACGTCGAACAAGGACGGGCGGGGTGACCCCAAGCCCGACGACGACAAGCTGCTGCGCCTCGTCATCTCCGACGTCGGCGAGGCCGGCAAGAGTTGATCTCGCCGTTTCGCCGCCGCGCCGCGCTGGCCTCCCAACGGGCCCGGCGCCGATCGATCGTCATGGCCGCCGGTCGGCGCCACCACCCCACGGGCGCGCGGGCACGCAGGCTCCACCCGCGGCTGTGGGCCCTGCTGCGTGGCGTGCTGGTCGCCCTCGTCGCGATCGTCGGCATGCTCATCGGCGTCCAGCTGGGCGGCACGACGACGCAGGACATCGGGCCGTTCCGGGCCCAGCTGTCGCTCGCGCCGTCCTGGCACGGCGACACGTCGGTCGAGATCCCGCCGCTGGGCTCGCTGGAGCTCAACTCCCACGACGGTCCGGTGCACCTGCGGATCCGGCTGGAGTCGCTTGACGAGGCGCGCACCCGCGCGTTCGCCGCCAAGTCGGGCAACCTCGAGCAGATCAGCCACGACGCGGTCGACCAGCTCGACCTCGGCGTGCGGCGGCTGGCGATGCAGACGGCCGGCTGCGGCATCCTCGGCGGGATGATCCTGGTCCTGCTGGTGTTCCGGGCGCGCCGGGAGACCGCGATCGCCGGGCTCGTGGTCGTCGGGGTGCTGGCCTCGACCGGGGCGACGACGCTGCTGACCTTCAGGCCGGCGGCGATCCAGGAGCCGACGTACCGCGGCCTGCTCGTCAACGCCCCGGCGATCATCGGCGACGCGCAGCGGATCGCCGACCACTACGAGGAGTACCGCGCCCAGCTGCAGAAGCTGGTGCTCAACGTCAGCAAGCTCTACGGCACCATCTCGTCGCTGCCGGTGTACGAGCCGAACACGAGCGCCACGAAGGTCCTGCACATCTCCGACATGCACCTCAACCCGGCCGCGTGGGGCGTCGTGCGCTCGGTCGCGGACCAGTTCGACATCGACATCATCGTCGACACCGGCGACATCAACGACTGGGGCTCCGAGCCCGAGGCGTCCTATGTCAACGTCATCTCGGACCTCAAGGTGCCGTACATCTACATCCGCGGCAACCACGACTCCGCCGTCACCGCGGCCGCGGTCGGCCGCCAGCCCAACGCGATCGTCCTCGACGACAACATCGTGACGGTCAAGGGCCTCACGTTCGCCGGCATCGGCGACCCGCGCTTCACCCCGGACAAGTCGACCGACCCGACCAAC
Source organism: Dactylosporangium salmoneum (assembly GCF_039532525.1). Taxonomy (NCBI): domain Bacteria; kingdom Bacillati; phylum Actinomycetota; class Actinomycetes; order Micromonosporales; family Micromonosporaceae; genus Dactylosporangium; species Dactylosporangium salmoneum. The sequence continues at coordinate 39,215 of NZ_BAAARV010000026.1, forward strand.
GACGAGCAGCGCAAGGAGGTCGTCCAGTCGGGCGACGTGCTGGCCGCGAAGATCCGCTCCAGCAGCAAGCCGGTCGACGTCGGGCTGGTCCACGACCCGGTCGCCGCGCAGGAGCTGGCCGGCCTGTGCCCGCTCGTGCTGGCCGGGCACAAGCACCAGCGCTCCGTGTCGCGCTTGGACGCCAACCAGCCGGCCGCCGCGCCCGTGCCGCGGCCGGACACGTCGCCGTCGGCCTCGCCGTCCGCGTCGCCCGAGCCGTCGGCCTCGCCTGCCCCCAAGCCCACGGAGCGCACGCTGCTCATGGTCGAGGGCTCGACGGGCGGTGCCGGCCTGCGGGGCCTGGAGAGCTCGAAGCCGTTGCCGCTGGCGCTGTCCATCTTGTACTTCGACCAGCAGCGCCACCTCTCGGCCTACGACGACATCGAGGTGGGCGGCACGGGGCTCACGGAGGTGTCGCTCCAGCGGCACATCGTCCCCGCCGACACGAAGTCGCAGCCGACCCCGGATGCGTCGCTCTCCCCCTCGTCGGCCTCGCCGTCCCCGTCGGGCTCATAGCGACCCCGCCCGGCGGCGGCGGTGCGGGCGACCGGGCACGCAGGCCCAGCTCGTCGGCCTCGCCGTCCCCGTCGGGCCCATAGCGACCCGGCCCGTCGGCGGCGGTGCGGGCGGCCCGGCACGCAGGCCCAGCCGACCCTGGGAGATCGCTCCGCCCGTCCGATCGGCTCATAGCGATCGGCCCGTCGACCGGCGATTCGGCCCGTCGGCAGCGTTGCGGCGATTTGCGCGAAATGTCGGGTGCTGACGCGCCTCGACATTTCGGACTTTTCACCTGACGGGGCATAGGGCGCCTGTCGGGGTATAAGTCCGATAAGTCGTGGCGCGCCAGCGCCCGACTTATCGCGTCAAGGCCGCAAGTTTCGCGCGGCGGCCGGGGCCGGTGTTCTTGGCACCGCGGAGCTGGCAGGGCCGGGGCCGCCCTTTAGGCAGGCCCCGGCCCGGTGTCTGACGGGAGCAACGGTCGTGCGTTGCGCGGACCGGAGTCCCGGAATTGCTCCTAGGACAGCCTGGCGATGATGAGTTCGCGCACCGTCTTCGCGTCCGCCTTGCCGCCGGTGGCCTTCATCACGGCGCCGACGAGCGCGCCCGCGGCCGCGACCTTGCCGTCGCGGATCTTGGCGGCGATGTCCGGGTTGGCGGCGATGGCCTCGTCGACGGCGGCGGTCAGGGCGCCCTCGTCGGAGACGACCTCGAGCCCCCGCGCGGCCACGACCTCCGACGGCGTGCCCTCGCCCGCGATGACGCCCTCGAGGACGACGCGGGCCAGCTTGTCGTTGATGCGGCCGGCGTCGACGAGGCCCTGCAGCTCCGCGACCGCGCCCGGGGTGACGCCCAGGGCATCGAGCTCGGTCTCGGTCTCGTTGGCGCGGCGGGCCAGCTCGCCCAGCCACCACTTGCGCGCGGTCGCGGCGGTGGCGCCGGCCTCGACGGTGGCGGCGATGAGGTCGACGGCGCCGGCGTTGAGGACCGACTGCATGTCGAGGTCGGAGAAGTCCCACTCCGACTGCAGGCGGGCGCGGCGCACGCGCGGCAGCTCCGGGAGGGCGGCCTTGAGCTCGGCGATCCACTCCGCGGACGGCGCGAGCGGGACGAGGTCGGGCTCGGGGAAGTAGCGGTAGTCGGTCGCGGTCTCCTTGCTGCGCCCGGACGTGGTCTCGCCGGTGTCCTCGTGGAAGTGCCGCGTCTCCTGGGTGATCGTGCCGCCCGACTCGAGCACACCGGCCTGGCGGATGATCTCGGAGCGCACGGCGCGCTCGACGCTGCGCAGCGAGTTGACGTTCTTGGTCTCGGTGCGGGTGCCCCAGTCCGCGCCCGGGCGGTTGAGCGAGGTGTTGACATCGCAGCGCATCGAGCCCTGCTCCATGCGCACGTCGGAGACGTCCAGGGTGCGGATGACGTCGCGCAGCTCGGTGACGTACGCGCGGGCCACCTCCGGCGCGCGGGCGCCCGTGCCGGGGACCGGCTTGGTGACGATCTCGACGAGCGGGATGCCGGCCCGGTTGTAGTCCACAAGGGACTCGGTGGCGCCGTGGATGCGCCCGGTCGCGCCGCCCACGTGCAGCGTCTTGCCGGTGTCCTCCTCCAGGTGCACGCGCTCGATGCCGATGCGCACCAGTTCGCCGTCCATCTCGACGTCGAGGTACCCGTCGACGCACAGCGGCTCGTCGTACTGGCTGATCTGGAAGTTCTTCGGCATGTCGGGGTAGAAGTAGTTCTTGCGGGCGAACCGGCCCCACGGCGCGATCGAGCAGTTCAGCGCGAGGCCGATGCGGATCGTGGCCTCGATCGCGGCGCGGTTGGCCACCGGCAGCGCGCCGGGCAGGCCGAGGCACACGGGGCAGACCTGAGTGTTGGGCTCGGCGCCGAACGCGGTCGGGCAGCCGCAGAACATCTTCGTGTTGGTGCCGAGTTCGACGTGCGTCTCCAGGCCGATGACCGGCTCGAACCGGTCCACCGCCTCCTCGTAGGACAACTCCGTAACGGTGCTCATTGTCTCTGTCCCGCTTTCAGCCTTGGTGTATCCACGCACGACATTGGGTATCTATCGCATACCTGGAGGGAGCGACGCCATGCCGGTGCAGTTTCGGAAGAACAAGAAGATCGGCCCGTTCATTTTCCACTTCACGCAGGAGGGCTTCTCCTCGTGGAGCTTCAAGCTGGGGCCCTGGTCCTGGAACTCGCGTAGCCGCAAGAACCGGGTGGACCTGCCCGGTCCGTTCTCCTGGCGGCAGGGCAGCCGGGGCTGAACGGACCGGGGGCCTCACAGCGCGGGTGGGGTGAGTGGCGGCAGCGCTGATTCCAGCGCGGCCGCCACCCGGTACATCCGGTCGTCGGCCATGGTCGGCGCCATGATCTGCAGGCCGACCGGCAGGCCCTCGGACAGCCCGGCCGGCACCGAGATGGCCGGCCCGCCGTAGAGGTTCGACGGGATCGTGTACAGGTCCGCGAGGTACATCTGGTACGGGTCGGACGTGCGGGAGCCCAGCGGGAACGCCACGAACGGCGTCGTGGGCGCGACGAGCACGTCGGCGGCCTCGAACGCGGCGGTGAAGTCGCGGGTGATGAGCGTGCGCACCTTCTGGGCCTGACCGTAGTAGGCGTCGTAGTAGCCGGCGGACAGCGCGTAGGTGCCGAGGATGATGCGCCGCTTGACCTCCGGGCCGAAGCCCGCGTCGCGGGTCAGCGACATGACCTCCTCGAGCGAGTGCTTGCCGTTGTCGCCGGTGCGCAGGCCGTAGCGCACGCCGTCGAAGCGGGCCAGGTTGGACGAGCACTCGCTGGGCGCGATCAGGTAGTACGCCGGCAGCGCGAACTTGAAGCTCGGGCAGGACACCTCGACGACCTCGGCGCCCAGCTTGACCAGCGCGTCGATCGACTCCCGGTAGGCCGCCGCGACGCCGGGCTCCGCGCCCTCGCCCGCGAACTCCTTCACCAGGCCGAGCCGCACGCCGGAGAGGTCGCCGGTCGCGCCGAGACGCGCGGCCGCGACTACGTCGGGCACCGGCTGCGGGATCGAGGTGCTGTCGCGCGGGTCGTGCCCGCCGATGACCGCGTGCAGCAGCGCCGCGTCCTCGACGGTGCGCGCGCAGGGGCCGGGCGTGTCCAGGGACGAGGAGAAGGCGATGAGGCCGTACCGCGAGGTGCCGCCGTAGGTCGGCTTGGCGCCCACGGTGCCGGTGACCGCGGCGGGCTGGCGGATCGACCCACCGGTGTCCGTGCCGATGGCCAGCGGGGCCTCGTACGCGGCCACGGCGGCCGCCGAGCCGCCGCCCGAGCCGCCGGGGATGCGCGTGGTGTCCCACGGGTTGTACGTCGGCCCGTAGGCCGAGTACTCCGTCGAGGAGCCCATCGCGAACTCGTCCATGTTGGTCTTGCCGACCATGACGAGGCCGGCCTCGCGCAGGCGGGTGGTGATCGTCGCGTCGTACGGCGGGCGCCAGCCCTCGAGGATCTTGGAGCCGGCGGTCGTCGGCACGCCGCGCGTGGTGATGACGTCCTTGACGCCGATCGGCACGCCGTCGAGCGGGCCGGCCGCCTCACCCTTCGCGAGGCGCGCATCGGCGGCGCGGGCGGCCTCCAGCGCGCCCTCGCGGTCGACGTGGAGGAAGGCGTGCACCTTGCCTTCGACGGCCTCGATGCGGTCCAGGTGCGCGGTCGCGACCTCGACGGCCGAGACCTCCTTGGCGGCCAGGCGGCGGCCCAGCTCGGCCGCGGAGAGCTTGATCAGTTCCGACATGGCTCAGGCCTCCTCGTCCAGGATCCGCGGGACGCGGAAGCGGTTCTCTTCGGCGTCGGGCGCGCCGGCGAGCGCGTCCTCGCGGGTCAGGCCCGGGACGACGACGTCGTCGCGGTACACGTTGGTGAGCGGCACCGAGTGGGAGGTCGGCGGGACGTCCGCCGCGGCGATCTCGCCCACCTGGGCGACGGCCTGCAGGATCACGTCGAGCTGCCCGGCGAAGGTGTCGAGCTCTTCATCGGTGACGGCAAGCCGCGCGAGGCGCGCGAGATGCGCCACCTCCTCGCGGGAAATCGTGGCCATCGGCGCGCTTCTCCTTCAGGTCGTCGGCTTCGACGCAGCGTGACATGCCGGCGTCGACCCGACGAGTCTATTTCGTGCTGATGACGGGGCGTGCGGCAGTCTTCGACAGCCAGTCGAGCAGGCGATCCGGCGGCATCGGCCGGGCGAAGTACCAGCCCTGGGCCAGGTCGCAGCCCGCCTCGACGAGCATCCGCCAGGTCCGCTCGTCCTCGACGCCCTCCGCGACGACGCGCAGGCCGAGCGCCCGCGCGAGGTCGATCATCGAGCGCACGATCGCCGCGTCGTCGGGGTCGGTGGCCACGCCGAGCACGAACGAGCGGTCGATCTTCACCTCGGCCAGCGGCAGCCGGCGCAGGTGCAGCATCGAGGAGTACCCGGTGCCGAAGTCGTCCAGCGCGATCGCGACCCCGAGCTTCTTCAGCCGCGCGAGCGTCGCGAGGACGCGGCGCGGGTCGGCCATCAGCGCGCTCTCGGTGATCTCCAGCTCCAGCCGCGACGCGTCCACGCCCGCCTGCTGCAGCCGCGCCGCGATCCGGTCGGCGATCTCGCCGGTGTGCAGGTCGCGCACGCTGACGTTCACCGCGACCCGCACGTGCTCGGTGGCGGGCGCGGTCGCGCGCCACGTGGCCAGCTGCCCGATCGCCTCGTCGATGACGCGCAGGGTCAGCAGGCGCATCACCGAGCTGTGCTCGGCGACCTTGATCAGCTCCTCGGGGTCGATCGGCCCGCGCTGCGGGTGGCGCCAGCGCAGCAGCGCCTCCACGCCCACCATCGCGCCCGTGGCCAGCTCGACCTGGGGCTGGTAGTACAGCTCGATGCCGCCGTCCGGGCCGGACTCCAGGGCCCGGCGCAGGTCGGCGAGCAGGCTGAGCCGCTCGGGGGTGTTGTGGTCGGACTCGGGGGCGTAGACGGCGAGGCTGTCGCCGCGGCCTTTCGCGTCGTACATCGCGACGTCGGCGTGCTGCATCAGCTCGGCGAAGTCGGTGCCGTGCTCGGGGTACACGGCCACGCCGACCGACGCGCCCACGTCGATCGGCAGCCCGTCCAGCAGCACCGGCTCGGCCAGCGCCGACATGATCTCGGCGGCGCAGCGCCGCGCGTCGGCGGTGTCGCGCAGGTGCGGTACCACCACGGCGAACTCGTCGCCGCCGAGCCGCCCGACCAGGTTGTCCGGCCCGGACGCGCGCGCCGCGGCAGTCAGCCGCTCGCCGACCTCGACCAGCAGCCGGTCCCCGACCCGGTGCCCGAGCGCGTCGTTGACCTGTTTGAAGCCGTCCAGGTCGAGCAGCAGCAGGGCGAGACGCCGCTCGGCCGCGCCGCCCGCGGCCCGCTCGGCGTGCTCGTGCAGCCGCACCGCGACCGCGCGCTCCAGCCCCTTGCGGTTGGCCAGCCCCGTCAGCGGGTCGAGCCGCCCCGCCCGGGCGCGCTCGCCGGCGAGGTTGGACATCCGCCGTACCGCGAACAGGGTCACCAGCGCCAGCGGCACCAGCCCCACGTTGACGTGCGCGGCGGCCACCAGCCCGGGCGCGGCCAGCAGCAGCGCCCCGGTCGACAGGGCGTCGGTGACCATCGCCCGCGCGAAGTCGGCCCGCCAGCGACCCCCGAACCGCAGCCACACCGCCGTGGAGACCAGCAGGTTGCTCACCACGAACCAGGCGACCGCGGCGGCCAGCACCCACAGCAGACCGGGCCCGGCCAGCAGCGTGTGCGCGTCGCCGCGCGGCCACTGCATGATCAGGGCGCCCGCCACCAGGAACGACAGCATGTACTGCGCCGCGTTGAACGCCGCCCGCCAGAGCGCGTGCTTGAGCCACAGCGCCGCGACGATCACGGCCACGAGCTGCACCACGACCGCGGACGCGCAGCCGTACCCGATCAATATCGCGAACGTGAAGCACACCGACGGGAACATCGGCGTCGCCTCGTCGCGCATCCGCTGCACGAACGGCGGGGTGTCGGCCACCACGGCCAGCCCGGCGAACACCCAGAACACCGGGTCGTGCCGCCCCGGCAGGCCCTCGTGCAGGGTGCTGGCGACCAGCAGGAAGGCGGCCAGCCCGACGACGACCGCGAAGTACGCGAAGAACCGATGTCGATGCCGAGGCGGCGCGGTGTTACGCAGCGCGCTCTGCTCCATCCGGTCCCCGCTCTCTGCTTGGCGCGGCTCACCTGGCGGGCCGCACGACATCGTTCGGACGCTCAGGAAGCCTGCACCCAAACAGCTGGCGAAATCAGGAAAGGATGCCGAATCGATGCAGAAACGCCACCCTATTCAACCGACCGGGCGATGCCACTGTGGACAGATCAGCTTGAATATCCTTACCGCGTAACCGATTGCCGACGCAGCGTAGCGCACGCACATTGACGGCCGTCACCAACCCAGGTGGTAACGGCCGCGCACTTACTCGGTTACTCTCCGGATTATCCGGGTGCCTTACTCGGCCTCGGCGGGCCCCTCCGCCGGCTGCGCGGCTGCCCGTGCCGCGTCCGGTCCCTCGCGCAGCAGCACCTCGAACCCGGCCTCGTCCAGGATCGGCACCTTCAGCGTCGCCGCCTTCTCCGCCTTCGACCCGGGTGCCTCCCCCACCACCACGAAGTGCGTCTTCTTCGACACCGACCCGGAGACCTTCCCGCCGCGCGAGGTCACCGCCTCGGTCGCCTGGTCCCGCGAGTACCGCTCCAGCGACCCCGTCACCACCACGGTGATCCCCTCCAGCGGCCGCGGCCCGGTGTCGGTGCGCTCCTCCACCATCCGCACCCCGGCCCGCGCCCACCGCTCGACCCACTCCCGGTGCCAGTCCACCGCGAACCAGTCGTGGACCGCCTGCGCGATCGTCGGCCCCACGCCCTCGACCGCCACCAACTCCTCGGTTGAGGCGTTGGCGATCGCCTCCATCGAGCCGATCGAGTTGGCCAGCGCCTGCGCCGCGGTCGGACCGACGTGCCGGATCGACAGCGCGACCAGGACCCGCCACAGCGGCCGCTGCTTGACCTCCTCCAGGTTGGCCAGCAGGCTCAGTGCGTTGGAGCCCAGCGACCCGTTCTTGTTCACGAAGAAGGGCGACCGAGTGAGGCGCTCGGCGTCGACGTCGAACAGCTCGCTCTCGTTCGGGATCACCGACTCCAGCAGCGCGGCCGCGGCCTCCATCCCGAGCGCCTCGATGTCCAGGGCGCCGCGGGCGGCCAGGCCGAAGAGCCGCTCCCGCAGCTGGGCCTTGCAGTACTGCGTGTTGGGGCAACGGATGTCGACGTCGCTCTCCTTCTCGGGAGCCAGCGGCGTGCCGCACGCCGGGCACACCGAGGGCATCACGAACGGCCGCTCGGTCCCGTCGCGCCGGTCGGCCACCGGCCCGAGCACCTCGGGGATGACCTCGCCGGCCCGCCTGATCACGACCGTGTCGCCGATGAGCACGCCCTTGCGCACGACCTCCTGGGCGTTGTGCAGCGTCGCCTGCCGCACCGTCACCCCGCCCACGTACACCGGCTCCATCACCGCGAACGGCGTGACCCGCCCGGTGCGCCCGACGTTGACCTGCACGTCGATGAGCTTGGTCATCGCCTCTTCCGGCGGGTACTTGAACGCGATCGCCCACCGCGGGTCCTTGCTGGTCGAGCCGAGCCGGCGCTGGATCGACATCTGGTCGATCTTCACCACCACGCCGTCGATCTCGTGCTCCAGCTTGTGCCGCCGCTCGCCGTACTCCGCGATGTACTGCCTGACGCCCGCCACGTCGTCGAAGACCCGCCACCGCTGCGAGGTGGGCAGGCCCCAGGCGTGCATCAGCTCGTACGCCTCCGACTGGCTCACCGGGTTGAACCCCTCGCGGGCGCCGAACCCGTGCACCAGCATCCGCATCGGCCGTCCCGCCGTGATGTGCGGGTCCTTCTGCCGCAGGCTGCCGCTGGCGGCGTTGCGCGGGTTGGCGAACGGCCGCTCCCCCGCCGCCACCTGCGCGGCGTTGACCTCCTGGAAACCCTCCAGCGTGAAGAACACCTCGCCGCGCACCTCGAGCAGGTCGGGCACCTCGTCGCCGCGCAACACCTCGGGGATCTCGCGGATGGTGCGCGCATTCAGCGTGATGTCCTCGCCGGTGCGCCCGTCGCCGCGGGTGGCCGCCCGGGTGAGCCGCCCCTTCTCGTACGTCAGGTTGACCGCCAGCCCGTCGATCTTGAGCTCGCACAGGTAGCGCGGCGGGCTGCCCGCGTCCCGCGTCACCCGCTCGACCCAGGCGTCCAGCTCGGCCTCGTCGAGCGCGTTGTCCAGGCTGAGCATCCGCTCCCGGTGCGTGACGGCGGCGAAGTCGGTCGAGAACGTGCCGCCCACCCGCTGACTCGGCGAGTCCGGCGTGACCAGCGCCGGGAACTGCTCCTCCAGCGCCTCGAGCTCCCGCATCTGCCGGTCGTAGACCGAGTCGTCGACCGAGGGCGACTGGAGCACGTAGTAGCGGTACTGGTGCTCCTCGAGCTCGCGGGCCAGCTCGGCGTGCCGCTCACGCGCCTCGATCGTCGGTTCGGCTACTGCTTCGGTCATGGGGTGAACTTACCGCGAGGGTATGACAAAAAATCCGCTACTCGACCTCGTCGGCCTGCCGCTACTCGGCCTCGGCGGCCTGCCGCTACTCGGCCTCGGCGGCCTTGTCAGCCGGCCACTGCCCGACCTCGCCGACCTCGCCGACCGGCCGCTACCCGACCTCGTCGGCTGGCGCTACTCGGCCTCGTCGGTCAGCCGGCGGCCGGCCTCTCGGACGGCGGTCAGCGCCGCCTTCGCCTTGGCCGTCGACGGCAGGCCGCACGGCGGGGTCACGACCACCTGCTCCGCCATCGACTTCAGCGGGAAGCCCAGCTTGCGCCACAGGTCCCGCACCTGCCCGGCCAGGTCCTTCGAGTCCCGCCCGGACACGCCCGCGAAGAGCCCCAGCCCGGCGTCCAGCTGCTCGCCGAGAGTGTCCAGGTCGCGTACCAGCGACAGGTCGAGCGCCACCGCGCGGGCGCCCGCCTCGCGCAGCAGCTCCAGCGGCACCGACGGCGCGCAGCAGTGCACGACGACGTCCACCCCGGCCGCGGCCACGACCCCCGACAGCGCCGCCCGCGCGACCGCGGGGTCAACCGACCGCAGCGTCCCGAACCCGCTCTCGGTCGGCACCCGACCGGCCAGCACCGCCGGCAGCGACGGCTCGTCCAGCTGCAGCAGCACCGTCGCGTGCGGCAGCCGCGCCCGCACGTCGGCGACGTGGGCCCGTACCCCGTCGGCCAGCGACGCCGCCAGGTCGCGGCAGGCGCCCGGGTCGCGCAGCACCTGCCCGCCGATCGGCAGCCCGAGCGAGGCGGCCAGCGTCCACGGCCCGGGCACCTGCACCTTGAACACGCCGGCGTACTCGCCCGCCTGCTCCGTCATCGTGTCCAGGTCGCGTTCCAGCAGGTCGAGCGCGACGCGCAGGTCGTGGCCGGGCCGGGCGGCCATGCGCCACCGCGCGGCGTACAGCTCGATCGGCAGCTCCACGAGGAACGTGCCCCCGCGCCCGATCATGTCCGCGCCGGGCCCCCGCGCGGGCAGTTCGGGCAGGTGCGGCAGGTCGGGCAGCTCGCCCAGCACGATGCGCTGCGCCTCGGCGATGTCGGTGCCGGGCATGGAGCCGATGCCGGTCGCCGATCCGACCGGCCAGGGAAACGAGGTCACAACCGCTCCGTAGTCAGGAGGTCTCGGCGATCGTCGCCGAGCCCAGCACGATGTCGCCGTCCGGCGACGGCTCGTAGCACACGATCGCCTGCCCGGTCGCGATCCCGCGCGCCGGGCGCCCGAGCGTGGCGACCAGCCGCCCGTCCGCGAGCCGCACGGACGCGGGCACCGTCTCGCCGTGCGCGCGCATCTGCACCTCGCACGCGATGTCGCCGCCCCCGGGCCCGTGCCACACGGTCCGCTCCCCCACCACGGCCGCCACGTCCAGCGCCGCCGCCGGCCCGACCGTCACCGTGTTGGTCACCGGCGTGATCGACAGGACGTAGCGGGGGGTGCGGTCCGGCGCGGACACCCGCAGGTCGAGCCCGCGGCGCTGGCCCACCGTGTACGCGTACGCCCCCTCGTGCTGCCCGATGACCGTCCCGGTGGTGGCGTCGACGATGTCGCCGGGCGCGCGGCCGAGCCGCTCCGCGAGGAAGCGCTTGGTGTCGCCGTCGGCGATGAAGCAGATGTCGTGGCTGTCGGGCTTGTCCGCCACGGCCAGCCCGCGCTCGGCCGCCTCCGCGCGCACCTGCGCCTTGGTCGAGTCACCGAGCGGGAACATCGCCCGGTCCAGCTGCGCCCGCGTCAGCACGGCCAGCACGTACGACTGGTCCTTGCCCAGGTCCACGCTGCGCCGCAGCAGCCCGTCGGAGCCCAGCCGCGCGTGGTGGCCGGTGACCACCGCGTCGAACCCGAGCGCGACCGCGCGGTCCAGCACCGCCGCGAACTTGATCTTCTCGTTGCACCGCAGGCACGGGTTCGGCGTCCGCCCCGCCGCGTACTCCGCCACGAAGTCGTCCACCACGTCCTCGTGGAACTGCTCGGCCATGTCCCAGACGTAGAACGGGATCCCGATGACGTCCGCGGCCCGGCGCGCGTCGCGGGCGTCCTCGAGCGTGCAGCAGCCGCGCGCGCCCGTGCGGTAGGTCTGCGGGTTGCGCGCCAGCGCGAGGTGTACGCCGGTCACGTCGTGGCCGGCCGCCACCGCACGCGCGGCCGCCACCGCCGAGTCGACCCCACCGGACATCGCCGCCAGCACTCTCACGCCCACAAGCCTACCGGCGAGCCGGGGCGGCGCTCCCGCGCGCGGTCACGTGCGGGCTGGTCTGGGCCGGTGCTTCTTCCGGCGGGCTGTCGCCGCGCCCGCCTATCGTCCGCCGTGCCCGCCTTTTGCCCGCCGTGCCCGCCGCAGCGTCGCTCCCCGGTGCCGGGCCCGCCGAGCACGGACGCGCGGCGGTACCCGCACGCACTGCCGCCTGCGGTCGGCCGGGCGCCGGGACGGACGTGTGGACGCGAGGCCACCCGGACGCGGTCTCGCATCCACACCGCCCGGACGCGGTCTCGCGTCCACACGGTGAGGCTGCCCGGACGCGGTTTCCCGATCCGGGCGGCCGATGCAAGCGGTCCGGCGCGTGCCTGACGTGCCGGCGCGCCCTCGCGTCAGGCCGCGATGTCGTACGTGTCGCCGTACACCCGCCAGTGCAGCGGCGGGTCCAGGTCGAAGTTGCGCGCCGCCAGGAACACCCGCTGGGCGTCGTTGACGCGGCTGTCGTCGTCGTGCCCGCGCTCGCTCTCCATCAGGTCCACCCGAGCGTCCAGGAACGCCTCCAGGTACGCGGCCTCGTCGCCCCCGCGCGCGGGCGGCGGGGCCTTGGCGGCGGCCGCGCGGCGCAGCTTGGCCAGCCCGTTGGCGCCGTGCATGACGATCGCGTCGTAGTACGCGAACTGCCCCAGCACCCGCAGGCCGTCCTGCTTGGCCTGGCTGAGCGCCGGGTTGAAGTACATCCGATCGCGCTCGGCGTCCTGCGCCGCCCGGAAGGCCGGATCGGCCGCGGCCGCGCGCCAGTCGCTGGTGAAGTTCGGGTCGAGGCCGGCGTGCGAGGCACTGCCGTTGACCCGCTTGAGCGCCGGCAGGTAGGCCGCCAGCCGGTTGCCGGGCACCGCCCTCGTGTACCGCTCGACGACGGCCCGCATGTCACCGGTACCGCTGCAGAACCCCACGACGCCGCCCGTGTACCCGCGGCCGTCGTGGATGTCCTCGATATAGGCGTACTGCGCGGTCCAGTCCAGCGTCGAGTTCTCCGCGCTGGACACCAGCCGCATCGCGATGTCCTTCTTCTGCGGGTCGGAGAGGTCGCCGGCGACCTGCCGGTTCGGCCCCACCCGCACGGATCGCCTGCCGTCCGGGCTCGGCGCGACCGACACGCCCGCGCCGGCCCCGGCGCTCCCGGGCTCGCTCGGCGCCGGCGAGGCGTGCACCGCCGTCTGCTCGGCCGCATCCGCATCCGCACCCGCGCCGTCCCTGCCCCCGCGCACGGTCAGCGAGGCCAGCGCCAGTGACGCCACGATGAACACCGCCACCGCCAGGGGGCGGCGCAACGATCTGTGTCCCACTCAGGACCCCTCGCCCTCGGACTCGGCGGCGCTGGACGAGCGCAGCAGCCTCGTGCGCGACACGGCGTACAGCACCGCGGTGTGCTCCGACACCCGATGCTCGGGCGCGGAGGCGTGCGGTACCTGCGCCACCCCGCGTCGTGGCGGGTCGGCCGGCGCCGTGCCGCCCGCACCCTCACCCGGGCCGGCCGCACGCACGTCCGCGGGAGGCCAAGCACCGGCCGATCGCAGCGCGTCCGCGGGTGGCCAGGCACCGGCCGCCCCGAACGCATCCGTGCCCGCAGGCGGCCGGCTGCCCAGCCTGGCCGTGCCCGCGCGGGTGCGCGGCCAGCCGTCCGCCGGCGCGCCCGCGCCCACGGATGTCCAACCGTCCACCGGCTCATCGGCGCCGAACCTGCCGCCGCCCACGGGCGCGCCCGCGTCGTCGCGCCCGAGCTCGGACGCGCCACCCTGCGCGGCGACCGGCTCGGATACGGAGACGCCACTCGGCGCGGACGCAGGCGGGGAGCCGGCCGACAGCATGGTCGCGACCGGCGCACTCGACCCGGCCGAGCCGGCCCGGTGCAGCTTGTGCCAGCGCAACCGCGCCCCGGTCAGCGCAGTGCCCATCGACTGGATCAGCACGATGTACATCAGCTGCCGGTACACGAACTGCTGCAACGGCAGCACCCACAGCGGCCGCAGCTTCTCCTTGTCCAGGCGGAACGCCACCACCGCGGTCAGCACCTGCATGCCGAACATCGCCAGCCACGCGAAGGTGGTGATCTTCCAGCTGGAGAAGAACAGGCCGTACACGAGCAGGATGTCGATGAGCGGGGCCAGCAGCGGCAGCGCGATGCCGAAGAAGGCGATGAAGGGCAGCCCCACGCGCCCGAAACGGCCCGACGGACCCCGGTCGACGAGGGAGCGCCGGTGCTTCCACATCGCCTGCATGGTCCCGTAGCTCCAGCGGTACCGCTGCAGCCACAACTGCCGCAGGGTGCTCGGCGCCTCCGTCCACGCGCGGGCGCGCTCCTCGTACACCACCCGCCAGCCGGTCCGGCACAGCGCCATCGTCGCGTCGGTGTCCTCGGCCAGCGTGTCGTGGCTGATGCCGCCGATGTCGCGCAACGCCTGGCGGCGAAACGCCCCGATCGCGCCCGGGATCGTCGGCATGACCTGCAGCAGGTCGTAGAGGCGGCGGTCCAGGTTGAAGCCGATGACGTACTCGATGTGCTGCCACCGCGCGACGATGGAGCCCCGGTTGCCGACCTTCACGTTGCCCGCCACGGCGCCGACGGTCGGGTCGGCGAACGGCTGGACCAGGTGGCGTACCGAATCCGGCTCGAACACGGTGTCGCCGTCGACCATGACGATCAGGTCGTGCTTGGCCAGGGCGACCCCGACGTTGAGCGCGTTGGGCTTGCCGCCGTTGGGGATGCGCACGACGCGCACGTTGGGCAGCCCCATGGCCTCCACGAGCTCGGCCGTGCCGTCCGTGGAGCCGTCGTCGACGACCACCACCTCGATGCCGCCGGGGTGGTCACCGCCCGCGAGGGAGCGCACCGCGGCCTCGATGCCCTCCTTCTCGTTGTAGGCGGGCACGATGACCGACACCGGCTCCACCACCGGCGGCCCCCACCGCCACGTCTTCGACCGCCGCTTCCGCGCGTGCCGGCCGGCGAGGAGGAACAGCGCGAGCGTGCGCCCGATCGTCAGGACCCCAACGATCAGGAAGAGCACCCGCAGCAGCTCCATGATCCAGTCGGCCACGGACACCGCCGTCACGAGCGCGAGGGCGCGGCGCTTGTCGGCCGAGGTGGCCGGCGCGTCCACGGCGATGTCGCTGCCGGCGAGGGCCTTGGCCAGGCCGCCGGAGACTGTCGTGAAGGTGTACCCACGCTGCTGCATCATCGGGATGAACCGGTCGAGGGCCTCGACCGTCTGCGCGCGGTCGCCGCCCGCGTCGTGCATGAGCACGATCGAGCCCTTGTCGCCCTCGGGCGTCGCGCCGCGCACGATCGCGTCCACGCCCGGGCGGCTCCAGTCACGGCTGTCCGTGTCGGTCATCACCGAGAGGTAGCCGAGCTGCCCCGCCTCCTGGACCAGCGGCCAGTTGGCGTCGTCGATGGCGTTGGCGCTGGACGAGTACGGCAGGCGCAGCAGTGCCGACTTGCGCCCGGTCGCGCGGATGACGGCGAGCTGGGTCTGCGAGTACTCCAGCTCGCGCTGCCACTGCGACAGGTTGTCCAGGCGCGGATGCGTGAAGCTGTGGATGCCGATCTCGTCGCCCCCGCGCGCGAGTTCGGCGACGATGTCCGCGTGCCGGGTCACCTGCGTGCCCACCACGAAGAACGTCGCGTTGACGTTGTGCCGGCGCAGCACCTCGATGATGCGCGGCGTCCATTGCGGGTCGGGCCCGTCGTCGAACGTGAGCGCGATGGTCTTGGCCGGCAGCGTGTACGAGTGCACCGCACCGTTGCGCGTGTCGATGATCGGCCCGCCGTCGATGACCGACTGGGGCACGCGGGTCTGACGACCGGCGCCCTCGCTGTGGTCGGGGTGGAACTCGGCGTTCACGTACGCCTCGACGAACAACACGCCCGCGAGCATGCTCAGCAGGACCGTGCCGAAGACGAGGCGGGTGAACGAGAAGCGTTTCTTGGCGTCCTTCTTCCGATGGGTCACGCCGCTCCCAGGCTCGCGCTGGCGCTAGGGCTCGCGACAGTTCCGCCGGTTCCCGAAGTGGTACTGCCGGAGCTCACCCTCGGCGACACGCCCGGCTGCCCCGTGGTGGTCTCACCGACCTGATCGGTGCCGAGAGGGGGCGTGACGGCGCCGGAGGATGTCGTGCCCTCGGTCGGCCCGGCCGACGGCGGGGGCGACGACGGCCTCCCGCTCGGCTTGGTGCTCGGCGCCGGGGACTTCGACGGCTGCGCCGAGGGCGGGGCGTCGGTGCCCTCGGCGGCCGGCGTGGTCGTCGCGTCGCCGGCGGGCGCGGTCGTGGTGACGGGCGCCCCCGACGGCAAGGGCACGGCCTCGATCTGACTGGGCTTGTTATCGGTGATCTTCTTCGCCTGGGTGACCGGCGACTTCGCCGCCGGAGTGCCCTTCGCGCCCGGCTGCGTCACCGGCTGCTGCGGATCGAGCACGGGAAGGTTGTTCACGAGGTCAGGGAAGGGCAGCAGCTGCTGCGGTTCCAAAGGCCCACCGGCAAGGCTGGTGGCAACCAGCGCCCCGTAGACGAGCGTGGCCGCCCCGAGCACACCGAATATGACGCGCATTCGCTTTCCCCGACGACCGGTCGCATCGACGAAAACTGGTGAAGAAATGTCACCCATCTCGATGACTTCGGTGGAATCCTCGGCGGAAGGGGTTTCGACAGACACGGCTGAAACATAGGGTGAGCTGCTGACTTAAGCGGCAGGAAAGCCGTCAAAGAAAACCCGTAACCAAATTGCCGACCCGTCTAGCAGGCAATATTGAAGATGACACCCGAGAATTCACCCATACGGCTTCACCCCGATGACCGACCGCTTCCGGCGGTCCTCATCCGCACCTCACCTGCTCCTCGCCCTCACCCGAGCGGCCAATTCCGGCACTCCCGGAAGCCCGAGACCTGCCGCCTGCCGCGTCTGGGCGGTACTCGAGAGACGCGAGTCGAACCATGCAGCGGGCGGGTGGGTGCCGCGCCCGGACAAAGCTGATGGCCGCCCGTTGTAGCCGCGTCGCCGGAGCTGCCGAGAGTTCAAGCCGTGGCGCTCCGACGATTCGAGCACCGAAAGCGCAGGCAGCCGGGCTTGCAGGGCACGGGCACGGGCGCGGACGGACGCAGCCGGGCGCGGGGACGAGCCCGGGCGCGGACGCGGGCACGGACGCAGCCGGGCACGAGCCCGGGCGCGGACGCAGGCACGGACCCCGGCCAGGCGCGAGCACGGACCCCGGCCAGGCGCGAGCACGGACCCCGGCCGGGCGCGAGCACGGACGCGCGGGCGGCGCCGGCGCGGGTCAGCGGCTCTTGGTGGCGGCTCGGTGCGCCCGATCCACTGCGCCCGGGAGCGCCGCTACAAGCGCGTCCACGTCGGCCATGGTCGAGGTGTGGCCGAGGGTGAAGCGCAGCGAGGAGCGCGCCCGCGCGTCGTCGGCACCCATGGCGAGCAGCACGTGTGAGGGCTGGGCCACGCCGGCCGAGCACGCCGAACCCGTGGAGCACGCGATGTCCTGGGCGTCCAGGAGCAGCAGCAGGGCGTCGCCCTCGCAGCCGGGGAACGAGAAGTGGGCGTTGCCAGGCAGGCGGTCGTCGGGGTCGCCGTTGAGGATGGCATCCGGTACCGCCGCACAGACACGCTCGACCAGGGCGTCGCGCAGGCGGCTGATGCGCTCGGCGGACTCGCGCTGGGTCTTCACCGACAGCTCCAGGGCCACGGCGAAGGCCACGATGGCGGGCACGTCGAGGGTGCCGGAGCGCACGTCGCGCTCCTGGCCGCCGCCGTGGGCCAGCGGCGTGCAGTCGACCTCGCGGCCGAGCAGCAGCGCGCCCGCGCCGATCGGGCCGCCGAGCTTGTGGCCGCTCACGGTCAGGGCGGCCGCGCCGCTCGCCGCGAAGTCGACCGGCACCTGGCCGACGGCCTGCACCGCGTCGGTGTGGAACGGCACGCCCCCGCGCGCGGCGAGCGCGGCCAGCTCGGTGACCGGCTGCACGGTGCCGACCTCGTTGTTGGCCCACATGATCGTGGTCACCGCGACGTCGTCGCCGGCCAGGGCCTCGCCGAGGGCCTCCGGGTGGGCCCGCCCGAAGGCGTCGACGGGCAGCCAGGTGACCTCGGCGCCCTCGTGCCGCTCCAGCCAGGCCACGGAGTCCAGGACGGCGTGATGCTCCACCGAGCTCGCCACGACCCGGTTGCGGCGCGGATCGGCCGCCCTACGGGCCCAGAAGATGCCCTTGACGGCGAGGTTGTCGCTCTCGGTGCCGCCCGCGGTGAAGATCACCTCCGACGGCCGGGCCACCAGCGCGGCGGCGATCCGTTCCCTCGACTCCTCCACCCGCCGGCGCGCCTGGCGGCCGGGGGCGTGTAGCGACGAGGCGTTGCCGACATCCCGCGCGGTAGCGACGTAGGCGTCGAGCGCCTCCGGGATCATCGGCGTGGTAGCGGCGTGGTCGAGGTACGGCATCGCGCCCAAGCCTAACGGCCAGGCGCTCCTTACTCCTCCTCCGGTGCCACCGGGCGCCCGCGCTCGAACGCCCCGCCCCTACCCCAACGCAACGAAGCCGACACCATACGTGACGGGTGGTCATCGTCGAGCGAGGGTACCCGTACGCCATCGATCCCCAACAATCGAGGTAGCGCCCCCGATGCCCGGGATTCACGCTGCCCACACCGCACGGCCACGGTTACCGCCCGTGATGGTTGCCGGACACCGGGATCTGTTCCGCAATCTGAAGAATCGCGTGCGGGTGGTAAGGGGCACCACGGGGTGGAAGCAAGGTGTGGGAAGTCCACGACCCGCGCCCGCGCGAGCCCGGGAGCCGAATGCTGGTCCACGACAACCCGTACCCACCGACCTTCAGGACGTGCCCGTGCGATCGCAACCGCGGTATCCGAGCGGACGGCGCCGGTGAGCGCCGAGCAGCCGCACGGCAACCCCGGCGGCGACGCCACCCCCGACCCGCTGCGCCCCACCGCCGACCCGGCCGGCTCCCGCGAGCCTTCCCCCGGCGGCGAGACCGGTCCACGCGCGGCGTCGCGCCCCGGCACCGGGGACGACGGCCGCGACTCGACGCGCCCGGACGCCGCGGACGACAGCCACGAGCCGGCCCACGCCGATCCAACCGACAACGGCAACCCGCACGCCCGCCCGGACGCCGCGGACGACGGCCACGAGCCGGCCCACGCCGATCCAACCAACAACGGCAACCCGCACGCCCGCCCGGACGCCGCGGACGACGGCCACGAGCCGGCTCACGCCGACCGCACGGGCGACGGCAGCACGCCGACCGACCCGACCGACGACGGCAGAACACACGACCACCCGGACGACGGCGACACGTCGGCCCGACCGGACGGCGTACAGGACCCCGACGGGACGCCTCACGGCGACGGCTCGCGCGCGACACCGCGTGTCGGTGGGCCCGGTGGCGAGGACGAGGCCGGCGGGCCGTACGAGCCGGACGGCGGGCCGGGCGCGCACGTGCGGCTCGACGTGGACGGCAGAGACAACCTGGGCAAGCTGTTCCGGGCCGGGGACGAGCGGGCGCTGCGGGCGGCGTACGGGAGGTTCGGGCCGGCGGTGTTCCACCTCGCGCTGCGGGGCGTCGGCGGGGCGCCTGACGCCGCGGACATCACCCGAGCCACCTTCGTCGCGGCGTGGTTCGGGCGCGCGGAGCGCGACCCCGCGAGCGGCTCGATGCTGGGCTGGCTGCTCGGCATAGCCCGAAGCAAGATCGCCGAACGCGTCCGCGCGGGCGCGCTGGCCGAGTCCGCGGCCGAGTCGGTACGCCGCATGGCCGGCCTCGCCCGCAACCGCGCCGCCGAGCCGCTTCCCGGCCGGATGTCCGAGCCGGCCCCTGGCCGGGAGACCGGGCCGGCTTCCGGCCGGGCAGCCGAACCTCCTTCGGATAGGACTGTCGAAACGTCTCCCGAGCGGGCCAGTGACACGCCGCCCGGCCGCGCTGGCGACACACCCCCCTCGCGGACCAGCGACACGTCTCCCGGCCGCGCTGGCAACACCTCCCCCACGTCCACGAGCGACACGTCTCCCGGCGACGCAGGCGACACACCTTCGGCGGAGCCGGGCGACACACCCACCGCGCGACCGAGCGACGCGCCTCCCACGCGGCCGAGCGACGCACCTCCCGCACGACCGGGCGACACATCTCCCACGCGACCGGGCGACGCACCTCCCGCACGGCCGGCCGACGCACCTCCCACGCGACCGGGCGACACCTCTCTCGGCCGCGCGGGCGCGGCCGAGGCGGATCAGGGGGCCGACGCGGCGGATCGAGCTGTGGACGTGGCCGTCGGCGGCGGTGCGTACGAGGCCGGTGCCGGGCGGGATACATCGGCGGGGCGGATCATCGACGCGCCGCCTGACCGGGTGATCGAGCGGCTGGTCCTGGCCGACGAGCTGGCCGCGCTTCCGGGCGAGCAGCGCCGCGCGCTCGAGCTGGCGTTCTACGACGGGCTGACGCACCCGCAGATCGCGGCGCTCGCCGGTCTGCCGCCAGACGTTGTGAAAAGCCACCTGCGGCAGGCGATGGACCGGCTGCGCGGCCGATTGGAGGTGGACGGTGCCACATCCGGAGCCCGAGCGGCTGGTACTCCAGGCGCTCGGTGAGGCAGCCCTCGACCGGGACGAGACCGGTCACCTCGAGGCGTGCGACCGGTGCCGCGGCGAGCTGGACTCGCTGCGCGACGTCGCCGGGCTCGGGCGGAACACGCAGCGGCTGCGGGAGCTTCCGCCGCCACCTGAGCACGTCTGGCAGCGCATCCGCGCGGAGCTGGCCGCATCCGGGCGCGATCAGCCGCCCCCGCCGGCTGATCCGCGCGCTGATCCGCGACCGGGCGGCCCGGACGCGTCCTCGGCGCTGCCCGAGCCGGTCACCGCGCCCCCGGGCGACGCGCGCTGGGCGACGCCACCCGGCGGCACCATCCCGCCTTCGCCTCCGCGCGACCCGATCGCGAGCGCACCTCCGGGCGACGCGGAGCCGTCCTGGGCCCTGCCGTCGAGCGATGCGGCCCGCACGACGTCCAGGGACTATCTGGGCCCGGGTGCGTCGGCGGCAGACGGTCTCATGGACGCCTGGGAGGCAGAGGACGCGTACGGAGCATCGGGCCTGGCTGACGCGCACGGCTTGGAACGCGCGGACGCGGCCGGCGAGAGCACGTCCACCGGCGCTGACCGCAATGCAGGCCCGGGCGCGTACCCGGGCGCAGGCACGACGGCAAACGCACGCTCGGGCGCCGGCACGACGGCAAACGCAGGCACGGGCGCCGGCACGACGGCAAACGCAGGCACGGGCACGGGCAAAAGCACGGGCACGGGCAACGGCACAGGGACGGACGCGGGCGCAGACGCGCCGATGGCAACGGGCCGGGCGCGTGAACGCGCCGACAAGGGCTTCACCGACGCCACGGGTCAACGCAACGCGCGGAGGCGCGGGCGCAAGGGAGTCATCGGGCTCGTCATCGCGGTCGCCGCGGCGGCCGGGGCCGGCGGGGCCGGGCTGGACGCGGTACTGGCCGCGCGGGACGACGGCACCGACTGCCGGACCCAGGACGCCCGGGTGCGGCTCGAAGTGGTCGGCGGCCCGTCGGGCAACGGCACCGGCTACGCGTGCGTACGAACGGTCGACGGCCAGCGCCGCGTCGTCGTGCGGGCCGACGGATTGGCCGTGCAGCGCGACGGCGACTACGAGGCGTGGCTGCTCGACGGCACCGGCCCCGGAGAGGGCGTGATGGCGCTCGGGAGGCTCGGACGCGGCCCGAGCCTGGCGTTGAGCGTGCCGGCGGTGATGGACCTCAAGCGGTACAACATCGTGGACATCTCGATCGAGCCGCACGACGGCGCGCCCGGGCACTCCGGACGCAGCGTGCTGCGCGGGCGCCTACCCTGAATGCCCTGAATGCCCCAAATACCCTGAAACAGCACAACGGCGCCGGCCACGGAGGGCGGGCGCCGTTGCGGTGCAGCGGGACTACTACTTGCGCTTGCGGATCTCCTCGGCGGCCTGCGGAACGACCTTGAACAGGTCGCCGACGACGCCGAAGTCGGCCAGCTCGAAGATCGGGGCCTCGGGGTCCTTGTTGACCGCGACGATGGTCTTCGAGGTCTGCATGCCGGCGCGGTGCTGGATGGCGCCGGAGATGCCGAGGGCGACGTACAGCTGCGGGGACACGGTCTTGCCCGTCTGCCCGACCTGGAACTGGTGCGGGTAGAAGCCGGAGTCGACGGCCGCGCGGGAGGCGCCGACCGCGCCGCCGAGCAGGTCGGCGAGCTCCTCGACCAGCTTGAAGTTGTCCGCGCTGCCGACGCCGCGGCCACCGGAGACGACGACCGAGGCCTCGGCCAGCTCCGGGCGGGCGCCCTTCGCCTCGACCTTGCGCTCCACGACCTTCGCGAGCTTGTCTCGGTCCTCGACGGCGACCTCGAGCGCCTCGACGGCCGGGGTGGCCGGCGCGGGGGCCGGGGTGAGGGAGTTCGGGCGCACGGTCACGAGCGGCAGGCCCTTGGTGACCTTGGACTTCACGATCGTGGAGCCCGCGAAGACCATTTGGGTCGCGGTACCACTGGGATCCAGATCGACGACGTCCGTCAGGATGCCGTTGTCCAGCTTGACCGCGACCCGCGCGGCGATCTCCTTGCCCTCCTGGGAGGAGGCGAGCAGGACCGCCGACGGCGAGACGCGCTGGATCAGCGCGGCCAGGACGGTGGCCTTGGGCGCGACCAGGTACTCGTCGAGGTCGGCGCCGCCCGCGGCGTAGATCTTCGTCGCGCCGTACTCGCCGAGCTTCTCGGTGAGCGCGTCCGCGGAGCCGCCGAGGACGACGGCGGAGACGTCGCCGCCCAGGGCGCGGGCCAGGGTGAGCATCTCGAGCGTGACCTTCTTGACCCCGCCCTGCGAGGAGGCCTCGACTACGACCAGAACTTCAGCCATGGTTTCCGTCTCCCCTTACACGAACTTCTCGGAGGCGAGGTACTCGACGAGCTTCACGCCGCCGTCGTCGCCCGCGTCGACCTTGTTGCCGGCCTGGCGCGGCGGGCGCTTGCTGTGCTCGACCACGGCACTGGTCGAGCCGTCGGACCCGACCTCGCCGGCCGCGATGCCGAGATCGCCCAGCGACAGCGTCTGCAGCGGCTTCTTCTTGGCCGCCATGATGCCCTTGAAGGAGGGGTACCGCGGGTCGTTGATCGTGTCCCAGACGCTCACCAGCGCGGGCGTGGCGGCGGTGACGACCTCGTAGCCCTCGTCGGTCTGCCGCTCGATGGTGAGCTGCGAGCCCTCGACGGTGAGCTTCCGCGCGCCGGTGAGGGCGGCGATGCCGAGGCGCTCGGCGACCATGTGCGGCATGACCTGGACGCGCCCGTCGGTCGACTCGGCGCCGCAGATGACCAGGTCGGCGTTCTGCTGCGCGATGGCGGCGGCCAGCACCTTCGACGTGGTGACGGCGCACGAGCCGTGCAGCGCGTCGTCGACGACGTGGACGGCCGAGTCCGGGCCCATGGACAGCGCCTTGCGGATCGACTCGGTAGCGCGGTCCGGCCCGACGGTCAGGACGACGACCTCGCCGCCGTGCGCCTCCTGGAGGCGCAGGGCCTCCTCGATGGCGTACTCGTCCATCTCGTTGATCACATTGTTTGCCGACGCGCGGTCGACGGTGTTGTCGTCACTGCGCAGGTTGCGCTCCGCGCCGGAGTCCGGCACCTGCTTGACGAGTACGACGATCTTCATCGTGGTCCGAGGTCCTCCTGCTTGACAGTCACCGCGCCATCGCTGGCGACATGCGCCCCACGTTACGACTCGTCGCGAGCATTAACAGGTTCGCCTCCCAGATGTTACTGGGCAGTAGGTTCGCCGTGGCGGTGAAAAGCGTCACGAGAAGGGTGCACCCTTAGTCCGGGAGGGTCCGGATATGTCGGAAAATTCGATCATTTTGCAGCCGGAAGTCGCGGAGTCGGTCCGCCCGCTGTCGACCGCCATCGCCCTGCGTGCTGCGGAAAAGTTCACACACCGTCGGCGCGAGCCTCCGGACGATCACCTCTGCACGTGTGGCCACCCGCGCGAGGTCTGCGTCTCCGCCACCATCCGCACCCTGTGGCACTACGCCGACACCCCCTGATCTCGGCAAATCAGACCATATGTCGCCCCGGCGGCCGGGGGCTACTCCGCGGACATGGCAGCGGAGACGGACGTGCGGGTGGCGCGGCGAGCCGGCGGCAGGGCCGCGAACGCGGCGGCGAACGTCGCCAGCGCGGCATACAGGACGAGCTGGCCGACCGGGATGACGGGATGGCCGTGCCCGTACTGCCGGATGAGCCCGACGGCGGCGGCCGCGCCCGTCAGCACCCCCAGCAGCGTGCCCACGGTGGCGCCCACCGCCGACATCAGCACGGCCTCCAGGACCAGGGTCAAGCGCAGCTGCCGGCGCGACAGGCCCAGGGCGCGCAGCAGGGCCGACTCGCGGGTGCGCTCCAGCACCGACAGGGCCAGCGTGTTGGCGATGCCGGTCAGCGCGATCACGATCGACATGCCCAGGAGGGCCTGGAAGACCAGCAGCTGGCGGTCGAGCGTCTCGGTCAGCCTCTCCCGCCACTCGGCCTGGCTGGAGACCTGCAGGCGGGGCTCCTGCGCGACGGCGGCGTCGACCGCGGCCCGGGACGTCTCCGCGGGCACGCCCTCGGCCGCCTTGACCAGCACCGAGTCGGGACCGGCCGAGCCGAAGGCGGCGGCGTAGTCGGACCAGTCGACGAGGACCTCGCCGTCGGTGGGCGCGTCGTCGTACAGCGCGACCACGCGCAAGGACAGCTCGGCTCCCCCGGCCGAACGCTGGTGCAGGGTGACGGTCGAGCCGACCGTGGCGCCCACGGCGGCGGCGAAGGGGCCGCGCAAGGCGGCGGTGCCGGGCCCGAAGGCCGCGACCGAGCCGGACATGACCTCGGGCCGCAGCACGGTGGCCAAGGCGCCGGGCTCCATGGACCAGACCTCGGCGCGGCGTCCGGACACCTGGCCGCCACGGCTGCGGGCGCCCGCCACGGCGGCGAACTCCGGCCGGGTCCGCAGGGCGTCAAGGACCCCCGACGGTACGGCGGGAGCCTGCGCCCCGGCCACAAAGCCCCCGGTCACCACGTAGTCGACGGAGAAGTTCTCGTCCAGCTCACGCTCCGACTGGACCCGGGTGGTGGCCAGGAGCACGGCGAAGAGGCTCATCAGGGCCAGCCCGACGGCGAGCGCGCCGGTGGTGGCGGCGACCCGCTTCGGGTTGCGGCGGGCGCCCTGCACGGCCAGGCGCGCGGGGGCGCCGAAGAGGCGGGTGGGCAGCCAGCCGGCCCAGGCGGTGAGCCGGCCGATCACGAACGGGCCGGCGGCGACCGCGGCGCCGAAGAGCCCGACGGCGCCGAGGAAGACCACCGGCACGCCGAGAAACCCCGGCGCCCGGGTGCCGGCGGCGACGAACGCGGCGCCCACGGCGGCCAGCAGCCACGCCCCGGCCAGCCGGCGGGCGCGGTGGCCGGGCACGGCGGCCTCCAGCGGGGCGGCGGCCAGGGCGGCCATCGGCGGGACCCGGCTGGCCGTGAACGCGGGCAGCAGCGCGGCCAGCACGGTGGCGACGGTGCCCGCGACCAGGCCGATCACCATCGTGGACGGGCCGACCACGAGGCGGTCGATGCGCACCGCGTGGCCGAGCGCGTCGCGGCCGACGAGCAGCGCCCAGCCGACGGCGGCGCTGGCCAGCAGGCCGCCGGCCGAGGCGACCACGCCCACCACCAGGGCCTCGAGCACGACGGAGCCGAACAGCTGGCGGCGGGAGGCGCCGACGCAGCGCAGCAGCGCCAGCTCGCGCACCCGCTGGGCGACCAGGATGGCGAAGGTGTTGGCGATGACGAAGACGGACACGGCCAGGGCGACCAGGCCGAACGCGAAGAGCACGATCAGGAAGCCGTTGACGTACTTCGCGGCGGCCACGGCATAGGCCTGGCGCAGGGCGGCGCCGTCCAGCACGTGCGCGCCGCCGCCGAGGCTCCCGCGCACCCGCGCGGCCAGCTCGCCCTCGCCGACGCCGGGCGCGGCGGTCGCGACGATCTCGGCATACCCGGTGGCACCGGCGATGCCGCGCATGTCGCCGGGGGTCAGGGCGGCCACCGAGAGCCCCGCGAAGCGCTTGTTGGCGCCGAGGTCGAACGTGCCGACCAGGGTCAGGCCGACCGGCGCGGCCCCCGGCCCGACCACGGAGACCGGCGCGCCCACGCGGAAGCCGTACGTCTCCGCGGTGGTGGCGTCGATCGCGATCTCGCCGTCGCGCTCGGGCAGGCGGCCCGAGGACGTGTCGAACATCGACAGGGTCGCGTCCCCGGGGACCGACACGGCCCAGCCGGCCCGGCCGAAGTTGGCGATCAGGCGCCCCTGGGGGTCGAGCATCGACAGGCGCTCGGCCATGCGGCCGTCGGCGCGGGCCACGCCCGGCACGGCGCGCACCTTGTCCAGGTCGTCGAAGCCGAGGCGGCGGGTGGTCTCGGCGAAGCCGGAGGTGCGGTCGCCGAAGGGCATGCGGTCGGGCCCGACCGAGGCGTCCACGTTGCGGGCCGCTCGGGCAAGATCGTCGTAGAACGCGGCTCGGGCAGTGTCGCCGTACACGAGGGTGCCGGCAAGGAAGCCGACCCCGATCATGACGGCGACGGCGGTCAGCACAAGTCGTACCTTGTGTGCACGCAGTCCGGCGAGCGTTGTTCGGAGCACGAGGCGACTGTACTGAGGGGGTATGACGATTCATGTCCATGTGGTCGTCGGTGCGGCTCTGGTTCGATCCCGACGAGGTCCGCTCGGTCGGCAGCACGCCCGACTACCGGTTCTCGCTGGCCAACGAGCGCACGTTCCTGGCCTGGCTGCGCACCGCGCTCGCGCTGATCGGCGGCGGCCTCGCGGTCGCCCAGTTCCTGCCGGAGCACCGGCTACGCGGCGTTATCGCCATCTCACTGCTAGCGCTCGGCGGCCTGGTCGCGATCCGGGCGGTCGATCACTGGGCCCGCAGCGAGCGCGCGATGCGGCTGGGTGAGGCGCTGCCCCCGTCCCGCTTCCCGGCCATCCTCGCCCTCGTGGTCACCCTCGGCGCGGGCGCGCTGCTGATCGCGACGCTGCTGTGAGCGAAGAGCCAAACGCCTCCGAGCCTGGGAAACCCGGCAACGGTACGGCGGGCAGCCCCTCCGACCACACCGGACCCACGCGACCGGGCGGCGAGGCGGCACCCGATACGGCGCGAGAGCCGCCCCCGGGCGCCCAGGTCGAGCGCACCCAGCTGTCGTGGCGCCGCACCCTCGTCTCGTTCACCGCGGTAGCACTGCTGCTGGGGCGCCTGGCCGCGGTACACCTGGACCCCACCACCGCTGCATCCGCCCTCGCCGCCGTCGCGCTGATCTGGGCGGCCGCGGTGTGGCTCATCCTGCGCCGGGTCCGCGACGTCGCCACCCCCGTCGGGCGATCGCTGGCCGGCCTGGTCGCGCTCATTCTGCTGTACTGCGCCATGGCCACCCTGTTGCTGATGTCATGACCCCCTCCGCTGAGTCATGATGGCGCCATGGGACGCGCACTTCCCTTCTTGATCGTGCTGGTCGCCACGTTGATCGCACTGATCGACTGCCTGTCCTCAGAGCGTGAGGACATCCGCGGGCTGCCCCGGCCCGTCTGGTTCCTGGTGATCCTGCTGCTGCCGATCGTCGGCCCGGTCGCGTGGTTCTTCGCCGGCCGCCCGGTGTCGCTCGAGCAGCGCGCAGGGGTGGTCGCGGGCGGGCGCGGCCGTCGGCGGGTGACCGCGCCCGACGACGACCCCGAGTTCCTCCGCGGCATCGACACCGCCCAGTCCCGCCGCGACGCCGAGCTGCTGCGACGGTGGGAGGAAGACCTGAAACGCCGCGAGGACGACAACCCCGGCACTTGACCGGCTGACCGGCACCACCGCGACCCGGGCAGGCCTTCACCGGCCCAGGCGGGTCGTGAGCGCGCGCCGCGCGGGCGCGGGCAACAGGTGGCGCAGCCGGCAGGCGGGCAAGGCTGGGCGGTCAGGGCGAGCGCGGGCACACGCCGCGCAGCCTCAGTCGGCCGCGGGCCAGAGGCCAGTGCGTAGGCGGCGCCGAGGCGAGCAGCAGCGTTCGGCGCGCCCGGGCGGCCCGGGGGCGAGCCAAGGCGCCCGCAGACCGGGCTGGGCGAAACCGCGCTGAGAACGGCACTCCACAACCAGCGCGTCCGGGCGGCCCCGGAACGGGCCAAGCCGCCCCTCAGACCGGGCTGAGCGGAACCACGCTCAGGACGGCACCCCACAACCAGCGCGTCCGGGCGATCCCGGAACGGGCCAAACCGCGCCCCTCAGACCAGGCTGGGCGGAACCACGCTCAGGACGGCACCCCATAGCGCGTCCGGGCGGCCCAGGACGGGCAAGGCCAGGCCACACTCCCGGATGGCGATATTCACCCTCAATCAACGCGCCCGCGCGCGTCAGCACGGCCACAGGAGGGTCGGCGGAACCTAAGTCCGGCCAGGGGGCGGTCAGGAAGGCGGCACGCAGACCGTGAGCGCGCCCGGGCGCACGCGAGCCGACAGGCGGCGGCCAGGCGCGATGACGTCGCCGTCGATCTCGCGCGGCTCCTCGCGGGTGGCGTGGATCTCCACCGCGCGGGCGCGGAAGGTCTCCAGGCCCGCTGCCCGGCGGGCCAGCAGCACGCCGCCGGCGAGCCGCGCCCAGTCCGCCACATGGGCCGGGGTCAGGACCGCGACGTCGAGCTCGCCGTCGTCCGGCTGGGCGTCGGGGAACAGGCGGATGCCACCCTGCAGCCGGCCCACGTTGGCCACCAGCACCGCGGCCGCGCGGCGGTGCAGCCAGCGGCCGCCGTCGAGCCGTAGCCGCACCGACATCCGGCGGCGGGTGAGATTGCGGATCCCGGACGCGACGTACGCGGCCCAGCCGAAGCGGCGCTTGGCGTCGTCGGGCGTCTCGCCGACCATCGCCGCGTCGAAGCCCATGCCGGCCATCACGGTGAACACGCCCTCGCCCTCGACCTCCCCGACGTCGATGCGCCGGCGATCACCCGCGACGGCGACGGCGACCGCCTCGGCGACGTCGCGCGGGATGCCGAGGTTGGTGGCGAGCAGGTTGCCGGTGCCGGAGGGGACGAGCGCCACGGCCACATCGCTGCCGGCCAGCTCGCCGGCGACCGCCATGACGGTCCCGTCGCCGCCGCAGACGAGGACCACCTCCACGCCTGCCTCCGCGGCCTCGCGGGCCATGCCGCAGCCGGGGTCCTCGGGCGTGGTCTCCAGCCACAACGGCTCCGGCCAGCCGGCCGCGGCCAGCGCGTCGCACAGCTCGCGGCGCCGCTCCTCGAGGTCCAGGACCTTGGAGGGGTTGATGACCACCGCGGATCGGACGCTCACGCGGCCACCTCCCGAGCGTCGGCAACGGGCAGCGGCCAGCCGATGCGGTCGAAAAGCCCCTGGGCGCGCCGCCCCATGTCGGATCGGCGCCCGCGGGCCGCCTCCCGGCCACCGCGCGGACGCGCGCCGCCGACGATGCTCACGGTCCAAAACTCCGCCGCCGAGTACCGCGCCGCCAAGCACCGCACCGCCGACGACGGCAGGTCACGGGCCTGCGACGCACAGAATCGCGACCCGCAGGAGCGCCGCCACACTCCGGAACGCGACCTGCGCGAAAGCCGCCGTGCGCGGGCGCGCGGCTCCGAGGGGGTCACGTGCCGACCTTGCGGTAGCGGGCCTGGAAGAAGCAGTAGACGCCGAACCCGGCCACCCCGACCGTGACCGCCAGCAGCAGGAACTTGCCGTACGGCTGCCCAGCCAGCGTGTGCAGCGCCGCGTCCAGCCCGCGGGACTTCCCGGGATCGTTGGTGACGGCCGCGTCGATCAGCAGGTACCCGACGATGCCGAACGCGACGCCCTTGGCCACGTAGCCGATCTGACCGGCGTGCACCGCAACCGTGCGGTGGTGCGGGGAGGCGATCGTGAGCTTGCGGGAGAACTTGCGCTTCCAGCCGTACCAAGCCATCCCCAGACCGAACGCGAGGACGCCCAGGCCGACGAGGCCGACCAGCCACTCCCCCGCCGTGCGGGCCATCAGCCCGGCGGTGGCCTGCTGCTGTTGCTGCGCGCTCGAGGACGGCGCGCCGAGCACCACCTTGCCCGCGGTCCACGCGAGGACGCCGTAGACCACCACGCGGGCGGCCGAGGAGATCCGCTCGACGATCCGTTCGCGTCCGTGCGACTCTCGGTGGCCCCAGGCGGCCAGCATCGCCTGCCACACGGCGAGGGCGAGCAGGCAGACGATGACGAACCACAGCAGGAACTCGCCGAACGGCTGCTCGGCCAGCTTCCGGAATGCCCCGGACTGGTCGCCCTCCTCACCGGCCCGGCCGAACGCGATCTGCGCGGCTACCCAGGCCAGGGCCAGGTGCAACAGCCCGTACCCGATGAAGCCGACTCGCGTCAGCATCTTCAGGAGATCGTTGTTCGTCATGTTCTGGCATTCCCCCGATTGGGCATGACGGCAAACGTGAGGAGCGATAAGGCAGCCATTTGGCGCATGACGGGATTCGGCGTCGCGGCCCTGCTGTTCAGCGTGCTGGTGATCGCCGTGCGGGTCCGGTGGGTGCCCCTGGAGTCGCTCGACCGCGGCGTCGTCGACGGGCTCAACGCGCTGGTCGCGCCGCACCGGCCCCTGGTCACGCTCATGGGCGGGATCAGCCGGCTGGGCAGCTTCGGCATTCTGGCCTGGCTGATCGCCATCGCCGCGACCCTGCTGCTGGTCCGCCGCCGGCTGCGGCTGGCCAGCTTCCTGGTGGCCACCGCCCTCGGCGGCCTGGTGCTCGACCCGACGCTCAAGCTCGCCGTCGGTCGGCTCCGCCCGGTCGTCGAGCGGCCGGTCGCGCACGGGGGCGGCAACAGCTTCCCCAGCGGCCACGCGCTCAACTCGTTCATCTGCTACGCCGCGCTGCTGGTGGTGTTCCTGCCGGCGCTGCCCGCCCGGTGGCGCCGCCCGGCGTTGCTGGCCGGCGGCGTCCTGGTGCTGCTGATCGGCTTCAGCCGGCTCGCGCTCGGCGTGCACTTCCTCTCCGACGTGATCGGCGGCTGGTCGCTCGGCGCCGCCTGGGTCGGCCTGTGCGCGGCCGCGTTCGAGCTGGTCCGCCACGAGAGCGGGAAGCGGGTCACCGCCCCGCTGGCCGAGGGCCTGGAGCCGGAGGCGGCCCGCGACCTGCACCCGGCCGCGCCCGGGCGGGCCCCGGCGGAGGCGCCCCGGCGGCTGTGGGCGGTCGCCGGGCTCGCGGTCGCCTGGGTGCTCACGCTCGGGGCGCTCGTGGCGGTGGGGCTGCCGCTCGCGCGGTACCAGCACGGCAACGGCAACGTGCTGGGCGACCACGCGATCCCGCACTGGTTCGCCGCGCATCGCGACGCCGCCCTGGAACGGATCACCGCCACCGGCAGCGACGTCGGCAACACGCACGCGATCCTCGCGATCGGGCTGGTCGTCGGCGCGGTCGCGCTGGCCGTGGCGCGCCGCTGGCGGCCGGTGGTGTTCCTGCTGACGGTCATGTTCGGGGAGCTCACGCTCTTCCTGGCCAGCGCCGCGATCGCGGGGCGGGCCCGGCCCGACGTGCCGAACATGGACGGGCAGCTGCCGACGTCGAGCTACCCGTCCGGGCACGTGGCCGCCACGATCTGCCTGTGGGCCGCGGCCGCCCTGCTGGTGCTGCCGCGCACCCGCGCGTGGTGGCGCTGGCTCTTCGTCGCCGCCGCCGTGCTGATGCCGCTGTGGGTCGCGGTCGCCCGGTTGTACCGCGGCGAGCACCACCCCACCGACATCCTCGGCAGCGTGCTGCTGGCCGGCCTGTGGGTCCCCGCGGCGTGGTGGCTGCTGCGCCCCAACGCCGACGTCACCGAGCACGCGACCGCCCGACCGGCACCGGCGACCGCGCGACCGGTCCGGGCAGCCCCATGACCGCCAGGAGGCGCGCAGCACCGACCTGCAGGCCCGGAACACCGGCGGGCACGGACGAACGACCGCCCAGGACGCACGAAGCACCGGCCAGGGGGCGCGAACAACCGGCCAGGGGGCGCGAACGACCGGCCAGGAGGCGCACGTGACGGACCGGGAGACGCGAACGACCGGCCAGGAGGCCCGAACGACCGGCCAGGAGGCGCACGTGACGGACCAGGAGGCGCGAACGACCGGCCGGCAAGTGCGCACGACCGGCGAGGAATGGCTGCTGGACGCGCAGGAGCGCGGCAACCCGCACACCCGCCTCGCCGCGTGGACCGACGGCAACGCCGCGCGCCCGCTCGTGGACGGCCGGGCGTACTACGACGCGCTGTTGCCGGCCCTGCGCGGCACCCGCCGGGGCGACCTCATCCTGTTCACCGACTGGCGCGGCGACCCCGACCAGCGCCTCGACGGGCCCGGCACCGAGATCTCCCAGGTGCTGTGCGAGGCCGCCCGCCGCGGCGTCGTGGTCAAGGGCCTGATCTGGCGCTCGCACCTGGACCGGCTGCGGTTCAGCGAACAGGAGAACAAGCACCTCGGCGACGAGATCGAGGCGGCCGGCGGCGAGTGCCTGCGCGACATGCGCGTGCGCCCGGGCGGCTCGCACCACCAGAAGTTCGTCGTCGTGCGCCACCCGGACCGCCCGGAGCGCGACGTCGCCTTCGTCGGCGGGATCGACCTGTGCCACGGGCGCGGGGACTCCCCGGAGCACGAGGGCGACCCGCAGTCGCAGCGGATGGCCGCGACGTACGGCACCCGGCCGCCCTGGCACGACGTGCAGCTGGAGCTGCGCGGGCCGGTGGTCGGGCAGGTCGAGACGACCTTCCGGGAGCGCTGGGAGGACCCGACCCCGCTGTCACGCAACCCGTTCCTGCGGCTGCAGGACCGGCTGGACGGCGAGGACGTGCGGGCCGACCCGCTGCCGCCCCAGCTGCCGGACCCGCCGCCGGCCGGGGCGCTTCGCGTTCAGCTGCTGCGGACGTACCCCTACCGCCGCACGGCCCGCTACCCCTTCGCCCCCGAGGGCGAGCGCAGCGTGGCCCGCGGCTACCGCAAGGCCGCCGCGCGGGGGCGCCGCCTCATCTACCTCGAGGACCAGTACCTGTGGTCGCCGCAGGTCGCCGGCTGCTTCGCCGACGCGTTGCGGGCCACGCCCGGGCTGCACCTGGTCGCCGTCGTGCCCCGCCACCCGGACGCGGACGGGCGCATCGGGGGAACCCCGCAGCTGTACGGCCGCGAGCGGGCCCTGGCCATCCTGCGCGCGGCCGGGGGCGAGCGGGTGCACGTCTTCAGCCCGGAGAACGCGCAGGGCACCCCCATCTACGTGCACGCCAAGGTCTGCATCGTCGACGATGCGTGGGCGACCATCGGCTCCGACAACGTGTCCCTGCGCTCCTGGACCCACGACTCGGAGCTCACCTGCGCGGTCGCCGACCCGACCGGTGACTACGCGCGGTCGCTGCGCCGGCGGCTGGCCCGCGAGCATCTTGGCATCGACGTCGATGAGGACGACCCGGACGCTTTCATCGATGCGTTCGAGCGCTGCGCCGCCGGACTGCAGGCGTGGCACGACGGCGGAAGGCAAGGTCCGCGGCCGTCCGGGCGCCTGCTGCGGTACCGCGGGCCACGCCTGGACGCCTGGACGCGCCGGTGGTCGGGCGTGCTGTACCGCCTGATCCACGACCCGGACGGGCGCCCGCCCGCGCTGCGGCGAACGGGTGCCTTCTGACGGTTTTGTGGCGTTCACCATCCGGTCTCCTGGCCGTGCTCCCATCGCGGGATGACCGCGTGGCAACTGGCCTGCATTGACATGGCAGGCACTACGGTGCGTGATGACGGCCTGGTCGAGCAGGCCTTCACGGTGGCGTTCGCCGGCGAGGGCGTCGCACCGGGCACCCCTTCGCACGACCGCATGCTGGCCGTCGTGCGCAAGACGATGGGACAGAGCCGGATAGAGGTGTTCCGCCTGCTGCTCGATGGCGACGAGGCGCGCGCCCAGGCCGCCAACGAGACCTTCGAGGAGGCGTACGGGCTGCTCGTCGACGAGGGCGCGGTGCTGCCGATCCCCGGCGCCATCGAGGCCATCAAGGCGCTGCGCGCCAACGGGATCAAGGTGGCCCTGACGACCGGCTTCGCGCGCGCCACCCAGGAGGCGATCATCGACGCCCTCGGCTGGTGGGGCCAGGTCGACCTGGTGCTCTCGCCGGCCGACGCGGGGCGCGGGCGCCCGTTCCCGGACTTCATGCTCGTCTCGGCGCTGAAGCTGGGCGTCGAGGACGTGCGCCGCATGCTCGTCGTCGGCGACACGCCGCTGGATCTCATCGCCGGCCAGCGCGCGGGCGCGGGCCTGCTCGTCGGCGTCCTCACCGGCGCGGGCGACCGCTCGGCGCTGCAGGCCGCCGGCGCGCACGAGGTCATCGGCTCCATCGGCGAACTGCCCCGCCTGCTGGGCCTCGAGTAGGCCGACCGGCCCGCGGCGGGCCGAAGCGCAAGACAGCACCACGACCCACGAGGTACCACCGGCCAGACCACCCACAAGGTGGCACGGGCCAGGTTCGATCAGGCAGGCTCGATCAGGCCGGGTTCGGTCAGGCGAGGTTCGACGAGCGGGGGTAGGCGTCCTCCGGATCGGTGAGCACGTTCACCAGGTACGGCACGCCCGACGCGAACGCGCGCCCCAGCGCCCCCGCCAGGTCCCCCGGCTTCTCCACCGTCTCGCCGGCGCCGCCGAGCGCCTTCACCACGTCGTCGTAGCGCAGGCCCGGCTGCAGGTCCGCGGCCACGTCGTAGCCGTAGATCTGGCGCATCGGGTGCTTCTCCAGCCCCCAGATGCCGTTGTTGCCGACCACGATGACGACCGGCAGCTGCTGGCGGACCAGCGACTCGACGTCCATGAGCGAGAAGCCGGCCGCGCCGTCGCCCATGAGCACGCAGATCTGGCGGTCCGGGTACGTGATCCGCGCCCCCATCGCGTAGCCCATGCCGGTGCCGAGGCAGCCGTACGGGCCCGGGTCGAGCCAGGTGCCGGGCCGGGCGGGCTCGAGGTACTTGCCGGCGTAGGAGACGAAGTCGCCGCCGTCGCCGATGGTCACCGCGTCGTCGGCCAGCACCTTGCGCAGCTCGCCGTAGACCCGGCTGGGCTTGATCGGGTCGGTGTCGGCCTCCAGCGCGTCGGTCTCCTTCGCCTTGGCCGCGTTCTCCGCGGCGCGCAGCGTGGCGATCCACTCCTCGTGGTCGGCGACCAGGCCGGAGTAGGCCGCGAAGGCGCCCAGGATCAGCCGCAGGTCGCCCGCGGGCGCGGCGGCCGGGGTCACGTGCCCGGCCTGCTGCGAGGCCGCGTCGGTGACGTGCACGACCTGCGCGCCGCCGAAGTCGCCGAAGCCGAGCCGGAAGTCCAGCGGCGTGCCGACGACGGCGACCACGTCGGCCCCGCCGAAGGCCGGCTTGCGCGCCCGCGCGAACGCGAGGGGGTGGCCGGGCGGCAGCGTGCCGCGCCCCATGCCGTTGGCGAAGACCGGGATGCGCAGCGCCTCGGCGGCCTCGCGCAGCGCGGCGGTGGCGTCGCCGGCCCACACATCGGAGCCGGCCACGATCACCGGCCGCTGGGCCGCGGCAAGGAGGCTGACGGCGCGGTGCACCTCGTCCGGATCGGGTTCCTCCAGCGGTACCGCGGGCGAAGGCTCCTCATCGACCTCACCGGTCGAGAACACGACCTCGAGCGGGAGGTCGACGAAGACCGGTCCCCGGTGCGGCGTGAGGGCGGCCAGGGCGGCGGCCCGCATCCGCGCGTAGACCTCGTCGGTGGCGAAGATCGTCTCGGCGTGCTTGGTGACGGCGCGCACGACGGGCAGGTGGTCCATCTCCTGCAGGCTGCCCGAGCCCCAGCGGAACTGTGGGGCGCGGCCGCCGAGCACGACCACGGGCGCGCCGTTGAACATCGCGCTGGTCAGGCCGGACACGCCGTTGGTGACGCCGGGCCCGGCGGTGAGCACGGCCAGCCCGGGGCGGCGCTGCAGCTTGGCCACCGCCTCCGCGGCGAACACGGCGGACTGCTCGTGCCGCACGTCGACGATGCGCACGCCGGCTCGCTTGGCCGCGTCGTACAGCGGGAAGACGTGCCCGCCGGACAGGGTGAACATCTCGTTGACCCCGAAGCCGCGCAGCGCCGCGAGCGCCAGGTCGCCACCGTGCCCGTCGATCCTCGTCATGTGCGAATCCTACTCACATTCATGGGTTGCCGGAGCCGAGCATGCACGTGCCGCCGCGACCAAGCGCGCGGGTCGCCCTGACCAAGCACTGAGGGACCGCCGCAGCCAAGCGCTCACGGGCCGCCGCAGCCGAACACCCGCGGGCCGCCGCGACCGCGCCCGGGGGCGCCCCACCCGAACGCGCACGAAGCGCCGCGACCGAGCAGCCGCGGGGCGCCGCAGCCAGCACTCACGAGCCGCCGCGACCGAGCGCGCGCGGGGGCGCCGCAGCCAGCACTCACTGGCCGCCGCGACCCAGTGCGCGCGGGGGCGCCGCAGCCGAACGCGCACAGAGCGCCGCGACCGAGCAGCCGCGGCGCGCCGCGACCGAACGCCCGCGGGTTGTTGCGGCCGAGCGGTCGCGGAGCCGAGCTCTCACGGGGTGTCGGAGCCCAGCCAGCCCGCCACCGGCTGCGGCCAGCGGTCGGTGGTCAGGTAGTACGAGACGCAGCCGGCCGCCAGCGGTGTCGCCACCAGCAGCAGCACCACGAGCAGCGTGAGCAGCGCCCGGGCGGCGGGGCTGCGGCGCGGTCGCCCGCCCTCGTACACCTTGGCCGGCGGCGCGGAAACCCGCTGCTGGGACGGCCGGGACTGGGGCGGCGTCGCGGCGTCCGCGCGGAGGGGCTTGCCGTACTCGTCGTACCGCGTCGACGGCTCCGGCACCGACTGGTACACCCGCCCCTGGTTCTGCGGCGGCGGCGCGGACACGGGCGGGCTGGAAACCGGCGGCGGCATCGAAACAGGCGGCCGCGGAACCGGCGGCATCGAAACAGGCGGGGAACCAACCGGCGGGGAAGCAACCGGCGGCCGCGAAACCGGCGACGAAGAAAAAGGCGGCGAAGAAACCGGCGGCGTGGAATGGGACGGCGAAGAAACCGGCGGCGTGGAATGGGACGGCGAAGAAGCCGGCGGCGTCGAAACAGGCGGCGCGGGCGGAGCCGACGAAACCGGCGTCGGCCTGAACGGGGGCGGCGCGTACGGAGGCGGCGAAACCGGCGAAACCGGAGGCGGTGCCGAGACAGGGGTCGACGAGGCCGGGGCATCGGGCCACAGGGGACTGTCCACCGGCGGCACCGACATGGGCTGCGCGGACACCGGCTGCGCGGACGCAGGCGCGCCGAACCCTCCCGACGGCGGCATCGAGAACCCGACGGCCGGCGAAACCGGCGAGGCAGCAGCCGGCGGCAAGGCAGAACCCTGCGGCAAGGCAGAACCCTGCGGCAAGGCAGAACCCTGCGGCAAGGCAGAACCCTGCGGCAAGGCAGAAGGCGGCGACGCGGAGGCGAACGGCGAGGACGCGGGAGACGGCGACGAGACAGGAGGCGCGGAGGCGGGCGCCGGCGTCTGCCACAACAGCCCCGGAACCTGCGGCAGCACCCCGGTAGCCGGCCCGGGCGCCGGATCCGAACCCGTCGGCGCCGCCGTCGACCCGGCCAGCATGCTGCCCTCGGCGACCACCAGCTCCGGCTGCTCGATGGCCACCGGCGCCCGCTTCAGCTCGCGGTGCAGCAGCGTCGCCACCAGCGGCATCCGGCTGGAGCCGCCGACCAGGAACACGCCCGCGACGGCGTCCTCGGGCAGCTGCGCCCAGCGCATCACGCCCTCGGTCACCCGCACCGTCTGGCGCAGCATCGGCAGGGCGAGGCCCTCGAGTTCCTCCCGCGTCAGGTGTACGTCCACATTGAGCAGCGGAACCGTAAGGTCCGAGGCCGGCTGGCGGGAGAGCCGCTCCTTCGCCACCTTCGCGTCGTCCCACAGCAGGCGGCGGTGCCGGCGGTCCTCGACGGTCTGCGGGCCCATCAGCCGCGCCCACTCCTGCGGGGCCCGCGGCTCGCAGAGGGTGCCGATGTGCTTGACGATCGCGTTGTCCACGTCGACGCCGCCGATGTCGTCGCGCCCGTCGACGGCGAGCGTCTCGAAGCCGTTCGCGGTGCGCGCGACCACGCTGGCGTCGAACGTGCCCGCGCCGAAGTCGTACACCACCACGACCGAGCCGACCCGCACGTCGTGGCCGAGGACCTGGGTGAAGTACGCGGCGGCGGCCACCGGCTCGGGCACCAGCCGCACCCGGCCCAGCCCGGCCGCCGCGGCGGCGTCGGCGATCGACAGGCGCCGGGTGGCTCCCCAGGAGGCCGGGACGGTCACCGTCACCTCGGGCACCACGTCGGCGCCGACGGTGCGCGCGAACTCGTCGCGCACCCGGCGCAGCACCGCGGCCACGAGGTCGTTGACCGGCACCTCCCGGTCGCCGAGCAGCACCGTGCCGTCGTCGATGCGCCGCTTCGGGTTGGGCTCGAAGCGGGCGGGCTCCAGCCGCGCGCTGTGCACCGCGTCGCGGCCGACGATGATCGCGCCCCCGGGCTCGGCGTACACCGCGGAGGGCAGCAGCGGCGAGCCGTCGAAGATGAGGGGTCGGGAGCGCCCGTCGGGCCAGCGCACCACCGCGACGGTGTTCGAGGTGCCGAAGTCGACCCCGAGCCGGATCCCTGGCGTAGGCATGCCCCGAAGTCTAGGGGGAGACGCCTAGCCCGCGGCGTTCTGCGCAGGAGGAGAGGCAGGAGGCATCTTCGGCCGGGGCGGGCGGCGCAGCCAGCGGTGCGACGGCGGCAGCAGCAGCCCGGCCGTGGACGCGGCGAAGACCACGCCGGGGATCAGCGTCCAGTAGCCGCCGCCCTCGGTGGTCAGCGCGAGGTTGCAGGCCGTCACGATCACGCAGAGCGCCAGGGGGTACCACAGGTGCCCGCCCGCCGGCCGCCTCGCC
Source organism: Dactylosporangium salmoneum (assembly GCF_039532525.1). Lineage (NCBI taxonomy): Bacteria > Bacillati > Actinomycetota > Actinomycetes > Micromonosporales > Micromonosporaceae > Dactylosporangium > Dactylosporangium salmoneum. Next base: position 77,664 of record NZ_BAAARV010000026.1, read on the forward strand.
CGGCCGGCGCCGTGCAGGAGCAGCGTGGCCAGCACCACGCAGATCCCGGCCCACTGCAGGCTGTCGGTGGTGAGCTGGTCCTTGTCGATGTCCGGGGGCGGGTTCTGGACCAGCTGGATGCCCCCGCCGGCGAGCAGCAGGAGGGCGGTGAGGAGGTAGAGCAGCACACCGTACGTCGTCATGAACCCGGCCGGCCACCGGATCGACCACGGCGCGCGCAGCCGCGGCTGCATCGGCGGCGGCGGGAGGTACACGACCTGTGGAGGCGGCGCGTAGATCACCTGCGGCGGTGGCGGGTACACCGCGTGCGGCGGCGGAACGGGCGGCCGGCGCCGCACCGGAGGGCTGACGGGAGTGGGGCTGACCGGGGTCGGACTGATCGGGGCGGCGGCCGCGGGACCGGGCGAGACCGGCGGAGCCGGAACAGAAGGCACAGCAGCGGCGGGCAACGCCAGGGCGCCGGAGGTGGCCGGGGCCGCGGGCACGGGCTGCGTGGGGAGGGGGACGCCGTTGCGGGAGCGCACCGCCGGGCCGACCAGCACCGCCCCCTCGGCCACCACCAGCTCCGGCTGCTCGATCATCACCGGCGGCCGCCCGAACTCGCGGTGCAGCTCGGTCGCCACCAGCGGCATCTGCGAGGCCCCGCCGACCAGGAAGATCCCGGCCACCTGCTCCGGGACGAGCCGCGACAGCCGCAGCGTCTCGCCCAGCACCTGCACCGAGCGCTCGATCAGCGGCCGGGCCGCCGCCTCGAACTCCTCCCGGGTGAGCTGGACGTCGCGGTCCAGCAGCGGCACCATCACGGTCGCCGACGCGGCGCGCGACAGGCGCTCCTTGGCCTCGCGGGCCTCCTCGCGCAGCCGCCGGGCGGCCCGGGGGTCGGCGCTCACCCGGTCCCAGTCCCCGGCCGGCAGGGCGCGGCCGATCAGCCCGACCACCACCTCGTCGAAGTCCAGCCCGCCGAGGTCGTCGCGGCCGCCGACGGCGAGCACCTCGAAGCCGGCCCGGGTGCGGGCCACCACGCTGCCGTCGAACGTGCCCGCGCCGAGGTCGTACACCACGACCGACGAGCCGACCGGCACCATGTTGCGCAGGACGCGCACGAAGTACGTGGCCGCGGCGACCGGCTCGGGGACGAGTGCCGCCGCGGGCAGCCCGGCCCGCCGAATCGCCTCCTGCAGCGTGTTGCGCCGGGTGGCGGCCCAGCCGGCGGGGTGGGTGACGGTGACCGCGTCGGGGGCGCCGCCCGCGGTGCGGGTGAACTCGGCGAGGACGCGCTGGAACACCGCGGTCACCATCTCGGGCACCGGGACGTCGCGCTCGCCCAGCAGCACCGAGCCGTCGTCGATGCGCCGCTTCGGGTTGGGCTCGAAGCTCTCCGGCGCCCGGCGCGAGCTGTGCACGGCGTCGCGGCCGACGACGAGGCCGCCCTCCTCCAGCGACACGGCCGAGGGCAGCAGCGGGGAGCCGTCGAAGAGCAGCGGGCGGGCGCGCCCGTCGGGCCAGCGGGCCACCGCCACCGTGTGCGACGTGCCGAAGTCGACGCCCAGGGCCACCATGCCGCGCAGTCTAGGCCGACTGTTCGACCGCCCGCTGGAGCGCGCGATAGATCTGTCCGAACTTGGGGGCGTCCGTGGTCGAATAGATCATCGAGTCCCCGTCGCTGGTGCGCACCCAGATCTCGTGCACGCCCTTGCCGTGGTCGTGGGCCCGGTCGAGCAGGTCCAGCAGGCCCTCGAGGGCGAAGGCGACGATCCCGCCGATGACGATGACCGCGAGGATGCCCCCGGCGATGTACATGGTGCGCTGCTCGCCGCTGAAGTCGATGCGCCGCGCGAACATCCCGGCGGCCACCAGCAGGCCGAGGACGAGCAGCACCGCCCCGCCCCGGGTGCCGATCATGTAGAGCCCGTGGCGCAGCCGGCCGGTGCGCTCGTGCCAGATGTACGTCAACGTCTCCAGCGGGTACCACACGTCACGGATGCGCACGCCGCCGGAGCTGACGTGCACCACATTGTCGCGGTAGTACGTGGTCGCCATGACATGTTGACGGTACAGCGGAATACGCTCCGGACGACGACAACGACGTTGAGGAGACACAGTGGACGCGGTGAAATCCGAGGGGAGCCGCCTCGTGCGGCTGGAGGTCGACGGCGGCATCGGCACGATCCGGCTCGACCGGCCGCCGATGAACGCGCTGAACGTCCAGGTCCAGGAGGAGCTGCGGGCCGCCGCGCACGAGGCGACCGCGCGCGAGGACGTGCGGGCCGTCATCATCTACGGCGGGGAGAAGGTGTTCGCCGCCGGCGCCGACATCAAGGAGATGGCCGGCATGGGCTACGCCGCGATGGCCGCCCGCGCGGTCGCGCTCAGCGGCGCGTTCGACGCGGTCGCCCGCATCCCGAAGCCGGTCGTCGCGGCGATCACCGGCTGGGCCCTGGGCGGCGGCTGCGAGCTGGCGCTCACCGCGGACTGGCGGGTCGCGGCCGAGGACGCCACGCTCGGCCAGCCGGAGATCACGCTGGGCATCATCCCGGGCGCGGGCGGCACCCAGCGGCTGGCCCGCCTGCTCGGCCCGGCGCGGGCCAAGGACCTCGTCATGTCGGGCCGGCGCGTGCCCGCCCCGGAGGCGCTCGCGATGGGGCTGGTGGATCGGGTGGTACCGCGGGACGAGGTCTACTCGGCCGCCCTCGAACTCGTGCGGCCCTACGTCAACGGGCCGGCCCTGGCCCTGCGCGCCGCCAAGCAGGCGATCGACGGCGGCCTCGACATGGACCTGGCCTCCGGCCTGGCCTGGGAGAGCCAGCTGTTCGCGGCCCTGTTCGCCACCGAGGACAAGGTGGAGGGCATGGCCGCGTTCGTGGAGAAGCGGGCGCCGAAGTTCGAGGGACGCTAGCCGCTACGAGTCCTCCGGGCGCCCCGGTCGGCCGGGGCTCCCGGGGACGTACGAGTGCCGGGTCTTGCTAGGCACCCTGCGCGTGGAAGCGATCGTTGGCCGTCGACAGGTGCAGCGGCATCCCGAACGTCTTGGACAGGTTCTCGGCGGTGATGGTGTCCCGGAGCAGGCCCTGGGCCACCACGCCGCCGTCGCGCATGAGCATCGCGTGGGTGAAGCCCGGCGGGATCTCCTCCACGTGGTGCGTGACGAGCACCAGCGCGGGCGCGTCCGGGTCGGCGGCCAGGCCGGCGAGGCGGCGCACCAGGTCCTCGCGGGCGCCGAGGTCGAGGCCGGCCGACGGCTCGTCGAGCAGCAGCAGCTCCGGGTCGGTCATCAGGGCCCGGGCGATCTGCACCCGCTTGCGCTCGCCCTCCGACAGCGTCCCGTACAGCCGGTCGGCCAGCCCGGCCACGCCCAACTGGTCGAGCAGCGCCATGGCCCGGGCCTCGTCCATCCGGTCGTAGCGCTCGCGGAAGCGCCCGACGACCGCCCAGGACGCGGTGACCACGATGTCGCGCGCGGTCTCCTCGGCCGGCAGCACCAGGCCGTTGGACGAGAAGCCGATGCGGGGCTTGAGCTCGGCGATGTTGGTCCGGCCCAGCCGCTCGCCGAGCACGGTGACCGAGCCGCGGGTCGGGTACATCCGCGCGCCGGCCAGGTTGAGCAGCGTCGTCTTGCCGGCGCCGTTCGGGCCGAGGATCACCCAGCGCTCGTCCAGCTCGACCTGCCAGCTCACCGACCGGATCAGGTCGCTGCGGTTGCGGGTGACCGTCGCCTGTTCCACCTCGATGACAAGGTCATCTGACACGTGCCAATCCAACCACGGCGGGGACATCGACGAATTCCGGGGCCCCGCGCGGCGGGTGAAGCCCGTATTGTGCGCGGGGATGACAGCCGCATTGGAAATTTCCGGCCTGGTCAAGACGTATCGGAGCGTGTTCGGCCGGCCGCGGGCCGCGATCGACGGGCTGCAGATGGTCGTGGAGCCCGGCCAGATCCACGGGTTCCTCGGCCCGAACGGCTCGGGCAAGTCGACCACGCTCAAGACGCTCCTGGGCCTGCTGCGCGCCGACGAGGGGCACATGTCCATCCTCGGCCAGCCCGTGCCGCGCCATCAGGCGCAGGTGGCCCCGCGGGTCGGCGCGATCGTCGAGGCGCCGGCGTTCTTCGGCAACTTCACGGGGTACAAAACCCTCTCCCTGCTGGCGAAGGCCGGCGGCGTGCCGAAGCAGCGGATCGGGATCGTGCTCGACCAGGTGGGCCTGTCCGACCGGGCGGAGGACCACGTCCGCTCCTACTCCCTGGGCATGCGCCAGCGCCTCGCGGTCGCCTCGGCCCTGCTCAAGGACCCCGAGCTGCTCATCCTGGACGAGCCGAACAACGGCCTCGACCCGGCCGGCATCCGCGAGATGCGCGACCTGCTGCGCACCCAGGCCGACCGCGGCATGACCGTGGTGATCTCCAGCCACATCCTCGCCGAGATCCAGCAGATCTGCGACTCGGTCACGATCATCTCCCGCGGCCGCACGGTCGCCGCCGGCGCCGTCTCCGACGTGCTCGCCGTGGCCGACAAGGGCGCCTACCGGGTCCGCGTGGACGACCACCAACGCGCCGCCCAGATCCTCATCGAGGCGGGCGCCGACGTCAGCGTCGCCGGCGACCATCTCGTCGTGCACGACCTCGCCGACGCCGCCTGGGTGTCCCACGCCCTGGGCGTCAACGGCCTGTGGGTGCGCGAGCTCGCCCCGGTCGCCCAGCTCGAGGACGCCTTCCTGACCCTGACCGGCGGCGGGCCGCGCCGCGGCGCGTTCCGCCCTGTCGACGACTCCGACTGGTCCGAGGAGGAGCAGCAGGTATGACCCGCTTGTTCGCCGCCGAGTGGGCCCGCTTGTTCAGCCGCCGGGTCACGCTGGTCACCCTGGTCCTCATCGGCGTCCTGCTGCTGTTCCTCACCTTCGGCTTCTCGCTCACCCGCAGCACGCCGACCCCGGCCGAGGTCCAGTCCGCCAAGGAGAACGCGGCCAGCGCCGCCGCCGTCTGGGACCGCAACGTCGAGCACTGCGGCAACGTGCAGTCGGGCCTGGAGACCGCCGGGCGCAACGAGTCCTTCCCGCGGGCCTGCGACTACGGCCCCCGCCCCACCCCCGACTCGATGCTCGACTACGGCTTCTCCTTCCACCGCCAGTGGCCGTCGCTGTTCTACACCGCCGCCATCGTCCTGGCGGTGGCCGGTTTCGTCGTCGGCGCGTCGTTCGTGGGCGTCGAGTGGAGCTCGGGCGGGATGGCCGGCCTGCTGCTGTGGGCGCCCCGCCGCGGGGCCGTCCTGGCCGCCAAGCTGCTGGCGGCGTGCGCGGGGTTCGGCCTGGTCTCCGTGGTGTACCTCACCGTCTGGACCGGCGCCTTCATGGCCGTGGCCGCGGGCAACGGCACGGTGAGCCAGATGACGTCCGGGGAGTTCGGCTCGCTGCTGGTCACGGGCGTGCGCGTCGTGCTGCTGGCCCTGGCCGGCACGGCCCTGGGCTTCTCGATCGCCTCGCTGGGCCGGCACACGTCCACGGCCCTGGGCGTCGGCATGGCGTACCTGCTCATCTACGAGCTCGGCGCCCTCGTGCTCTTCAGCGTGGTGCAGACCGTCGACTACTCGCAGAAGTTCCGGCTCTCCAGCTACATCTCGGCGTGGCTGACGAAGGACTACACGTTCGACACCGACGTGAACCCGTACTGCCACTGCGTGCCGCCCAAGGGCTTCTCGGGCAGCTGGCAGCAGGGCGGGCTGGTCATCGCCGCGTTGGTCGCCGTCGTGGCGATCTCCGCCTTCGTCTCGATGCGCCGCCGCGACGCCCGCTGAGCAGGCGGCACGCCGCCATGAGGCCCGCCGAGCAGGCGGCACGCCGCCATGACGCCCGCTGAGCAGGCGGGCGGACCCGGCACAGCCACGGCGTGAAACTTTCACGCCGTGGAGCCGAAGACCTCTTCGCGCACCGCGTCGAGCCCGGTCAGGATGGCCCCGTTGAGCACCGGCTCGGAGGCGACCTCGGTGGGCACCACCCGGGGCGAGACGACCGCGATGGCGGCGACCTCGTGCTGGACCCGCTGGGCCAGGTCGGCCCCGCCCGCCTGGCCGATCTCCCCGGCCAGGACCACCAGCTCCGGGTCGAGGACGAGCCCGACCGACGCCACGCCCAGCGAGATCCGCCGGGCCAGCTCGTCCAGGAAGGGGCTGCCCGCGGTGCCGGCGGCGATGGCGGCGCGGACCGCGTCGGCGGCGCCGGTGGCCTTGAAGCCGTGGGTCTTGGCGATCTGGCGTACGGCCACGGCGTCCACCAGCGCCCGGAAGCCGCTCTTCGAGCGGCGGGACGCGTCGCGGCTCACCTGGGTGCCGGCGACCGGGAGGTAGCCGATCTCGCCGGCCGCGCCGACGCTGCCACGGTGCAGGCGGCCGCCCAGCACGACGGCGGTGCCGACGCCGCGGTCGAGCCAGACGAGCACGAAGTCCTGGGCGCCGATCGCGGCGCCGCTGTGCTGCTCGGCGATGGCGGCCAGGTTGACGTCGTTCTCGAACATGACCGGGCGGTCCAGGTCGTCGCGCAGCGCGGTGAGCAGGCCCCGGTGCCAGCGCGGCAGGTCCCAGGCGAAGGTGATCTCGCCGCTTTTCGGGTCGACCAGGCCCGGCGTGCCCAGCACGATGCGGCGGATGCGGTCGATCGGGGCGCCCGCGGCGCCGGCGGCCTCCACGACCGCGGCGTGCACGACCTTGACCGGGTCGTCGCCGTCGCCGATCGACACGTCGGTGCGGCCGACGATGTTGCCCGTGATGTCGGCGACACCGGCCACCACGTGGGCCGGGCCGGCCTCGACGCCGACGACGTAGGCGGTGGACGGCACGACCGCGTACATCTGCGCGTTGGGGCCGCGCCCGCCGGCCTGCTCGCCGACCCGGGCCACCAGGCCGCGCTCCTCCAGCCGCTCGACCAGCTGCGATGCGGTGACCTTGGACAGGCCGGTCAGCTCGCCCAGCTGCGCGCGGGTCAGCGGACCGCGGGTCAGCAGCAGCTCGAGGGCGGCACGGTCATTGAGGGCGCGCAGCAGGCGGGGCGTGCCGGGAAGTCGGGCGGAACTCATGGTGACAAAGACCCCTAGTATTTAGGAAACTTTCCTATTAGCGTGCCACAAGCAACCTATTGGGAAAGCGTACGGTCAGACCACCCGGTCGGCCTACGCACAACCGGTCAAGAAGCTCTTACGATCGTGGATAGCGCATCAGACGAGTGTGCAGCATCCGGGCGCGCGCCGAGGGGCGGCCGGATCTGACGGCACCGTCCCGCGCCTAAGGGGGAAGAACATCGTGTCGACCGATCCCGGACTCCGCCGGCTGGCCCTGGGCACGCTGCTGGGGGCCTTCCGCGGAGAGCAGGCCCCGGCGTGGGCCGTGGACCTCCTCGCCGAAGGGATGGCCGGGCACCTGCTCTTCGGCTTCAACATCGTCGAGCGCGACCAGCTCGCCGCGCTCACGGCGAGCCTGCACGCGGCCCGCGAGGGCGTGCTCATCGCCATCGACGAGGAGGGCGGCGACGTCACCCGCCTGGCCCACCGGCTGGGCAGCCCCTACCCGGGCAACGCCGCGCTGGGCGCGCTCGGTGACCCCGCCGTGACCCGCAGGGTGTACCGCACCATCGGCGCCGAGCTCGACGGCCTGGGGATCAACCTCAACCTCGCCCCGACCGTCGACGTGAACACGGCTGACGACAACCCGATCATCGGCACCCGCAGCTTCGGCGCCGACCCGCTCGCCGTCGCCACCCACACCGCCGCCGCAGTGCTCGGCCTCCAGGGCGCGGGCGTGGCGGCGTGCGCCAAGCACTTCCCGGGTCACGGCGCCACGCTCGCCGACTCCCACCTCGAGCTGCCCACGGTCGACATCGACGCCAGCGTGCTGCGCGGCCGCGAGCTCCCGCCGTTCGTGGCCGCCATCGAGGCCGGCGCCAAGTCGATCATGACCGCGCACATCCGCGTCCCGGCCCTGAGCGGCGACGCCCCCGCCACCTTCAGCCGCGCCGTCCTCGTCGACCTGCTGCGCCGGGACCTCGGCTTCGGCGGCGTGGTCGTCACCGACGCCCTGGAGATGCTCGGCGCGGCCCGCTACGCCGGCGGCATCCCGGCCGGCGCGGTGCTGGCCCTGGCCGCGGGCGCCGACCTGCTGTGCATCGGCGCGGACATCGACGAGCAGATCACGAACGCCTGCGCCGACGAGATCGTGGCCGCGGTACAGGACGGGCGTCTGCCCCTCGACCGTCTCGAGGAGGCCGTGGCCCGCGTCGCCGACCTGTCCGCCTGGACGCGCTCGGGCGCGCGGACCGACCGCGAGGAGCCGGGGCTGGGCTACCCGGCCGCGCTGGGCGCGGTGCGCATCGAGGGCACCCACGACGCCGCGGCCGCGCCGCTCATCGTGCAGCTGGAGTCCGAGTCGTCGATCGCCGCCGGCCGCGTGCCGTGGGGCCTCGGGCCGCACGTGAACGGCACCGAGCAGGTGCGCGTGGTGGCCGGCGCGGCCGACCCGGAGGACATCCGGGCCCGGGCCGGCGGGCGCCCGATCGTCGTCGTGGGGCGCAACGTGCACCGCCTGGCCGGGGCCCGCGCCCTGGTGGAGACGCTGGCCACCACCCACGCGGTGACGGTGGTCGAGATGGGCTGGCCGTCATCCTGGCGGCCGGCGGGGGCGCGCGCCTTCATCACGACGTGGGGCGCCAGCCACGCCAACGGCCGCGCCGCCGCAGAGACGCTGGGCCTGGCCGCCTGACCGGCCGGAAACGGGAAGGGCCGGATGAGCCAAGGCTCATCCGGCCCTTTCGTTGAACGTCAGGCCGCCGAGGCGCGCACCAGGGTGCGGATCTGGCGCAGCAGCACGGAGATCGCCGCCAGGTCGCCCGGGGACTCCCCGAACTCGCCGATCGCGTTGCGCGTCCGCGCGATCGACGTCGCGTTGCTCTGCTCCCACTCGTGCACCCGGGCCTCCGCCTCCGCGTCGGCCGAGGTGGCGTTGAGCACCTCGGCCGTGAGCGCCGCCAGGGCCGCGTACAGGTCGTAGCGCAGCGCCATCCGGGCCAGCGTCTGCCACCGGTCCTCGCGCGGCAGGGCCGAGATCCGCGAGAGCAGGTCGTCGACCCGGAAGCGCTCCGAGAGCAGGTAGTACACGGTCGCCACCTCGCTCACGTCGCGGCCCGTGGTCGAGGCCACCTCGACGATGTCGAGGAGGCCGAAGCCATACATGATCCGGGTCGTGACGTCGGCGATCTCCTCCGGCAGGCCCAGCTCGCGCAGGCCCGCGGTGTTGGCCCGCAGCGCGTCGCGCTCGCGGCCGCGGAAGAGGGTGTCCAGCTGCGGCAGCAGCCGGGAGACGCCCGGGCGCAGGCGCGCGATCTCGCCGGGCACGTCGATCGGCAGGCGGCGGTTGGAGACCAGCCAGCGCACCGCCCGGTCGAGCAGGCGGCGCATCTCCAGGTACACCGCCGTCTGCGACTGGGTCGGGATCTTGTTGTCCAGCGACTCCACCGCCCGGCGGAGGTCGCCCAGGCCGTACACCTCGCGGATCACGACCGAGGCGCGGAGCACGTCCGCGGCGCCGGCCCCGGTCTCCTCCGAGGCGCGGTGGAAGAACGACGTGCCGCCGCGGTTGACCGCCTCGTTGACGACGGCGGTGGTGACGATCTCCCGGCGCAGCGGGTGTTCGGCCATCGCCTCGACGAAGCGCTCCCGCAGGGCGGTCGGGAAGTACTCCACCAGGACCTCGCTGGTCCAGTCCTCGTCCGGCAGGTCGGAGTCGAGGATCTCGTGCTCCAGGACGATCTTGACGTAGGAGAGCAGGACGGCGAACTCGGGCGAGGCGAGGCCGACGCCGGTGGCGGCGCGCTCGTCGAGCACCTCGTCGGTCGGCAGGCCCTCCAGCGTCCGGTCCAGCTGGCCCCGCCGCTCGAGATCCGCGATGAGCCGCTTGTGCACCGGCAGCAGCGAGCGGGACTGCGCCCGCGCGTTGCCCAGGGCCGTGGCCTGGTCGTAGTTGTCGCGCAGGACCAGCTCGCCGACCTCGTCGGTCATCTCGGCCAGCAGCGGGTTGCGGTCGGCCGGTTCGAGCGCGCCCGCGGCCACCGCGCGGTCGAGCAGGATCTTGATGTTGACCTCGTGGTCGGAGCAGTCGACGCCGGCCGAGTTGTCGATGAAGTCGGTGGCGATGCGGCCCCCGTTGAGGGCGTACTCGATGCGGCCGCGCTGGGTCAGGCCCAGGTTGCCGCCCTCCCCCACCACCTTGACCCGCAGCTCCCGGCCGTTGACCCGGACGTAGTCGTTGGCCTTGTCGCCGACCTCGGCGTGCGACTCCCCGGTCGCCTTCACGTAGGTGCCGATGCCGCCGTTCCAGAACAGGTCGACCGGCGCGGCGAGCACCGCGTGCATGAGGTCGTTCGGGGCGAGCGGGCCGTCGCCGACGATGCCGAGCGCGGCCCGGGCCTCCTCCGACAGGGCGATCGACTTGGCCGTGCGCGGGTACACGCCGCCGCCGGCCGAGATCTTCGACCGGTCGTAGTCGTCCCACGACGAGCGGGGCAGCTCGAAGAGGCGCCGGCGCTCCTCGTACGACGACGCGGCGTCGGGCGAGGGGTCGATGAAGATGTGCCGGTGGTCGAACGC
>NZ_BAAARV010000027.1:0-223763 GCF_039532525.1 Dactylosporangium salmoneum
GCCTGGATCAGGTGCAGGAACGAGCGCAGGATGCGGTCCTGGTCGAGGCTGGTCACCTGGTCGAGGTCCTCGTTGATCGCCGCGACCATCATCTTCGACCACTCCGACCGCGCGGTCGCGGACAGGTGCAGCCTCGGGTCGAAGCGAGCCGTGAAGAGGTCCACGAGTTTCGCGGCGATCGCGGGGTACGCCAGGAGCGTCGTCTCCATGTAGTCCTGCGAGAACACCGTGCTGGCCTGGCGCAGGTATTTCGCGTAGGCCCGCAGGATGACGACCTCGCGCCAGGTGAACCTGGCCTTCAGCACGAGGGCGTTGAAGTTGTCGACCTCGGCCTCGCCGTGCCAGGTGGCGAAGAAGGCGTTCTCCAGGTGGGGGCGGACATCGACGATCGCCCGCGAGTCGGCCGGCAGCTGCAGGCCGAAGTCGTAGAGGTAGACGGTGCCGTCGGAGCGGACGATCTCGTAGGGCCGCTCGTCAGTGACCCGCACACCGAGGGAGTGCAGCACCGGCAGGACCGCGGAGAGGATCATCGGCTTGCCGTAGCGGAACACGTTGAACCGGATGTCGCTTTCGGCCTGGCGGCGGCGGTAGACGTGCATCACGAGCTGGCCCGGCTCGTCCAGCAGCTCCAGCTTGGCGACGTCGTTCACCGCTTCGTTCGGCGTGTGCTCGTCCTTGTACGTGTCCGAGAACGCGCCGCCGTAGCGCCGGTGGAGTTGCTTGGCCTGGTGCTCGTCGTTGAGCTTGCGCTCCAGCACCAGGCGGAAGTCGTCGTCCCACAGCCGGGTGGCGTCGGCGAGGCGCTCGGTGAGACGGTCGACGTTGATGTCGCCGGGCGGGTTGCCGGGCTCGGTGCGGACGATGAGGTGAACGCGGGCGAACTTCGACTCGCTGACCCGGGTGGTGTAGTCGACCCCGATGCCGTTGAGCTCGGCCAGCAGGATCTGCTGGATGCGCAGCCGGTTCGCGGTGGTGAACCGGTCGCGGGGCAGGTAGACCAGGCAGGAGATGAACCGGCCGTAACCGTCCCGGCGCAGGAACAGCCGCAGCTGGCGGCGGCCGGCAAGGCGCAGGACGCCCATGACGGTCCGGTAGAGCTCGTCGGTGGTGATCTGGAACAGCTCGTCGCGCGGGTAGGTCTCCAGCGTCTCCATCAGGTCCTTGCCGGAGTGGGAGCGCGGGGACAGCCCGGAGCGCTCGACCACCTCGGCCACCTTGCGCTTGACCACCGGCAGGTCGCGCACGCTGGTCCGGTACGCCGCCGACGAGAACAACCCGAGGAAGCGCTTCTCGCCGATCACGTTGCCGTTGACGTCGAACTGCTTGAACCCGATGTAGTCCAGGTAGGAGGCGCGGTGCACGGTGGCCCGCGAGTCGGCCTTGGTGATGGTGAGAAGACGCTTCTCCAGCGCCTTGGCGTAGGCCTCAGCGGTCATCGAGCTCAGCACGCGCGGACGGTTCTGGTCGGACCGCAGGATGCCCAGGCCCGTGCCGAGCACCGCCTGCAGCTGCTCCTCCCCGTCGTCGCCCTTCGTCAACCGGTACTCCCGGTAGCCCAGGAACGTGAAGTGGTCGTCCACCAGCCAGCGCAGCAGCTCGACCGAGTCGGTGATGTCCTTGTCCGGCACCGGCAGCCGCGCGCTGCCGAGCCCGTCGGCCAGGGTGAGTGCCTGCGTGCGCATCTTGGGCCAGTCCTCGACCACCACGCGCACGTCGTCGAGCACCCGGGCCAGGTCGTTGCGCAGCCCCTCGAGATCGGCCTCATCCCGGATCCGGTCCACCTCGATGCGGATCCAGCTCTCGACGATGTCACCCGGCGCGGCGTCCTCCGGATCCAGGCCGACGCGGATCTCCTCCAACGCGCCCAGCGGCGCCCGCCGCACCACGACGAGCGGGTGCACCAGCATGTTCACGTCGAGATTGCGCGCCTCCAGCGCACTCGTGACCGAGTCGACAAGGAACGGCATCTCGTCGGTGACGATCTCCAGCGACGTGCCGCCGGCAACACTCATGCCCAGGCGCAGCTTCAGCTCGCCGGGCACCCGCTGCTGGGCCAGCTCCACATGCGACCGCGTGGCGGCAACGATCTTCGCCACCTCGCAGCCGGCGAGCTCCTCGTCCGGCACCAGGTGCCAGTATTGCGCGACCAGCTCGGGGTCGACATCCTGGGCGGTCGCCTGGACCACCGCCTCCGCGACCAGATGCTCCGCATCGGGCACGTGCCGCTCGAACTCGTCGTCCTCGACCGCAGGTTTGACCTTGCTGTCGCTCACCCGGGTCGCCGCAGGCCGGTTCATCGGTTGTGCTCCCCTCACCCACGACGCTGTGGGTGGTCCGTGGACAACCTCACTAGCATCCCGATTACCCGGCCAAGGCCGGGTAATCGGTCGTGTTCGTAGTGGGTTCGGTGGTCGCTGCCGTTGCGCACGAAAACGGCCCACCCAGGTACAGGTTCAGCACGGCGGACAGCTTGGTGGCGAGGTCCGGGGTCGGTGGAGGACGTCCTGACTCCACTCGTACGTGAGTCTCCCTGCCTGTCGTAGGTCAGGCCGAGAGCAGGCCGCCATCGATGATCACGGACTGTCCCGTCAGGTAGGCCGAGCCCGGACCGAGCAGGTACACGATGAGGGCGGCCACCTCCTCCGGATCGCCCTGCCGGCCCAGCGGCACCCGCGCGACAATGCCGTTCAGGGCGGCCTCGGTGTCGGCCTGGGCGTTCCAGTACGGATCGTTGAACGGGGTGTCGATCCACCCCGGACACACGCTGTTGACGCGAACTCCACGGCCCGCGAGCTCGACCGCCAACGATCGGGTCAGGCTGATGAGTGCACCCTTGGACGCGGCATACGCGAACGTGCCGGGGCTGCCGCGGTGGGCCGCGGTCGAGCCCGTGAACACGATGCTTCCGCGGGTGTCCGCCAGCGCCGCCACGGCCGCCTGGGCCAGCAGGTACGGCGCCCGCACGTTCACCGCCATGGTCGCTTCCCACGCCTCGTACGCGAAGGACTCCAGCGGAGCGACGACGTGCAGACCGGCGGTCACGACGACGTGGTCGAGCCGCTCGAATGCCTCCAGGGCGGCGTCCACGGCGGCCTTCGGCGCGTGCCGGTCGGCCAGGTCGTGGTGCCCCACGACGATCCGTCCCGGGGCCTCCTGCGCCGCCACCTCCCGGGCCGCCGAGTCGTTGACGTCGGCCAGGTAGACGTCGGTCCCGGCGGCGCGCAGGGCTCGCACGGTTGCCCGTCCGATGCCGGTGGCGCCGCCGGCGACCAGCGCGACGGTCACTCGCCCGCCACCGCGTACGCCCGGTAGTTGGCCGATCCCGGCCCGGCCGCACGGTTCTTCACCACGGCGGCCGCGCGGTACACCGCCGAACTCGGCGTGGCATCACGGACGACGGCCGGGACGTCGCCGCCCTTCGCGTCGCTGTTGGCCAGGGCGTCCAGGATCCGTGCGAGGAACTTTGGCAGGTCGTTGGGCAGCTGCGAGGTGATGAGGTTGCCGTCGACCACGACGGCCTCGTTGCGCCAGTCGCCACCGGCGTGAATCACGTCGTCCTTGATGACGGGGACCGACGTGACGGCCCGCCCCCTCACGATGTCCGCCGTCGCCAGCAGCCACCCCGCGTGGCAGATCGCCGCGACCGGGGCGGCCCGATCGTTCAGGGCGCGGACGAACTCGACGAAGCTCGGTTCCCGGCGCAGGTACTCGGGCGAGAAGCCGCCGGGCACGATCACCGCGTCGAAGTCGTCGGGCGACACGTCCGCGATGCCGACCTCGGCCACCGCCGGGTAGCCCAGCTTGCTGGCGTACACCTCGCCGGCGCGGGCGCCCACGATCGTGACCTTCACGCCGGCCTCGCGCAGCCGCAGGACCGGGTACCACAGCTCCAGCTCCTGGTACAGGTTCTCGGCCAGGACAGCGACTCGAGCCTTCTGCAGTTCCATCCAGTCCTCCGTCAGACCTCGATCGACAGGATGCGTCGAGGGTTGTGAATCATGATCTGGTCGAGCTGTTCGTCGGTGATGCCCTTGGACTTCAGGCGCGGGACCCAGCTGGAGAACATGTAGTTGAGATTGACCTTCTCGTTCTCCAGCTGCGGGTCGGACTCGGTGACCGTCGCCCGGGGGTTGAAGAACCACCGATCGAACGACAGGACGATGCGATCCAGGTAGCCGTACTCGATGAGCTCGACGAGGGCATTGGCCATCGCCTCGTCCAGCTCTTCCGCGCTGCCGACGCGCCAGGGAATGCCGATGTGGTCCAGCTGGACGTTCGCGCCCATCCTGAGTACCTCGCGCATCATGTCGACCTGCGGTGGTACGAAGGCGTGGCCGATGATCACCTTGGACAGGTCCATGCCGACCTCGTCAAGGATCTCGAGCTGCTCACGCCCGGGGTTGGTGACCTCGAAGTCCATCGGGTCGATGTGGGTGTTGATGCCGCAGCCGGTCTCCATCGCCGCCTTGCCGGCCGCCCGGATCAGGCGGTCCTCCACCTCGTGGACGTGGCGACCGTACGCGCCCACCGGGCTCGGCTTGGGAAAGACGCTCTCCTGACCGGTGGCGATCTTGATGGCACCGGCCTTGTACGGCGTCTGCTGCCACGCGAACACCATGCCCTCGGTGAGGTCGCGCACGAAGAACTCGGTGAGCTCCTCGACGGTCTGCCGGCGCCAGTAGTAGGGCACGCCCATGCGTTCCGGGAAGAACCCGGTGATCGCCACGACGTTGATGCCGGTGCGCTTGGCGACGTCCACCATGAACTGCGGGTGGCGGCCGACCTCGGCCGGGGTCATGTCGATGAGGGTGTTGTACCCGTTGGGGATCATGCCGTCGATGATTTGGCCGCTGACCCGCTCGACGGCGGCGGGGTGGTCGAACACGGTCCGGTGGTCCAGCTCGGCCCCGGGATACCCGTAGAGCAGGTGTTCGTGGGTGAGGATGCGGCCCGACTCCTCGGCCGGGACGTCACCGAGCACGGTACGGAAGATCTGCATGACGAACTCTCCTTCGACGTCGACGAGCGGCGGCTCAGCCGGCCAGCTCGGTCCGCAGCCGGGTGAACAGGGAGGGAAGGGCATCGGCGTCCACCGCAACGCGGTCGGGATCGACGTCGAGGACGAGCTCCCGGACCAGGTGGGCGCCGGAGCCGCTCGCGAAAATGGGCACCCCCGCGGCGCGCAGCCGGCGCAGGAGCAACACCTGCTCGTCGCTGACCGCCGGGCGACCGGTCACCGTCCCCGGCACTACCAGTGCGTCCACGTCCTCGGACACGACCTCGTCCGCGACGGTGTCCCCGAGGATCGGGTAGCCCAGGTGGCTCTCGCACGGCCCCTCCCCCGGACCGACGACCTTGACCTCCGCCCCCTCCTCCCGGGCACGCAGGACCGGGTACCAGAACTCGAGCTCCTGGTAGCCGTCGAAGGCGAAGACGACGATCGAACGGTTGGACAACGCCATGAGGACTGACCTGGCCTCTCGAGAGAACTGGTCTATTAGATGAACCAGTTGCAGTTTGCCACACGATTGATTGACTGGGAAGGTCGTCAGGAGCCGGACCGGGCCGCGGTGAACCTGTCGAGTGCGTGCGACGCGGCCCCGAGCAGTGCCGCGTCCTCGTCATCGCCCACGTGGTGCAGCTCCGTCCGGGCCCAGCGCGGCCGGGTGCGATCCCAGTGCGTTCGCACCGCCCGGCCGAACCACGTGTCCGGGGCCAGGGCCGCGCCGGCCAGGACGATGCGCTGCGGATCATGCGTCGCGACGATCGTGCGCAAGCCGGCGGACAAGGCGACCGCGGACCGGTCGAGCACGTCGGCCGCCCGGCCGTCGCCGCCCTCGGCCGCGTCCTGCAGGTCTCCGCCGTGCAGGACACGCCCGCCGCGTGCGCGCGCGGCGAGCAGGGGACTCGACCCCTCCTCCGCGAGTGCGTTCGCGGCTTCGGCCAAGCCCCGTCCGGAGACCAGCGCCTCGAGGCATCCGGTGCCGCCGCAGGGACAGCGGGGTCCGTCGACATCGATCACCACGTGGCCGAAGTCCCCGGCCCCACCGAGCCCGGCGTCGAGCGAGCCGTCCCTGACCACCGCTCCGCCGATGCCGGTACCCATGGTCAGGACGGCGGTCGTCCCGTGCGGCCAGCGCGCGGCCACGCCCAGCGCCGTGGCCTGAACGTCGTTGAGCAGATAGGTGGGCAGCGGCAGGTGCGGACGCAGGGCGGCCGCGACGTCGGTGCCGTCGGTGAAACCGAGGTTGAGGGCGGTACCGACGATGCCTTCCTGGACCACGCCCGCGAGTCCCACGCCCACCGCGGCCGGCGCCTGGGCGAGGTGCGAGGTGACGCCCAGGACCATGCCGGCGACGGTGGCGTACTGCTCGGCCAGGCTCGACGGCTTGGCGCGACGGTCCCTGCGCACGACGCGGCCGCCCGACACGGCGGCCGCCCTGATCCAGGTCCCGCCCCAGTCGACGGCGGCCACGAGGGTGTCGTGACCGCCGTCGACCGCGGTGTCAGTCAACGCAGCCCGGCCGGTACTCGCCGGCCACCGAGAAGAGGCACGAGGCGGGCTCGTGGCTCATGTTGTAGAACGAGTGCGGCGTGCCGGCCGGGATGCGCACACCGTCCCAGGGGTCCAGCTCGACCCACTTCTTCGTGCCGGTGAGCTCGACGTGCAGGTTGCCCGACTCCACGAAGATCACCTTGTCGGCGCCGTGGCTGTACACGTCGCTTCGCTGGCCGCCCAGGAACGACATCTTTCCGGCGGTGAGGTGCTCCGTGCTGGCCAGGATGCCCACGAGGATCTCGCGACCCCGGGTGGTGCCCTCCATGCGCCAGAGGATGTCGGCCTCCCGGATCATCCAGGTGGTCCGCTCGCGCGGGGTGTCGCGGGCCATCGGCCAGTTGCCGAGCAGCTCGTCCTGCCCCTGCTTCGGCGGACCGTCGAGCGGGGGTTGGGCGCGCGCGTAGGCTCCGCCCGTTCCGGCCTTGGGGGCCGGCTGGAAGAACTCGAGCATCCGCAGCTGTACGTTGCTGTGGTTCCACTGGTAGTGCCAGGTGTCCTTGCGGAAGAAGATGGCCTCACCCGGGTTGACGACGAAGACCTCGCCGGTGACCGGGTTGCTCTGGACCATGCGGCCCTCGAGCACGTAGAAGAGCTCGTCCGCGCCGAAGACGGTGGGGTTGGCGGGCGAGGAGATCGCGGAACCGTTCGGCGGCATGCCGACGATGTTGAGGTTCATCGTCGCGTCGTCGGCGTAGAACCAGTCACACAGCCGTCCGGTGGTCTCGTCGCCCCACGTGCGCCGCTCGAGGTCTCGGTACCGAAGAACCTGCGGCTCGCGGATGCTCTCGTCTGTCATGTCGCCCTCTCGTGACGCCAACTGGTCTGCAATATGGACCAGTCTGGTGGACCGGGCCGAGCGTGTCAATCGGTTCGGGCTGCGTGACAAGGGCGTTAGGATGCAGCGCACACGAACAAACCAAGGAGTGGCAGCTGTGGTGAAGGCGCTCGACCTCAAGGTCTCCCCGGCCCGGGTGGAGGGCCGCAACAACGCTGTCGAGGCCTACCGTGCCCTCCAGGAAGCGTTGACCGTCGGGCAGTTCCCGGCCGGCACCCGGCTGCCCGGGGAGCGCACCCTGGCCGCCGAGCTGGGGGTCAGCCGGGCGACGCTGCGACAGGTGCTCAGCGCCCTGGCCGATGCCGGACGGATCGTGCCGTCGCCGCAGCGCGGCTGGTTCGTCGCCGAGAACCGGCTCGTGCACGAGCCCAACCGGCTGCGGGGGCTCAGCGAGGTCGCACGCGAGCGCGGCATGGAAGCGTCGTCCCGGGTCATGCGGGCCACGGTTCGCCCGGCCACCCTGGCCGAGGCGGAGGTCCTTCGCATCGGCACGGACCAGCCGGTGGTCGACCTGCGCCGGGTCAGGTACCTGGACGGGTCGCCGCTCAGCGTCGACCACTCGTGCCTCGATGCCGCGCGCGTTCCCGGCATCGAGGACGTCGACTTCACCGACCGGTCGCTCTACGACGTGCTGCGCGACCGGTACGACATCGCGGCCAGCCGGTGCGACTACGAGCTCGCGGCGGAGGCGGTCAAGGCGCGGGAGGCCAAGCTGCTCGGCCTCGAGCCCGGCGATCCGGTGCTGGTCGGTTACCAGAAGACCTTCGACCAGCACGACCAGTGCTTTGACGTGGGCCGCCAGCTGTACCGCGGCGACGCCTACCGGTTCCAGGCGTCGCTGTTCCGCTTCTAGCCCTTCATCGCGCCCGAGGCCATTCCCTGCATCAGCCGCTTCTGCACGACGAGGAAGAAGATCACCACGGGGATCGTGAAGACCACGCTCGCCGCCATCACGCCTCCCCAGTCGGTGTAGTAGCTGGAGAAGTACTGCTGGAGGGCGACGGGTAGCGTTTCGATCTCGGGCCGCTGCATGTACGTCGCCGAGAACATGAGCTCGTTCCACGACGTGATGAACGCGTAGACGGAGCTCGCGGCCAGCCCCGGCCAGGCCAGCGGGAACACGACCGACCAGACGGCGCGCATCCGGCTCGCCCCGTCGACCAGGGCGGCCTCTTCGAGCTCGTACGGAATCTCCACGACGAACGATCGCAGCATGAACGTGCACAGGCCCACGGTCAGGGCCAGGTGGCTCAGGGTCAGCCCCTGAAACGTGTTGAGCATGCCGGCGTTGCGGAACAGCGTGAACAACGGGATGACGAGGATGGTCTGCGGCAGCAGCTGCGTGACGAGGATGACGACCGTGAGGATATGTCGGGTCCGCAGCCGATAGCGGGCCAGGGCATAGCCCGCCAGCAGGGCGATCAGGCCGGTCAGCACCGTCGTCGCCACGGCGACGATGAGGGAGTTGCGGAACTGGGTGGGGATGTTGCCGTCGAGCAGGTGCGTGTATCGCTCCGCGGTCGGTGACGTGACGATGAAGCGCGGGGTGCGGGTGAACAGCTCGCTGTCGGGCTTGATCGACGTGACCAGCATCCAGAAGAACGGGAACAGGCTGCTCACCACGATCACGGCGACGAGCAGGAACAGCGCACCACGGCGCAACAGTGACGTCATCGAACGTCCTCTCGGTTCAGCCGGACGTACAGCACGCTCACCGCGGCCAGCATCAGGAACAGGACCACGGCCATGGCCGCGGCGGAGCCCTGATCGAGCTGGGCGAAGGCCTCGAGCCAGGTCAGCAGGGACAACACCTCGGTCGAATGGTCCGGGCCGCCGGGCGGCGTGGTCATCACCAGGAAGTGGTCGAAGGACTGGTACGCCCAGATGGTCGAGATCGTGGTCATCACGACGAGCAGGGGACGGATCATGGGCAGCCGGATGCGTCGCAGGATCTGCCAGGCGTTGGCGCCGTCGACCCGGGCCGCCTCGACCACTTCACCGTGGGTGCCACGGAGCCCGGCGAACAGGGAAACCGCCACGAACGGTACCGAGTGCCAGACGACGGCGACCGTGATGGCCACCATGGCCGGCGTGCCCGTGCTGAACCAGGAGTAGCCGTTGAAGGAGTCGAGGCCGAACCAGTGGACCAGCAGCCAGTTCACCACGCCGTACTGGTCGTCGAACATCCACTTCCAGACGATGCCCGACGCGACCCGCGGCATGGCCCAGGGAAGCAACACGATGACGCTGAGCACCTTGGCCGCGCGGGGTGCGGCGTCGAGGACCAGGGCGATGGCCAGACTCAGCAGAATTGTGGTGACGACCACCGCGGCCGCGAACAGGGTCGTGCGCACCAGGGCGGCGGTGTAGTAGGGGTCGGCGAAGATGTCTCGGTAGTTCTGCAGCCCGACGAACGGTCCACTCTGCAGGTACTCACCGTCGTGGAACGACAGCCAGATCGTTCGCACCACCGGATATCCGACCACGCCGGCGATTACCGCGAGCAGCGGCGCCAGAAAGGCCCACGGCAGGAATCGCTTCTCGAAGCCTTGCTGTCCGCGCAGCAAGCGCCGCTCGCGCAGCGCCCCCGGGGTGGCCGAGGACGCTGCGCGACGGGTTGTGGTTTTCACATTCTCAACCAATTGCCTGGTTCACCTGGTCCGCGAGTTCCTTCATGGCGGCGTCGGCCGTCTTCTTGCCACTCATGATCGATTGCATGGCGTTCACGATGGAGTTGGCCCCCTCCACCTTCCCCCAACTGGCCACCGGGGGAATGGAACGGGTGTGGTCGGCCTGGTCGGCGTACGCCTTGAACAGCGGGGCGGAGAAGGACCCGGTGGCCTTCTCCTGGGCCAGAGCGTCGTTCGTCGCCGGGAGCAGACCCAGGTTCGAGGTGACCGGCACGAGGTTTTCCTTGCTCATCATGAACTTCACGAAGTCGTTCGCCACCGCCTTGTTCTTGCACTCGCGGAACACGGCGAGGTTGCTGCCGCCGGCGAACGTGTCGTTGTTCCCGCCCGGCCCCTTGGGCAGGACGGCCGTGCCCAGCTTGCCCTCCAGATCGGGGCTCTGCTTGAGAATGGTCCGCAGGTCCCACGACCCGCCGACCATCATCGCCGTCTGGCCCAGGCCCATCGACTTGTCGACGTCGGCACCCGTCCAGGCCGAGGCGCCGGCGGGCGACAGGTGATCCTTGGTCAGCAGATCGGAGTAGAACTGGAACGCCTGGACGGACTGCGTCGATCCGGCCTCGGAGACCCACTTGTCGCCGCTCTGCTTGGCGATCTCCCCGCCCCAGTTCCAGATCAGCGGCAGGTAGTACCAGTGCGCGCCGCCGATGATGCCGAACCCGTTGACGCCTTGGTTCTTCGCCTGAATGGCCAGGGCGTCCTCGCGCAGCTCGTCCCAGGTGGCGGGGGCCGAGGTCTTGCCGATCGCCTCGAGCATGTCCTTGCGGTAGATCAGGGCGCGGACACCGGTGTCATAGGGGATCGCGTACGACTTGCCCTTGAAGATGGTCGACTCGATCATGCCGGGCACGTAGCCGCCCTGGAGCGTCTTGGGGTCGCTGGCGTATACGTCGAGGGCATTGAGTGCCGCGAATTCCGGAGTCCAGGTGTTGCCGATGAGTGCGACGCAGGGAACGCTGCCGCCGGCGATCGAGGTGAGGTACGTCTGATGTGCGTCCTTGCCGAGGAACCGGAGGTTCACCTTGGTCCCCGGATGTGCGGCGGCGTAGTCGTCCGCCAGCTTCTGCATGATCGGCTGCTGGGCGTCCCCGATGGGGTCGCCCATCCAGAAGTCAATGTTTCCCTTGATTTCGCCCGAGTTGTTTGCGCCCGAGTCGCTTGCGCCACCGCAGGCCGCGAGGGCGAGGGCTCCCGCCAGCCCGATGGCCACGGCGACACGGCCGCGCCATAAGTTCCTTGCACGCATCGCTGCTCTCCTCTGCTGGGGGACCGAAGACCTGCCAAGCGCGGGGTACGCGGCGCCTCCGGACCTGTCAACCTGCCCGGCTGTCTGACAGCCCTATAGGTTGTCCCTCAGGGTGCACCGTGGTCGGGTGGATCGCAAGGGCCTCCGCTCGGTTCGTTACGAAGTTTCCTTACGCCTTGGTCCCACGATTTGGTACACACGCGGGAGTGATTGGTCTCAGATTGCCGCTGGTCAGGGGGTGTCGGCCGGTTCACCAAGCGGCTCGGACGGCTGAAATTGTAGTAACACGACTCAGTATCTTGACCTTGTGCTAGCAGGTCAAGGATGGTTTGGTCGTAGGCATGTTCCTGCGGTTCACGTCGCGGACCAACGCCGACGGCGCGGTGGTGCGCTATGTCGCCCTGGCCCACAACCGGCGGGTGGACGGGCGGGTCAAGCCGGACGTGCTGATGAGCCTGGGCCGGGTCGACCAGGTTGACGTGGCTGGGCTGCAGCGACTGGCCGCGTCAATCAACAAGCACTTCGGCGGCTGCGACGAGCTGACCGGCGCCGCGCCGCCGGGTGCGGCCGGCCGGACCGCGTCGTCGGAGGTCGTCGACGTCCGGGCCATCGGGGTCACCTGGCTGCTCGACG
This sequence comes from Dactylosporangium salmoneum, assembly GCF_039532525.1. Classification (NCBI taxonomy): domain Bacteria; kingdom Bacillati; phylum Actinomycetota; class Actinomycetes; order Micromonosporales; family Micromonosporaceae; genus Dactylosporangium; species Dactylosporangium salmoneum. The sequence continues at coordinate 11,964 of NZ_BAAARV010000027.1, forward strand.
GGGTGTGGCACCGCCTCGACGTGGGCGCGGCGCTGCGAGCGGCCATCGGCGCGCGGCGGTTCACCGCCGACCTGGAGCGGGTGCTCTTCGCGCTGGTCGCCCACCGGGCGGTGGCCCCGATGAGCGGGCTGTCGGCCGCCGAATGGGTGCGCGAGGAGGCCGCCGTACCCGGACTATCCACGATGGACGATGAACACGCTCGCCGGGCGATGGATCTGCTGGAGAACGCGGACACGCAGGCGCGGGTTCAGGAGTCGCTGTTCCGCGCCGTGCCCGACCGGCTCGACCCGTTGTTTTTCAATACCATCCACTTCGCATGCGACGGCGGCGAGCAGATCGTCGTCGGCCTGGCCATGACCAAGGAAGGCATCCCGGTCCGCTGCTGGTGCTGGCCCGGTGGCGCCGGTGACGACCCCGTCCCGGCCGAGGTGCGCGACCTGCTGGACCGGCATCCGGGCCGGGTCGTCACCGTGGTCGAGCGCGGCTTCTCCAGCGTGGACGACCTGGCGCGCCTGCGCCGCGCCGGCGGGCACTACCTCGCCGGGATGCGTATGCGCGACGGCAATCGCCTCGTCGAGGCGGTGTTGTCCCGTCCGGGCCGCTACCGGTACGTCCGCGACAATCTGCGCATCCGGGAGGTCCGCCTCGACGGTCAGGACGCCCGGTTCGTCGTCTGCCACGACTCGGACCAGGCACGGCGCGACCACCGGCAGCGCGACGAGACCATCGTCCACATCCAAGCCGAACTGGCCCGGATCGCCGACCGGTGCGCCCGGAACGAAGCCGCCCGTGTGCGGGCCGAGTGCGCGCTACTCGACCACCCCACCCTCGGCCGCTGGCTGATCCGGCCGCCCGACGGACGCCTGAAGGTGGACCCGGCGAAGGTCAAGGCCGAGGCCAGGCTCGACGGCAAGTACGTCATCGCCACCTCCGACCCGCACATCAGCGCCCAGGACGTCACCTTGGGCTACAAGCACCTCCTGAACGCTCGTGACCTCAAGACACAGCTGCTGACCGGACCGGCCGGCCACCGCTCGGAACACCGCATCCGCGCGCACGTGCAGATCCGGTGGCTGGCCCTGCTGCTGACCCGCGTCGCCGAGCACGCCAGCGGTCAAACCTGGCAGACCATCAACCGGCAGCTCGGGCGGGTGGCCCAGGTGACCCTCGCCGGTCCGGCCGGCTCCGTCGCGCAGACCACGCCGCTGTGCCCGGAGCAGACGGCCATCTACCAGGCGCTGTCCATCCAGCCGCCGGCCCGGGTCACCGCGTCCTCCCCAGGTCGCCGAGGAGCTCGCGGGCGTTCTCGCTGAGCACGGCCGACCGATGCGCGTCGCCGAGGTACTCGCGCAAGAGGGCGAAACGCTCGGCCACCTCGTCGAGCGACGAGAACGGGAAGTCCGTGCCGAGCACGACCCGCGTGTCGTCGATGAAGGACAGCAGCGCGCCGAGGTCGGCCGCGGTGTGGGAAAGAGCGGTGTCGTAGCGGAACGCCGCCAGCCCGCGCAGGACGCCTTGCGGAGCGACGGCCGCAAGCTCGGGCATGCCTTCGGCCAGCACCATGCGCGGAGCGACGACCGGCATCGCGCCGCCGCAGTGCGAGAAGACCCACCGGATTCGCGGAAATCGGCGCGGCACATCGGTGATGAGCAGGTTCGTGATGAGGCGCGTCGAGTCGAAGAGGTACTCCAGGACCGACGGCCGGAGGGGGATCTCGCCCTCGGGCCACCACGCGGGCAGCACCGGGTGCACGTGGACGAACGCACCGCGGTCGTTCAGGGTTTCCAGCAGGCCGTCGAATTTGGGATGGCCGACGTACGACCCGGCGTAGCTGGTGAGCAGGCCGACGCCGACGAACTCCGGCCGGTCGAACACCCGCTCGACCTCGGCGAGCGCGGCATCGACCGAGGGCAGCGGCAGGCAGGCAACCGCCGCGAACCGCCCGTCGGCGTCGCGGACCACTTCGGTCAGCTCGTCATTGGTGTCCCGGCACAGGGCCGTGGTGAATGTCTGATCGCCGAAATAGAACCCGGGCGAGGCGACGGACAGGACGGCCAGGTCAATGCCCAACCGATCCATCATCCGGACCGAGTCCGCCGGTTCCCACACCGGGAACGGGGCGCCCGGCTGAGCCTGGATTCCCAGCGCCGTCAATCGGCTGACATAGGACGCCAATGGCGCGTGGTGGTGGAAGTCGACGATGCTCATGACACCAGCTCTCGGACGGCGCGAATGGTTCGCAAGAGGTCTTCGGGCCCGCCCGCCTCGTGGCCGTTGAACTGCCACACGGTCATCTCCTTGGGCCCAGCATAGGCATTGTATGCAGCAAAAACGGTGGAAGGTGGGCTCACGACGTCGTGCAGGGCGACGCAGAACCGGCCGGGACAGGCGGCCCGCCGGGCAAAGGACACGGCGTCGAAATAGGCGAGCGTCTCGAAGGCGCGCTCCACCGAGCCGCGGTGGGCGGCCAGCCATTTGACGATTTCCCCGTGGGGACTGTGGTCCGTCACCTGTACCGCGCGCCGGAAGGCGGACAGGAACGGCACATGCGGCATCGCCAGCCGGACATCGTCACGCAGGCCGGCCGCCACGAGCGCAAGGGCACCGCCCTGGCTGCGTCCCGTCACCGCGATCCGGTCGCGCGCCACGGCCTCGTGGGTCGCCACGGCATCGACGAACCGGTACGCGTCGGTGAACAGGCGGCGGTAGTAGTACCGCTCGGGATCGAGGATGTCCCGGGTCATGAACCCCGGTGCGGACGGGCCCGCCCCGTGCGGGTCCGCGGTGTGGCCGGCCCGCACGGAACTGCCCTGGCCGCGGGAGTCCATGACGGCGTGCGCGAAGCCGGCACTGGCGTAGGCGAGCGACTCGATCGGGTGCCCGCGTCCGCTGCCGTAGCCCAGGTACTCCACCACGAGCGGCAGGGGGCCGGTTCGCTCGTGCGGCAGCAGCAGCCAACCCCGTACCTCGTCCCCGGCGTATCCGGCGAAGGTGACGTCGTACACGTCAACGGTCCGAACCAGGGCGTCCACCCGCTCGAACCGCGGATCGAGGGGATGCGCGCCCTGTTCGCGCAGGGTCCGGCTCCAGAAGGCGTCGAAGTCCCCGGGCTCGGGGTGCGGGTACTCGTACCGCACCAGTTGATCGAGGGGAAGGTCCACCTGCATTGCACGACTCCTGTCCGACAGCCCGACAGGAGTCTAAGCAATGGCGGCCTCGCCGGGGAAGGACAACTTGTCATGCAACCTGATAGCCTGCCAGGCGGCGAAGCCAGGAGCTACACGTGCAGGAGCTACAAGAGGAGGTGCGGGCATGGCGCGGACAGTCGCCTCCGGGTACGACATCGTGACCGTCACGGGCGACCCGGAAGAGCGGGGATACCAGTACGGGCTCGCCGCGAGGACCCGGATCGAGCACGCATTGCGGACCTACGCCGACGTGTTCATGCACTACGCGTCGTGGGACTGGGCAACCGTGCGGCGACACGGACTCGGGTTCGCCGGTCCCATCGAGGACTTCTCGCCGTCGTCCGCGCGGGAGATCCGGGCGATCGCCCGCGGGGCCGGCGTCGAGGTGGCCGACATCCTGGCCCTGAACACCCGCAGCGAGATCATGTTCGCCGCTCCGGGACGGGCCCGGGCCGTGGCGTCCACCGAGTGCACGTCGTTCGCGCTGACCCCCGAGCGCACGACCTCCGGCAGCGCGCTGATGGGCCAGAACTGGGACTGGATCGAGGGGGCCCGGGAAACCGCGATCGTACTGCAGGTGCTCCGGGACGACGGCCCGAACTTCGTCACGGTGGTCGAGGCCGGGATGCTCGCGAAGGTCGGGATCAACTCCAGCGGCGTCGGCCTGTGCACCAACACCCTCATCTCGGACGGGGACGAAGGCCGGTTCGGCGTTCCGTACCACGTGCTGCTGCGATCGGTGCTCGACAGCGACAGCGGTGCGGAGGCCGCCCAGCGGATCCAGTCCACATCACGGGCGAACTCCGCAAACTATCTCATCGCCGACGCGGGCGGGTTCTGCGCGGACATAGAGACCGGACCGGGCGACGGCCCGTGCGGCGTGATCACTCCCGTCGACGGTGCGGTCACGCACGCCAACCACTTCCTGGTCGACGGCCTCACGGGGGTGGACCGCTATCTCGAGCGCAAGGCGCACACGCGCAACCGGCTGCACCACCTGACCGCGCGCGTGCAGCAACACGACACGCACACGATCGGGAGCCTGCAGGAGGCGCTGGCCGACCACGCGGACGCGCCGTACAGCGTGTGCCAGCACCCGGACGCGGCCCAGCCCGTGGCCGAGCGCACCTGCACCATCGCGGGGATCGTGATGGATCTTCCGGCTCGCTCGCTGGTGTACGCCGCCGGCAGCCCGTGCGAGTCGACCTGGTCAGCGCCGGTGCGCATCGATGCCTAATTCTGACCGACCGGCTGCCCGACAGGCTGTTAACCTGGCAGCCGTGAAGGTGATCCCCGTCGCGCAGCGCACCGCCGCGGAACACGTGCGATCGCAACTTGTCGAACTCATCGAGTCGGGTGAGTTCGCGGTGGGTCAGCGGCTGCCCTCCGAGGCCGAGCTGTCCAAGTCGTTCGCGGTCAGCCGTTCGGTGATCCGTGAGGCTCTGCACAGCGTGAACGCGCTCGGTCTCACCCGTTCGTATGCCGGCAAGGGCACCTTCGTCGACGCGCAGTTCGCGCCGTCCCAGCTGCTGACCGGCAAGTACCTCCCCCGCGACCTGCACGAGGTCCGCCGGACGCTGGAGGTGCCCTTGGCCGCCCTCGCGGCCGAGCGCCGTTCGCGGACCGACCTCAAGGCGATGACCGCGCTGCTCGTGCGGTTCCGCGACGAGCAGGACCCCTCCATCCGGGTCGGCATCGATGCCGACTTCCATGTGGCCATCGCCACCGCGACCGCCAACCCGCTGTTCCCCCGGCTCGTCTCGGAACTCCGCTCGGTCCTGCAGGAGCAGGCCATCGCGGCGGCAGCCGTACCGGGCCGGGCGGCCCAGGCGGCCGACGAGCACGACGCCATCCTCGCCGCCATTTCGAAGCGCGACGCCACTGCGGCGGCCGATGCGATGAAGCTGCACCTGGCCGCCGTGGAGGACACCGTGACCGCGCCCGGACGCCGGAAATAGCCGTCCAGCTGTATGACTGCCTGGGTGGGGCCAACCGGCAGTCCGCCGCCGCGCCGCGCCGCGTCACGTCAGCGGCGGGCGGACGCGGAAGGTGCTGTCGGCGCGGAACGTCACGGTGCCGTCCGCCTGCCGCACCCACAGCTGGTCCCCCTCGCGGTGGATGAAGTACCCGCGATAGTTCGACGCCTCCAGCATCACGTCGCCGCCGCCGGTGCCGAGCGGGCAGAAGGTGGCGTCGCCGCGGAACAGCCAGGTGCCCTCGTTGTGGCTCAGCCGCAGCCGCCAGGAGGAGTGCCTCAGGTACTGCCCGTCGGCGGCCCGGAACGAATAGCAGTTCGCGTCGGCCAGACCCGGCACCGCCTCGAACGTCGCCCGCTGCCGAGCCGAAGCGGTGCCGGCGGTGACGAGGATGCCCATCTGGCCGTCGGTGCCGAGGTACCGCCCGGGAGTGGCCTCGAACTCCAGCGACACCGGCCCGGGACGCAGGGACGCCGGCGGTACCGATGACGAGGGCGCCACGGCCGCCGGTGTCGCCGCGAACGGCGGCGGCGAGTCGTCATGCGGCCACATCGCCGCGGTGACCGCGACCCCGGCGACGAGTGAGCCCGCGACCACGAGCTTCGCGACCGGGACGCCGGCCAGCCAGCCGGTCTGCGCCGTCCCGCCCGCGGCACTGCCGGCGGCCGACGGGAATACGTGGCCGAGCGCGGCGGCGCTCGTCGTGACGGTGTCGTGGGCCATCAGGGCGCCGGCGAGCGCGGCGGGTACGGGCAGCAGCGCGAAGCCGGTCAGCAGCCGCTCGGTGTCGACCATCTCCTCGGCTGCGCGCGCGCAGGCCACGCACGAGCGGGTGTGCCGGGTGACCCGCTTGCGCCACAGCGGGCTGGGGATGCCGTCCCAGTTGGTGACGACCGTGTCCAGCCACGAGCAGCGGGGCCGCGCGTCCAGGGCCGCCACGAGCAGGCGGGCCTGTTCGAGCCGGTTGCGCATCCGCTGGATCCGCACCCCGGCGTGTACGACGCTGACGCCCAGCGCGGCGGCCAGCTCGGCGCGGGTCAGCTCCTCGCCGATCTCCAGCCACCACAGCGACCACAGCACCCGGTCGTCCGGGTCGAGCCAGCCGACCGCCTGCCCGACCTGCCGCCGCTGTCCGGAGAGCTCCACCCGCAGGATGGTGAGGTCCTCGAAGTCGTGGGCGTCCGGCGCGTCCGTGAGCATGTCCAGGCGTGCCCGCCGCCCGGTGACGATGCGCTCGCGCTGCAGGTAGGTGCCGGCCTGCCGGACGGCGATCGCGGCGAGCCAGGCGCGGAAGCTCTCCGGCGCGCGCAGCGCGGGCAACTGCCGCAGCGCGCGGAGCATGGTCTCCTGGACCACATCGTCGACGGCGCCCGGGTGCCCGGCGAGGGCCCGCCGCACGATCGTGTACACCAGCGGCAGGTGCGCCGCGAGGAGCCCGCCGAGCGCGCGCCGGTCCCCGGCCTTCGCCGCAGCGACCAGCGACGCCTGGCTGGTCTTCGTTGTTCCCAATTACCATCACCGGCCCGTCGAGCGACTCCGCCGATGGCGCGGCGGCCGAGCGGGGACCGTCGCGGTCGTGGGAGCCGGGCGTCCATTCCGGCATATCGCCGGGAACGTTGTCAAGCAACCCGGCTCCCGCGACCAGTTCCGTCGGCGCGGCATAACACCTTCCGCGCCGCGTTCTCCTACCGCACGTCGAGCGACCCCACGAACGCCAACGGCTGGTCATCGGCGCAGCCGCTGTTCTCGGGCACCATCACCGGCTCCGGCACCGGACCGATCGACCAGGCACTCATCGCTGACGCCACGAACATGTACCTGTTCTTCGCCGGCGACAACGGCAAGATCTACCGCGCGTCCATGCCCATCGGCAACTTCCCGGGCAACGGGAACCGCCGCAGCGCCTGCCGCAGCGGCATGCCGGCGCACCACGCCGCCGCCACGTCGACGACGGCATCGAGGCTGCCTGCGGTGCCCTCGCCTCGGATGCGAGGACCCCTTGCGATGCCGATGCCGAACTGGCGCTCGGCGGGGCTCAAGTACGCAGACATCCGCTGTGCCCCGCACTCGATGACGGCGAACCGCCACGCGCCCAGGTGTTCGTAGCCGGCCGGTGTCGAGACGTTCCCGACGTCGACGCCACGGCGTGCCGCGGCGGCAGACACCGCCCGCGCGAGGGTGCCGTGCGCGACCACCTCGGGGTACAGCTCAGCCTCCACGGACACGTCCCGGATTGTGCGCATATGAGGCCCGGGTTCTCAAGGACGGAGCGCGCCGCGTCGAGATCACGCGCTACGCATCCACATCGCGTACCGCGTCGGGGTGTGCTGTTGAGAAGGCCGGCGTATGAGTGGAAGGTGCCCCCTGTTGCTGGCACCGACGTGCCGCACCTTCCACCGCCGCGGTGGCCGCTTCACACACGTTGCGCGTTCCGCGAAATCATTCAACGTGCGTTTCGCGCCACGGTCCGAGGATACGCCGCATCGATAGGCGTCTGTCAACGTGTGTTTGTCGGTGCGGTGCAAGTTGCGCTCGTGTTGAGTAGATCGGCGGGGCGGTCCACGTACTGACGTTGCCCTATACTTGGGCACCACAGCTGTTGATCGAAGATCGTCTGTGCGGACGCAGACGTGGCCTGACCTGGCAGCGTCAGGCCAGGACGGTAGGAGCCAGCCATGGAGAGACGACGCTCCCTGGCAGATCGCCTGAATCTGCTCTTCGCGACCTTCAAGCCCAACGACGGCGCCAACCGCGCCCGCTCCGACGGGGAGTACTTCAACAGCGAGATCGCCGAGCGGATCAACAAGGGAGCGCTTGCCGACCGGCTCAAGCAGGAGATGGACGCGCCGGTCACCATCAGCGGGGCTTACATCGGTGAGCTGCGCAGCGGCAAGGCCACCGACCCGCGGCTGAGCCACCTCAAGGCGCTCGCTCTGGCGTTCGGCGTACCGACGACGTACCTCGTCTCCGCCGACGACGATCCGGCGCTGGATGACGTCGAGAGCGACCTCTCGCGCCTGCGTACCATGCGCGAGCTGAACGTGCAGAAGGTCGTCCTGCGTGACGTCATCGGCCGCACCGGGCTGTCCTCGGCCAGCCAGCACGCGCTCAACTCCGTGCTGGCGCAACTGCTCGAACTGGAAGGCATCGAGAATCCTGATTCGCCCGGCCAGGGTTCGCGGGGGACGCCGGCGTGACCCAGCACCTGGTCGCGGTGTGGGCGCGACCGCCACGTGCCGTTTTGGAGGATGAACGAAGCGGTGGACGGATGAGATGGGCACGGCTGCGCTGGCGCAGCAGCGTCGTCGCCGGGCTGTCCCTGCCGAGGCGCGTCACCCCGGACTCCCTCTGCGACGTCGTCAGCGAGCGCGTGGGCAAGCCGATCCACCGGCTCTACGTGGCGATGCCGCCCGAACTGCCCAGCGGCTGGGTCGCGGTGCGCGCGACGAGCCTGAGCATCATCATCGACGCCGCCGCGCCGCGCTGGCTGCGCGACATGGTGCTGTGTCACGAACTCGCCCATCTGGTCCACGGCCACCATCTGCTCGAACTCGACGATCCCGAAGCCATCCGGCGGCTGCTGCCCAGCCTCGATCCGGCGGCGGTGCGCACCACCCTCGGCGAGCCGGTCGAGGGCACGCTCGCCCGCACCTGTTTCGAGGGTGCCGTCGAGCGCGAGGCCGAGGAGCTCGGCACCGAACTGTTCGAACTGCTCAACCCGTGGCGCGGTGAACAGCGCTGGGACGTGCCCGAGCGCGCCGCCGGCGTCATCACCCGCATCGAACGGGCACTCGGAGATCAGGAATGAGGCCGGCGTGAACGGCGTGCTGTATCCGCTCGCCGCCGCCCTCGCCTGGATGGCGCTGGCCTACCGGCTCGTGCGGGGCCTACGGCAGGATCCGCGGGATCCGTCGCTGTACTCCGTCGGCACGGCGTTCGCGCTGCTCGGCGTCATCTTCACCGTGTCGACCCCCGCGGTGTGGGCACGGATCGACCATGCCGCGGCGATCCCCAACCTGTCACTGCTCATCAGCCAGGGCTGCGTCATCGCCTTCTCGGGCACGATCCAGTGCATCATCATCTTCTGGACGCATCCGTACGTCGAGGGCTGGCGGCGGGCGCGCTGGCGGATCGCCTGGGTGCTGGGCGTCCTGATCGCGATGACGGTGCTGTTCACCGCCGCCGGCCGGCAGGGCGAGCACCCGACCGACGCCGCGGCGACCTACGCCCGGGACCCGGTCTACGCGGCCTACCTCGGCTGCTACATCGCGATGGTGTCGCTCGGCTTCACCGACATCGTCCGGCTGTGCCTGCCCTACGCGCGCGCCGCCGGCCGCGTGTGGCTCAGCCGCGGCCTTCGGCTCACCGCCACCGGCGCCGGCCTCGGCCTGCTGTACTGCGCGGTCCGCGCGGCGACCCTTGTCGAGGGCCTGCTCGGCACCGACCCGGAGCGGCTCGAAGCGCTCGTACCGATATTCGCCGCGCTCGGCGCGATGCTCGTCATCGTCGGCCTGACGCTGCCGTCGTTCGGCCCGCGGCTGTCGCGCATTGCCGCATGGCACGTGCAGCGTCGTGCGTACCGTCAGATGTATCCGCTGTGGGAAGCGATCACGGTCACCGTCCCCGAGGTCGTGCTCGACCCGTCGGCTTCGCCGGACCGCGGCATCCTGCGCCACGTGGACCGGCGGCTGCGGCGGCGGGTGGTCGAGATCGGCGACGGCATCCGCCAGTTGCGCCACCACATGAGCGATACCGTGGCCACGACCGCCGACCCGCGGGCCCGCACCGGCCGGCCCGGGGATGCCGCCGTGCGCGCCGCGCAGATCCTGGCGGCCTGCCTCGCGTACGAGGCGGAGCGCCGGGCACGGTTGGACACGCCTGTGGCGGACGGTACCGCCGATGGGGCGCAACGCGCCGACGAGCAACAGCGGCGGGCCCGCTGGGACGCCTGGCGTGCCGCGCTGCCGGCCACCGGCCTTCGTTCGGCGACCCCGGCCGACGCGGGTCCGCAGCCGCCCGCGTCCAGCGCCGACCACGACGACTTCGCAGCGGAGGTGCGCCGGCTCGTCGACGTCGCCAGGGCACTGCGTGAATCATGTAATCCAGCAGCCGGCGACCCGGCCGGCACCAGCCAGATCGGGAGCAGCACATGACCACCGCCGCGATGGACGCGCTGCTGGCGGACCCGCACGGGTTCTACGGGAAACTGCGCGCCGGCGGGCCCGCCCACCAGTTGGCGCTGCCCGACGGTTCACCGGTCTGGCTGCTGACCCGCTACGAGGATGTCCGCGCCGCGCTCGCCGACCCACGGCTTTCGCTCGACAAGCGCAACTCCGGCGGCGGTTGGGCCGGCTTCTCGCTCCCGCCGCGGCTCGACGCCAACCTGCTCAACATGGACGCGCCGGACCACACCCGGATCCGTCGGCTGGTCGCACCCGCGTTCACCCCGCGCCGGGTCGAGGCTCTCCGCCCGCGTGTCCAGCGAACCGCGAACGACCTGCTCGACCGCCTCGCCGCAGACACCGAGGCCGACCTGGTGAGCGGTTACGCCACGCCGCTGTCGATCGCGACGATCTGCGACATGCTGGGCCTGCCCGACGCCGACGTGGACCAGATGCGCGTCTGGACCAACACCCTCATGAGCCCGCCGCCCGACGACCCGAAGGCCCCGGCCCGCTCGGTCATGGCGATCGAACAGTTCCTGGTGGAGCTCATCCGCCGTAAACGCGCCGAGCCCACCGACGACCTGCTGACCGCGATGATTACGGCTCACGACGCCGACGACCACCTCAGCGAGGAGGAGCTCACGTCGCTGGCCTTCCTGACGATCTTCGCCGGCTACGAGAACTCGATCAACCTGATCGGCAACTGCGTCCTGGCCCTGCTGCGGCACCCGCACCTGCTCGACGACGTCCGCGACGATGCCGACCTGCGCCGTGCCGCGATCGACGAGACCCTGCGGCACGAGCCCGCGGCACAGCTCTCGATCCGGCGGTTCGCCCTGGAAGACCTGGCCTACGGCCCGGTGACGATCCCCAAGGGCGCCACGGTCCTGCTGAGCCTGGCGGCCGCGAACCGCGACCCGTCGGTCGTCGACGACCCGGACGCGTTCCGCCTGCGCCGCCCGAGCGCGCCGCACCTGGGCCTTGGCCACGGTCCGCACCACTGCCTCGGCGCGGCTCTGGCCATCCTGGAGGCCGATGTGGCCGTCGGTGAGCTGCTTCGACGCCACCCGCGCCTGACCCTGGCGGAGCCGTCTGACGGTCCCGCGTGGCGCCGCTCGTTCCGCAGCCGGTCCCTGTCGACACTGCGCGTCACGTTGAAAGGCTGAAACGGGCCGTACCCCAAAAGGGGACCGGCATCCACGGGGGAAGACGCCGGTCCCACCGATCACTCTACGACACATGATCCCATCTACCAAGCTCTATTTGGCGGCAACCTGGGCCTGGCGGATCATCGCGTCGACTTCGGGGTCGGGCATGAGCTCCCGGACCTCTTGCGCGCAGCGGCAACTGGCGGCGAACTTGGCAGCCCACGTCAGCGCCTCTTCGCGTGAGGCCACGTCGAGGACCACGAACCCGCCGACGACCTCCTTGGTCTCCGGGTATGGGCCGTCGGTGACCAGCCCGTCCGTGCCCACGACGCTCGCCCTCTGGCGCTGCGCCCGCTCGGTGATCCTGCTCGACCGGCCGGTTGCCGACGAGTTCGTCGCGGTCGTCATCGGCGCCGGCTACGGCCGCGCGGTGTGCGCCCGCACCGGCCCGGACGGCGGCCTGCACACCCTCAACGACCTGCCGGCCGTGGCCGAGGTCACCCGAGCCCTGCTCCTCCGGCACGGGTAGCCGCGGACTGGCGGGGACGGTGTGACTTGATCGCGGTCACCAGAGCCGGGACAGCCAGCGCAGCAGTACCGTCGTGCCGGCCGCCGCGAGCAGGAGCGCGCCGCCGATCAGCAGCAGCACCCACCGGTCCCGCAGGAAGTCGCTGCCGCCCTCGGCGACCGGTCGCGGGGTGCCCGTCGCGGCCCGCTCCGGCACGGGGGTGGCGGTCATGCCCGCCTCCAGCGCGAGCAGCGGCAGCGCCTCGGCAGCGTCGAGGATCGTGCCGCGCGAGTCGTCCAGCAGCCGGTTGGTCCCGGCGTCCACCCGCTCAAGACCTGCGGGGTCCAGTCCCTTGCCGAGCCCGGCGCTGACCGCGATCGCGTACTCGGCATAGTCCTCGAACTGGGAGTTGTCCGGGTAGTCGTGGTAGGTACCGCGTACCTCGATCCACTTCGGGCAACGGTCCGGGTGCTCGGCGACGCGCACCCCGACGCCGAGGTTGGACCCGGAGCTGACCGGTGTCTCGTCGTCCAGCAGGTACCAGCCGTAGCAGATGCCGTGCGCCTCCGCGGCGCGGGTGAGGTCGTCGGCGACGGACTCGGCGGCGGCATGGTGCGCGGACCCGTCATCGTGGCCGGAGGCGTGCGTCATGAAGTACGCGATCGCGCCGGCCATGACGGCGCCCACCACGCTCACCCAGACGATGTCGATGACCTTCTGGCGGCGCATCAGCTACCGCTCCGGTTCGACCAGCCGCTGTCGCCCAGCGTGCCCGCGTAGCGGGGGTAGGCGGTACGCACCGGCTCCACCAGGATCAGCGTGCCGGTGCCGTCGGGCCGCAGCACGACCGAGTCGGTGGAGTAGCGCAGGTAGACGCCGGAGCCGTCGGCGTACCGCCCGGCCGGTGACCAGGCCCACGAGATCTCCTGGGCGACCTTGCTGGGCGGCCGGTCGCTGGTGTACGCGAGCGCCTCGCCGCCGATGTCGCGCGCGGCGGCGCGCTGGTAGTGCCCGGCCACGTACGAGCGCGGCGACAGCCCGCCGCCGGAGCACACGGCGACGCCGAACAGCAGGAGGCCGGCGGCGGCGAGACAGGCGGGAATGAGGTACCAGATGCGGTTCATGGGTTCCTTCGGGGCCGGGTCGCGACTCGGCCAACGACCGTACCAAGCACGGTTCGACGGCGTCGCCGTATCGTCGGGCAGCCGACTGCGGCCGAGAGGTACCTGCGGGTGTATCCGGCCTGCCACGGCCAGCTGGGTCGGGACGTCGACCGGACCGGCTAGACGATCCGGTGCCCGTATTCGGCGGCGAGCGGGGCCAGGTCCGGCTCGCCGTACTCGGCGACCATGGCCTTGAACGCCGCGGCCTTGCCATCGCCGAAGCGGGCCACGGCCGCGGTGTACGCCGCGGCCGACACGAAATGCGGCGGCGTCGACTTGCTGTGGAACTTGTCGGCGTACATGACGAGTCGCTCCTCCGCGGTCTCGGCCACGTAGTCCCCCAGCGGCAGCGGCAGGTCCTGCCGCCGCACGTCGTCGCGGGTGAGGCCGACGCCGGTGTGGTGCGAGCAGAACCGGGCGAGCGGCTCGGGGAAGCCCAGCTCGGCGAGGACCTCGTGGCCGAGCAGCCCGTGCCGGATGTACGCGTCCACTGGGGCCAGGCGGTACACGCCGATGTCGTGCAGCAGGCACCCGGCCCGCACAAGGGCCGCGTCGACGCCCGGCCCCATGAACTGCTCAGCTATTCGGGCGACTATCTCGCAGTGGACGTACACGAGGTCGAACGCGGCCGGAGTCGGGGCGAGCCGCTCGTGCAGCGCCCGGATCTCGTCGTCGCCAGGGATCCTCACGAGAAAGATCCTGCCGCACGACCGGGCGCGGCCGGCGCCCGGCTTGTAGCCGGCGACGCCACCACGCCATAGCATCGAAGCACCGACATGGCGGGGGGCTGCGGATGCGATTTCGGAGCTCGCGGCCGCTGCGGATGCTCATTGCGGCCACCGCGATCCTGACCCTGGCCCTCATGCAGTACTACGTGTTCCATCGCCCGTTCGTGGTGATCCTTGCCTTCATGGTGTCGGTCTTCGGCCCGATGGTCCTGTTTCGCTGCCTGGATGAAGCGGCGCAACGGCGACGGACCCGTGCGCAGCAGGCTCCGACCGGGGAAGACCGAGATACCTCCGGCGGCCAGGGCAACCCGCCCTGAAATGGACGGTGACCGCCAGAGCGCGGAGCTTCCCGACCGCAAGAAAGAGCCGTCGACGTCGCGTTGTCCCAGGTAAACGGCCCGCTCTGGTCGATAAGGTTGAATGATCGCCATGACGGTCCCGGAACGTTACGGTCAATCGGTCCTGAGTCCCGACTGGCACCGAGAGCGAGAGCGACTCATCGCGATGGCGGAGGTCGCCGACCGCACCACCACGCGGGTTCTCCACGAACTCGGTCTGTGCCCCGATTGGCACTGTCTGGAGATCGGCGCAGGTGCCGGCACAGTCGCGACGTGGCTGGCAGGACAGGTCACCGACGGCAGCGTCCTGGCGACCGACATCGACACCCGATGGCTTGAACCCACCACCGCGCCCAACCTGAGCGTCTCGCAGCACGACGTCGTCTTCGACCCGCTACCCGAATCGGCGTTCGACCTCATCCATGCCAGATTCGTACTGGAACATCTCCCCGAACGGGACACCGTCATCGCCAAGCTGTGCCGGTCGTTGCGTCCCGGTGGCCTGCTGGTGATCGAGTCCATCGCCAGTTTCCCCGTCGACTCATCCGCCACACCGGCCTTTCGCGACGCCATGCGCGCCATCGAATCGACTCTGGCCGCGACCATCGGCACCGACTCCGCATGGTCGCGCACCTTCCCCGCGCCCCTGCAACAGCATGGACTCGCACAGGTCTCAGCCTCGGTGCACATCCCGGCAACCGGTGGCCGGAACGCCTCGGCTCAATGCTGGTCCCACACCCTCACCCAGCTACGCCCCCGGATCGCTGACCACACGCCCGAAGCGCTACCCGCGGTCGACGAAACGCTGCGTCTCCTGGACGTTCCGGACTTCTTCGATTTCGCCTTCGCTACAGCGATCTGCTGGGGCCGCAACCCAGAACTCGGCAGCCCGGCATCGAATGATTGAAGCGCGCAGCAAGGAGCGGCGTCACAGCGAGATGCACGCGGTCGTGACCGTGACCGGCGCGCCCTTCCAGACCACGCCGTCGAGGGTCACCTGCAACGACTGGATCGTGGCCGTGGCGATGCCCCGGCCGCCCTTGCCGCCTTCGGCATCGGCCGGCGGCGACCACCGGTCGAACAGGACCAGGCCCGCGATGAGCACGAGCACGAGCCCGGCCACCCCGGCCGCCGCCCACACCGGCCGGCGCCACCGGGCGGAGGCCTTGGGCGAAGGCGCTTCCTCGACGCCCGCCGGGTGGCCGGACCGGAGCCGGAGACGCCGACACGGGAAACGCCGGAGCCGGAGATGTCGCCCGGCCGTCGATCTTCGCCGATGGAGCGTCCGAGCTTAGCGTGGGGGGCCGACCTTCCGTCGTATCCCAGGATCAGCACGCCGTCCGGTCACCCTGACCGGCGCACGGCTGGAGGAGCGGGCCGGCCGCGCATACGCCACTGCCAGGGGCCAACCTGGGCGAGACCCCTGCTGGCCGCGGGCCATCCGGAGATGGCCTGCGGCCAGCAGGCAGACGCGGTCAGCTCGGCAACCTTGGCCGCGCACGTGCCGGGCCGAGCCGCCTACCTTGCGCTGAGCGGCATCGAGGCCGGGGTGACCGGGGCGGGCAGGCGTCCACCGTCCCCGAGGTACTGGTGGACCGCCGCGGCAGCCGAGCGGCCCTCCGCGATCGCCCAGACGATCAACGACGGCCCCCGGCGGGCGTCGCCGGCCACGAAGACGCCCGGCGCCTCGGTCTGCCAGTCGGCGCCGGCGTCGATCGTGCCGCGCCCGTTGCGGGTGAGCTTCGCCTGGGCCAGGTGCGGTCCGGGCTGCGTACCGCCGAACCCGATCGCCAGCAGCGCCAGGTCGGCCGGCACCTCGCGTACCGTGCCCTCGACCTCACTCAACGTGAAGCCGGGGCCGACGAGGACGTCGACCAGCTCGACCGCGCGCAGCCGCCCCTCGTCGTCGCCGATGAAGCGGCGCACCGCGCAGCCGAAGTTGCGCTCGCCGCCCTCCTCGTGCGCCGAGCCGCTGCGCAGCATGGTCGGCCAGGTCGGCCAGGGGTCGCGGCCGCCGTCCCGCCGCGGCGGGGGCAGCGGTGCCACCTCCACCAACTGCACGCTGGCCGCGCCCTGCCGGTGCGCGGTGCCGAGGCAGTCCGCGGCCGTGTCGCCGCCGCCCACGACGATGACGTTCAGGCCGGCCGCGTCGATCGGCGGGGTGTCCAGCGAGCCGGCGACGACCCGGTTCGCACCCTCCAGGTACACCATCGCCTGGTGAATGCCGGCGAGCTCACGACCGGGGGTGCTCGGCACGTCACGCGGGTCGAGGGCGCCGCAGGCCAGGACGACGGCGTCGTGCCGCTCGCGCAGCTCGGCCAGCGAGACGTCGACGCCGACCTCACAGCTGGTGACGAACTCCACTCCCTCGGCGGCGAGCTGAGCGGCCCGGAGGTCGATGTGGCGCTTCTCCAGCTTGAAGTCGGGGATGCCGTAGCGGAGCAGGCCGCCGACGGCGTCGTTGCGCTCGTACACGGTCACCGCGTGTCCGGCCCGCGCCAGCTGCTGCGCGGCGGCCATACCGGCCGGTCCGGAGCCGACGACGGCCACGCTGCGACCGGAGCGCGCCGGGACCGTGAAGGGCCGCAGCGGACCGTCATCGGTGAGGCGGTTGATGATCTCGACCTCTACCTGCTTGATCGTGACCGGGTCGTCACCGATGCCGAGGACGCAGGCCGCCTCGCACGGGGCCGGGCAGAGCCGCCCGGTGAACTCGGGGAAGTTGTTCGTGGCGTGCAACGCGTCCGCGGCGCGCTCCCAGTCGCCGACGCGCACCAGGTCGTTCCAGTCCGGGATCAGGTTGCCCAGCGGGCAGCCGTTGTGGCAGTACGGAACGCCACAGTTCATGCACCGGCTGGACTGCTCGTGGATCACTCGTTCCTCGACGCGCTGGTACACGTCGCGCCAGTCGGCGACCCGCTCGGGCACCGGACGCAGCAGCGGCAGCTGCCGGCGGTACTTCATGAACCCCATCGGATCAGGCATGACTGACCTCCGTTGCCTGGCGGTGCATCCGGATCGCGACGGGACAACACTGGCCCGAAATGTGAGACGGCCGTTCCACTTTTGTGAATCGCCACCCTAACCGAACTGCCCGGGTGTCTCACAAGAGCCAGAAGAGCCAAGTGCGCCACACCCGCCACCGCGGCGCCACCCGGCCGCCGCCGCGACGACGGCGCTGAGCCTGGCCCCGAGGCCCATCCGCGGTCGTCAGGCGCTCCTCAGGCCGGCTCGGCGGGTCTGCAGGAAGGCACGCTCGGTCTCGTTGGTGGCCAGGGCCATGGCCTCGTCGTATGCGGCGCCGGCCTCGGCGTCGCGGCCGAGCCGGGCCAGCAGTTCGGCCCGCGTGGCGGGGAGCCGGTGGTAGCCCGGCAGGTCGACGCCCTCGAGCGCGGCGAGGGCCACCGCCGGTCCGTGTACCTCGGCGACCGCGACCGCGCGGTTGAGCGCGACGATCGGGGTCGGCACGAGCGCGAGGAGCTGGTCGTAGAGGGCCAGGACCTGCGGCCAGTCGGTGGCGTCGCCGTCGGTGTGGACGGCGTTGATCGCCGCCTGGATCTGGTACGGCCCGCGCCGGTTGCGTCGCAGGCAGTGGCGGACCAGGTCGTGGCCCTCGGCGATGAGCGCCCGGTTCCACAGCGACCTGTCCTGGTCGGGCAGCGGCACCAGTTCGCCGGCCGGGCCCAGCCGGGCCGGCCGGCGCGCCTCGGTCAGCAGCAGCAGGGCGAGCAGGCCGAGGACCTCGGGCTCGTCGGGCATCAGCGCGGCGAGCTCGCGGGCGAGCCGGATGGCCTCGGCGCACAGGTCCGTCCTGATCAGCGGCCCGGCGGTGGCCGCGTACCCCTCGGTGAACATCAGGTAGAGCACGGTGAGCACGGGCGGCAGCCGGTCCGGCAGCTCGTGGGCCTCGGGCACCCGGTACGGGATGCCGGCGTCGCGGATCTTCTTCTTGGCGCGCACGATCCGCTGGGCGACGGTCGCCTCCGGGACGAGGTACGCCCGTGCGATCTCCGGCACCTCGAGGCCGCCGAGCAGGCGGAGCGTCAGGGCGGTCCGCGCGTCGGGCGCGAGCGCCGGGTGGCAGCAGGTGAAGATGAGGCGAAGCTGGTCGTCCCGCACCGGTCCCACCTCCTGGGGCTCGTCCTGGTGGTACAGCAGCAGGGCCTGCGCGTGGCGGGCCTCGCGGGTCGATTCACGGCGGAGCCGGTCGACGGCCCGGTTGCGCGCGGTGATCACGATCCACGCGCCCGGATTCGGCGGGAGGGTCTCCCACTTCTCCAATGCCGTGGTGAAGGCGTCCTGGACCGCCTCCTCGGCGAGGTTGATGTCGCCGAGGAGGCGGGTCAGGGTGGCGACGCAGCGGCCGTACTCCGCGCGGTAGACGCTCGCCAGATCCATGACGTCAGTCTTGGGAAAGGTCGTCGAAGGGCCGCACCTCCACCGGACCGCAGGCCGTCGCGCACTTCTCGGCCCAGGCCAGCGCCTGGTCCAGGTCCGCGCACCGGATGACCCAGAATCCGGCGAGGTGCTCCCTCGTCTCGGCGAACGGCCCGTCGGTCATGGTGGTCGCGCCACCGTCGACCCGGACGACGGTGGCGCTGTCGTGCGGCAGGAGCCCGCCGCCGAAGACCCACGCGCCCGTGGCCTGCATCTCGTCGTTGATCCGCGCGGTCTCCCGGAACACGATCTGCATCTCGTCGTCGGACGGCACCGGCTCGCCCTCGACGCTGTGCACGGAAATCAGGTACTGCCTCATGATGGTCCTCCGATAGCTCGATGGTGTGATGGCGGCGAGGTCAGGCGGCCAGGCGGCGCGCGACGGCGGGGATCACGATCGCGGCCGCGACCAGGTGGGTGAGCATCAGCAGCGCCTTGGTGGCCGGCGCGGCGTCGGCGATCGCGTCCGGCACCAGCGACAGGGCGGTGAGCACCACCGTCGTGCGGACGAACGCGCGCCGCGGCCGCCGGGCGACCCGGGCCAGCGTCGCGGCGAGGCCCACGCCGACCAGCGAGAAGATGACGGTCAGCACGCCGAACCCGATGACGGGGATCGGCTCACCGCTCATGTCGAGGCTGATCCCCGCCGCATGCCCGGCGGCGGCGACGGCCATGGTGGCGCCGCTCGCGACGACGGCGGCGGCGACGCCGGTCCCGATCAGCGCACCGAAGGTCGGGGTGGCGGCGACGCGGGTCGTGTTCACGGTGGTGGTCATGATGCCCTCCGGCGGTTGCGTGGACCGGCTCCGTGCCGGCCTCTCACCAGTGCGACGAAAGGAACCGGCCCCGATCGACAAGCCCGCCCAGAAATTTTTCCACCGGATACAGCGCTCGCCGGCTGCTTGACACGCGCCCGGCCCCCGAGCACCCTAGTTCTACTAGTAACCTAGTGAAACGGAATTACGGGTGATCGACTTCCACCTCGACGCGCGCTCGGGGATCCCCCCGTACCTGCAGATCGTCAGGCAGGTACGCCAAGCGCTGCTGCTGGGGCTGCTCGCCGAGGGCGACAAGCTGCCCACGGTGAAGGAGGTGGTCGCCAAGGTGGCGATCAACCCGAACACCGTGAGCAAGGCGTACCGCGAACTCGAACACCTGGGCCTGGCCGCGGCAAAGCCGGGCGTGGGCACCTTCATCACCCGATCGCTCGGCCACGCGTCGCTCACCGAGCACGGTCCGCTGCGACAGGAACTGCGCGCCTGGGTGGACAAGGCCCGCGCAGCGGGTTTGACCGAGCCGGGCATCGAGGCGATGTTCCAGAACACCCTGCGCGAGAGCGCCGAAGGGGAGACATGAACGCGATACTGCAGGCCCACGCGCTGGGCAAGCGATACGGTCAGCGCCAGGCGCTGGCCGACTGCAGCCTGGAGATCCCGCCGGGCCACGTCGTCGGCCTGGTCGGGCCCAACGGCGCGGGCAAGACCACGCTACTGAAGATCGCTTGCGGCATGCTCGCGCCGACCACGGGGCGGATCGAGGTGCTGGGCGAGCAGCCCAACGGGGGAACCGCGCAACTGGCCCGGGTCGGGTACGTCGCACAGGACACCCCCACGTACGGGAACCTGTCCGTCGCCGACCACCTGAAGTTCGGCGCCAAGATGAACCCGGGCTGGGACGCGAAGCTCGCGCAGGCCCGCGTCGAGCAGCTCGGCCTGGACCCGAAGCAGAAGGTGAGCAAGCTGTCCGGCGGGCAGCGCGCCCAGCTCGCCCTGACCGTGGCGGTCGCCAAGCGACCCGAGCTGCTCATCCTCGACGAGCCGGTCGCCAGCCTCGACCCGCTGGCCCGCCGCGACTTCCTGCGGTACCTGATGGAGTCGGTCGCCGAGCACGACACCAACGTGCTGCTCTCCTCCCACCTGGTCTCCGACCTCGAACGCGTCTGCGACTACCTGGTCGTGCTGGTCTCCTCCCGCGTGCAGCTCGCCGGCGAGACCGAGGACCTGCTCGCGCAGCACCACCGGATCGTGTGCACGCGGCGGCAGGAGTCCGACCTGCCCGCGGGACTGGAGGTCGTCTGGGCGAAGCACACCGACCGGCAGTCCACGTTCGTCGTGCGAAGCGAGCGCGAACTGCCCGCCGGGGACTGGTCCGCCGAACACCTCGAACTGGAGGACCTCGTGCTGGCCTACATGGAGCGGGCCGTCGATACCGGCCGCGGGGGCGCCGGTCCCGGCGGCCGCACCACGATGCAACCGACGGGAGAAGCGCGATGATCTGGGTAGCCTGGCGGCAGTTCCGTGCCCAGGCCCTCACCGGCCTGGTCCTTCTCGCCGCCGCCGCGATCTTCTTCCTGGTCACCGGGTTGCGGATGCACCACAGCTACGCCGCGGACATGGCCGCGTGCGCCGTGCCGAACGCCTGCGACGGCTCGACCCCCGCGGCGCGGGCGTTGGGGGCACAGTTCAGCCAGCTGCAGCGAAGCTACGAGCCCATGATCCAGCTCCTCCAGCTGCTCGTGATCGCCGTACCGGCGCTGGTCGGCATCTTCTGGGGCGCGCCGCTGATCGGCCGTGAGCTGGAAACCGGCACGCACCAGCTCGCCTGGAACCAGACCGTGACGCGCACCCGGTGGCTCGCGGTCAAGCTCATCGGCATCGGCGCCGCCGCGATCGCCACCGCCGCGCTCCTCAGCTGGCTGATGACCTGGTGGGCCGGGCCGCTGGACGACCTCACGGGCGACCGGTGGGCGGCGATGACCTTCGCCTCACGCGACATCGTCCCGCTCGGCTACGCCGCGTTCGCCTTCGCCCTGGGTACCACGCTAGGCCTGCTGCTGCGCCGCACCCTGCCGGCCATGGCCATCACCCTCGCCGTGTTCGTCGCCGTCCAGATTCTCGTGCCCGCCCTCATCCGGCCCCACCTGCTGCCATCGACCACGACCACCTTCCCGATCAACCAGGTCAGCACGAGCCAGTTCCACGGCTTGCGGGGCTCGCAGACGGACTTCCACTTCGACCTGCCGACCCCGCCGGGCGCGTGGCTGACGTCCCAGCCGCCCGTGCAGAACTCGTCCGGCCAGGTGGTCCGCATAGACGACTACCCCGACTGCTTCCCGAGTCTGAACGGAGGCGACGACCCGGACCTGGGCCAGATCGGCGCCTGCCTCGCCAAGGCCAACCTCCACGAGACGGTCACCTACCATCCCGCGAGCCACTACTGGCCGCTGCAGTGGATGGAAACCGGCATCTTCCTCGCGCTCGCCGGGGCGCTGGCCGGTACCTGCTTCTGGTGGATCCGGCGCCGGCAGAACTGACGGTTCGACTTGAACAGCGTGGGCCTGCGCTCAGTCCCACCAGATGTACCACTGGTCCGCCGGCGCCTGCTCCTCGACCCGCTGGACCTCGACGAGCTCGGCCACCAGCGCATCGGGGTCGGGCACCGGCACCGGCCGGTCGGGCCACCGCGCCAGCTGGGCCGGGCTCTCGGAGCTGAGGAACGGCCACCAGCCGGTGACCGGGTACAGCTCCCGCAGCCGCTGCCACAGCCCGTCGTGCGCCTCGCCCGGCACGGCGAACCCGAACACCTCGTGCCCGCCGGTCAGCTCGGCACGGAACGGCTCCGGCAGCTCCACCCCGAGGCCCGCGAGATGGTCGCGTCACCGCCGCCGCGACGGGTGCGAGCCCGATCGCGGCGGCGGAGGGTGAGCTGCGGGCCGCTGCTGGTGGAGCACCTCGGCCGGGGCGCGAAGGGCATCGTCGCCGCCGCGGCGCTGGCCGAGATCGGCCCGCCCGCCGCCGAGGCGCTCCCGGTGCTGCTCGCCTCGCCCCTGCGCCAGGGATCCGAAGACCTCGAGAACCGCACGGTCGCCGAGGACGAGACGTGGCTGGACGCCTGCGCCCAGGCCCTGGAGTCAATCACCACCCCCTGAACGATCGGGGCAGTAGATGGATCAGGCGCCGGGCGCGCGGTAGTCGACGGTCTCGTGGACCGCCCGATCGATCTCTGCCGGGGTCAGCAGCGGCACGGTCTTGATGTTGGCTCCACCGGATGCGCCGATGGTGAGAGCGACCGCGGCCGCCGACTCGCTGGATGGCAGTTCGCAGATCGCGTACGTGTCGGGCTCCCCCATGCTGAAGTCGAACGACTCGAGTCGTCCGCCGGCACTTTCGGCCATCTTCCGGGCCGCCTCGACGCGTCCGCTGCCGCCGTCCTTGAACAGCCCGCGGAGTCCGTCGAGCGTATAGGTCGCCTCGAAAAGGAATCTAGGCATTAGAGATCACCCCCTCCAGCCCAAGCCTAATCGCGGAAGGGGTGCCCGCCGAACGGCTCGACCTCGGTAGGGGATGCCGCGGCGTCAGCGGGCCGGCACCGGGGCCGAACGCCACTGCTCGGAGCCGAACACCTCGTAGCGGATCCGCTCCTCGGGGACGCCGCGGCGGCGCAGGCCCGCGCGGACTGCCTGCATGAACGGGACCGGGCCGCACAGGTACACCTCGGCACCGGGGCGCACCGGGATGGCGTCCACGTCGACCAGGCCGGTGAACGCGTCCGGGGCCGGCTGCTCGTACCAGACGAGGTTGTCGAAGGAGTGCAGCCGTGCGCCGCTGGCGTGCATGTGGGCGCGTAGCGGGTGCCGGTCGAGGCTGCGGTCCGCGTGTACGACGGTGACGTGCCGGGCCGGCTGGGTGCGGGCCACGTGGTCCAGGATGGCGGCCATCGGCGTGACGCCGACCCCGCCGCTGACCAGGAGCAGTGGCGTGTCGCCGGGAGTCAGGGCGAGGTCGCCGTACGGCTGGCTCAACAACAGCCGGTCGCCGGGGGCCGTGTGGTCGTGCAGGAAGCTGGAGACGACCCCGTCCGGCGCCCCGCCGTTGCCGCGCACGCGCCGCACGGTGATGCGCAAGGTCCGGTCGTCGGCGGCCTGCGACAGCGAGTACTGGCGGAGCTGGCGCGTGCCGTCGTGCAGATCGGCGGCGACGGTGACGTACTGCCCGGGCAGGAACCCGGGGGCCGGGCGGCCGTCGGCCGGGGTGAGGACGAACGAGACGGTGTCGTCCGCCTCGGCGGTCTTGCTGTCGATGACGTACTCGCGCCAGGGGTCTTCGCCGTCCGTCCCGGCCTCGGCGTAGATGCGCGTCTCGCGTCCGATCAGCCGGACGGCGAACAGCCAGTAGACCTCGTCCCAGGCGGCCGCGATCTGCGGGGTCACGGCGTCGCCGAGCACCGCGCCGACCGCTCCGAGCAGGTATTGGCCGACCATGATGTACTGCTCGGGGCGGATGCCCAGCGCGCAGTGCCGGTGCGCGATCCGGTTCACCAGGTGCTCGAACGCCACGGCGTCCGGGCCCGCGCCGACCAGGTGCGCCGCGAAGGCCGCCACCGCGCCGGCCAGTGCCTGCCGCTGCTGGCCGGTGGCCTGCGCGCTGCGGCTGAACAGGTTGAGCAGGTCGGGGTTCTCGCCCAGCATCGCGTCGTAGAAGGCGTCCGAGATGGCGTCGAGGTGGTCGGCGACGACCGGGAGGGTCGCCTCGACGACCGGAAGATTCGTGGCTGACAGCATGGTTGTTCTCCAGATGAGGGGAATGGGTCGCGCGGTCAGGTGCGGCCCAGGCTCAACAGCACCTGCCGCACGGGTGGCGCGGTGAGGTCATCGATCGTGATCGGGTCGAGGGTGGCGTAGAAGGCCTCCTGCGCGCGCCGCAGTGCTCCGCGCAGCCGGCAGCCCTGGCTCAGGGGACACGCCGGGTCGCCGGTGCACTCGACGACCTCCGTCTCGCCCTCGAGCTCACGCACCAGCCCGCCGACGGACGCCGTCCGGGCCGCGGCGGCCAGGCGCACCCCGCCGCTGCGTCCGCGCACGGTCTCCAGCAGGCCGAGGTGCTGCAGGCGCTGCACCACCTTGGCCAGATGGTGCCGCGGCACGGCGACCGCGTCGGCCAGCTCGTCGATGGTGAGCAGGCCCTCCCGAGCGGCACCCAGCATCAGGATGCGCAGGCTGATGTCCGTGGAGCGGTTGAGGCGCACAAGCCGACCCTACCCAAAGAGGACTCTCAGATTCCTGTTTTATGGGGTGTATCACGGAGGCCGGGACGCCCCGCGATGGTCGGGTTGCCACTGTATTGACAGGCATTGAACGCCCCCGATTCAATGGGGCGCCGGAGTCACCGCCTGACGAAAGCGGGGCAGCGATGACGGAACGGATCCCCATCGGGTTCACCGGTGCGCGGGGCGGCGAATGCAGGCTGAGCTGGGGTCAGATCGCGATCTGGCGCGCGATCCAGCGCCTCGTGCCCGACGATGCGAGCCTCAACATGAGCTGGGTGACCGCCCTCGAGGACGAGGGCATCTCCGTCGACACGCCGCTGTCGAGGATCACCGACACGGTCGCGTACGCCATGGCCCGCCACGAGTCGTTGCGCACGAGGGTCCGGCTCGACGAGGCCGGCGAGGCGCGGCAGGTGTTGGCCCGGGACGGCGTCATCGAGCTGGAGCTCGTCGACGCGGAGCGGGACGGTGCCGCCGCCGCGGCCCGGCAACTGCAGCGGAGACTCACCGAGCCGCCGTTCGACTACCCGAACGAGTGGCCGCTGCGGGTGGGTGCGGTGCGCGTCGGCGACGTTGTCACCCACGCCGTCTTCGCCATCTGCCACCTCGTCACCGACCGGGGCGGGCTCACCGCGCTCGTGCGCGACGTCCTGGCCGGCCTCGCCGGCCGCCCCACCGTCGATCCGCCCGACCGGCAGCCGTACGACCAGGCGCTGCACCAGCAGTCCGACGCGGGGCGACGGCAGAGCGAGAAGGCGCTGCGGTACTGGCAGCGTCACCTGCGCGCCGTACCCCGCAGCCGGTTCGGCGAGCCCGACGGCGAGCCCCGGTTCGTCAGCGCCACCCTCAGCTCACCCGCCGGCGACCAAGCCGTCAGCCTGCTCGCCGACCGCGAGCGGGTGAGCACGTCCGCGGTCATCCTCGCCGCCGCCGCCGTGCAGCTCGCCCGCCAGACCGGCACCCGCGAGGCCGTCCTGCAGGTCATCGTCAGCAACCGTTTCCGCCCCGGCCTCGCCGATTCGGTCGGGCCCGCCTCGCAGGACGGGCTGTGCGTCATCGAGGTCGGCGACGACGAGCTCGGCCCGGTCATCGGCCGGGCCATGCGGGCCTCGATGCAGGCGTACCTGCACGCGCAGTACGACCCGGTCGCCCTCGATGCGCTCGTCGCGCAGCTCGGCGACGTCGACCTGTCCTGCTCGTTCAACGACCGCCGCTTCGACATGCAGACCCCCGTCTCCGCCGCGCCGGGCGTGAGCGCCGACGGGCTGCGCGACGCACTGCCGCGCACGACGCTCACCTGGGAGCCGGTCGACCATTACGGCGCCCGCTACTTCCTGCACGTCAACGCCGTGCCCGGCGTGCTCGACCTCACCCTCTTCGCCGATACCAGCGTCTTCGACCCCGCGAAGGTCGAGGAGCACCTGCGCGGCATCGAGTCGCTGCTCGTGACGGAGGCTCTCGGCGCGCTCGCCGTGACCGCCTAGCCTGCCGGCGACGACCCGGTCATCGCGGCGCGAACGGCGCCGCGATGACCGGGTCGTCGCCCTGCGTCAGGTTGCCGAGGTCAGGTGACGGTCAGGCTGTCGATGTTCGCCCCGTTGGCGCCGGTGGTGGTCGCCCGGACCGCGATCTGGCTGCCGGCGGGCAGGGAGGCGGTGAACGAGGTGGTGCCCCAGGCGTCCCAGGAGCCGGTCGGGTTGAACGGCAGGGCGCCGTTGACGGCGGTGCCGTTGACCGATATCGCCAGCGGGCGGTTGGTGCCGCCGCCCGCCACCGGTTGTCGTTGACGTGGTGGTCGAACGGGAAGCCGGCGTTGCGATGCTGGGTGATCTTCGTGCGCCACCAGTTCTCGTCGCTGACGTCGGGGAAGTTCTTGTCGGTCATGTGCAGGCCGAAGATGGCCAGCCGGGGCAGGCGGGGGCGGCCGGTCAGCTGGGTGTAGCGGTCGAGCAGCTTCGCGAACTCCGGCCCGTTGATGAGGAAGTAGTCCATCTGCGGGCGCACGCCGGCCGTGGCGTGGTCGTCCGCGGCGAACGCGTAGTCCCGGTTGGCCCCGCTGGCGAAGGAGAAGGTGGCGTCGAAGGTCGTGTTGAAGAAGACGGCGTAGCCCTTGGTGGACAGGAACCGTGGCACGATCGCGGGCGCCTGGTCGCCGCCGGTGGCGCCGTAGTTGTGGGCCACCACGTCGCCGGTGCGGTCCAGCCGGGGCGAGCGCCCGTAGAACCCGTGCCCCGCCTTGACGAAGTGCTCGTCGGCGGGCGGCGGGACGAAGGCCTCGGTGATGACACTGTTGTTGGTACCGCCCCAGGTGATGCTGCGGGTCGCGTCCTCCCTCGCCAGCAGGGCGCCGCTGCCGCGGTGGTAGAACTCCAGCCGCAGCGGGTTCTTCTGCAGCACGATCCGGATGCCGTCCGCCGCGCCGGTGACGATCGTCAGGGCGGTGCCGGAGTCGCTGACGCTCAGGCTGCCGCCCATGCCCGCGTGGTTGGCGGGCACCACCATCTCGTACCGCGTGTCGGCGAAGAACGTCTCCCCGCTGCGACGACATCCCGGTGGTCCTGCTCAACCGCCGGGTGGGCCAGCTGCCGTGCATCATCTTCGACAACGCCGACGGCATCCGCCAGGCGCTCGCCCACCTCGCGGCGCTCGGCCACCGGCGCGTCGCCTACGTCGCCGGCCCCCGCACCTCGTGGGTCAACCGGGAACGGCTCCGCGCCATCCGAACCGTCGCGGCCGGCATGGACCTCGAGGTGGCCGAGGCGGGCAACGTGTCACCCGACTTCGAGGGCGGCGTCGCCGCCGCCGACCTGGTCCTGGCCGCCTCCGTCACCTCAGTCGTCGCCTACAACGACATGATCGGACTGGGCCTCATCAGCCGCTTCGCCGCCCGCGGCGTCAAGGTGCCCGACGACGTCAGCATCATCGGCTTCGACGACATCCCGGCCTCGGCCCTCGTCAGCCCCGCGCTGACGACCGTCAGCCAGCCGAAGGACCAGTGCGGCCGGGCCGGCGTCGACCTGCTCGCCGACCCGCTCAACGAGCGCGATCGGCCGGGCGGCTCACGCATTTCGTTGCCGACCCGTCTGATCGTGCGCGCCTCCACCGGCCCAGCGCCGCGGCCGGCCGTCGGAGCCGGGCCTGCGGTCCGCCCTTGACGGTGAGGGTGAACGGTGCGGACACACGCGCGGGCGCCACCGAACGGCTCAGCTCATGGCGTGAGCTCGGGTAGCGGGTCGCCTGTCCGGGCGTCAACGACCCGGCGGGTACCGAGCGGTGCGTAGAGCGTGGCGGTCAGTTCATACGGCAAGCCGACGTCCGGGCCGTTGCCGCTCGGCGCACGGGTCCGCACCGCGACGACAACCGCGTCCGGCCGCTCCTCGAACCGCGCCAGCGTGATTGTGTCGCCCACGCCGAGCGTGAACCGCACCGTCAGCCGCCGGTCGTCGGAACCCGGGCGACGATAGCCGTCGATGGCGACCGGTCCGTCTCCCGGCCTGGCCAGCCAGAAGACGGTGCCGGCCGCCGCGACCAGGAGGAGCACCACGATGACGACGAGCGTGAACCGTTTGCGCATGGTGCTCTCCAAGGTGTCGGGATGACGCCGGTCAGACCGTCTTCAGCTGACCGGGCAGACCATAGAACGCCTGCCAGATGTCGGTGAAGCCGCCGCTGCACGGGTCCAGCGCGCCACCCCAGTTGTCGCTGCCGCCACCGCCGCCATAGTTCCAGATGCCCTTGGCCGCGATGCCACCGTCGCCACGCACCGTGTACACCGGACCGCCCGAATCGCCGCCGATGGTGCACTGCCCCTGCTTGGTGGCCTTGTTGGTGTTGCGGCTCCATTCGCCGGTCGTCAGGTGCTCATCGATGCCGACGCTCGTGACGACCCAGCCGCACTGTTCGCCGGTGCGCTGGCCGCCGCTGCAGAACTGGTCGCCCGAGGCCGGCGAACGCGACCACATCTCCTTGACCGGCGCGGAGGTGCTGGAGTTGGTGTCCCCGCGGTAGATGTACCCACCGGCCTGCTTCGGCGAGTCGAGCTGAATCAGCGCCAGGTCGCCGCGGTTGACGCTCTGGCCGCTGAACGGCACGGTGCCGACGCCGCTGTTCCAGTTCTCCCGGGAGCTCTGCGTCACAAATCCCATGTTCTCCGTGGGCACCCACGCGCCGCCGCCGGTCGGGAAACAATGACCGGCGGTCAGCATGTACTGCGTGGTGCCGCCGTACCAGGAGAAGCCCGACGTGCAGTTGTCGGAGTTGATGTCGGCGCCGCCGTAGAAGCCGGGCCCGGCCGAGGTGTCGTTCTGCCGGCCCTGGTTGCTCAGGGCAGTGGCGTCCGGCTCGTACCGCACGGCGACGAGCTCGGAGCCGTAGCGCTTGGCGAGCCCGTCGAGCAGCGCGTCGTCCAGCGTGTCGACGGTGAGCACGAGACGGTTGGCGGCGCTGTCTGGCTCGATCGTGCGGATGTGCCCGGTCCCGGCAACCGCCGCCGGGGTCAGCCGAGTGATGTCGTCGCGCAGCTGTTCGAAGCGGGCCATGCTGGTACGCACCGTGCGCAGCCGCTGCCGCGCGCCGGCCGAGCGCGCATCGGCCCGCCAGGCGCCGGCGAGTCCGGCGCCCCGCTCGGTGGTCGTATCGATGACAACCTCGCCGGTCGCGGCGTCGAGCCACGGGTACGCGAAGTCCCCCGGGGCCGACTCGGCAAGGTGGCGGGCGTCGCTGAGACGCTGCGCCGTAGCCTCCGGCAGCTGCTTGGGCGCGGTGTCTTGTCGGCCGCCGGCAGCACGAGCAGCCCGCTGCGGTGCCGGAAGCTCCCCGGCCCGTCGCCCGGCGCGGCGTGCGCCGGTGTCGCGACAAGCATGGCCGCGACGACGGTGCCGGCGGCTACGCCGCCGAACATGTGTAGACGCATAGATCCCCCGATTCGAGAGGTGACGGTGATGGCCTGAACCAGAGAGCGCTCTCTCGCACTTCGGGACGCTACGACCATCGAGCACGCGCCGCCGCCCCTGTTCACATGGCGCACACTCCGACGAAGGCGGACGGGGGTCGCTTCAATGGCGACGCGGACACCGCGGCCCCTCGGCTGCACGGCGACGCCCGGCCGGTGACCGGAAGATCGACGAGCGGCTTTCGCCCTCCGACGGGTCATTTGTTTTGCGTCTGCACAGGCTCTTGCCGAAAACGTTTTCGGCGTTCACAGTGTACCCCAATGCATAGACGAGTGACGATCTCGCCGCTCGCTTCCGGGCCCCGCCGGGGCCGTCACCACCCCTTGCCGTGCCGCTGCCGCGTGCGCCGGTGCCGGCCGGGTGAGCACTGGAGGTACACCTCATGCATCGGAAATGGGCGGCGGCCCTGGCGGCCGCGACCACCCTGACCACCGCGCTGGTCGCGGCCCCGGCGGCGAGCGCCGCGAGTGCCGGATGGCTGGCCCGGCCCGCGACGGACGGCGGCGGCCACGCCCCGATCGGCGGCACGGTCCCCGGCCTGACCGGCGCGGCGGCTCGCGCGGCCGGCGGCGCGGCCCTCGACCACTTCGCGCAGACCCGGCAACAGCGCCGAGCGCCGGCACAGGCGGCGCAGGTGCAGGCCGCACAGCTGCACACCGACTGGGGCGTCAACCTGCCGAGCGCAACCACGCAGGGCATCCACGCCACGCAGAGCGTGCTGAACACCGCACCAACGACTACGTCGGGCGGCGACTACGTATACGCACCGACCGCGCTGCCCGGCGGCGGCGCCTGCATCGAGCTGACCACCGCGTACACACCCAGCGGCCCGGACCTGTGGGCGTGGGACTGGTGCGGCGGCCGCGACGGGGTCGGCAAGCTCACCCCGATGGACGCGAACTTCCTGAACACGTACACGACCACGGTCAACGGCCGGCGCGCCTACAGCATGGACGAGCACAAGACGTCGACGACGAGCAATACCTGGACGGTGTACCTCTACAACTACCTCACGCACGCCTGGGATACGTACTTCACCAGCTCCGGCACGTACGACCTGCCGCAGTTCAACTTCGGCTGGAACATGTTCGAGATCTACACCTCGGTCAACCCCGCCACCGGCGCCGGCTACTACTGCCAGACCTTCGCCGGCCGCGGGTTCGAGAGCAGCGGCGTGCAGGTCTCCGTCGGCGGCGCCTGGGTCGCGGCCTCGCCGTCGAACACCTCGACCACGCACCGCAGCATCCCGCCCGGCAGCGCGTACGACTGCCCGGCGCTGACGTTCACGATGGTCAACGCCAACGACCACTGGCTCGCCCAGATCGGCGCCACCCAGCCCTCCGGCGCCTCCTACGAGGCCGAGTCGTCCGCCAACACCCTCGGCGGCCAGGCCGCCGTCCGCTCCTCGGCCGGCGCCTCCGGCGGCGCGCTCGTCGGCTACGTCGGCAACGGCTCGGCGAACCTCCTGCGGTTCAACAACGTCACCGCGGCCGCGGCCGGCAGCCGGACCGTGCGCGTCTACTACGCCGCCGGCGAGGCCCGCTCGATGACGCTGACCGTGAACGGCACCGTGGGCCCGACGGTGAGCACGCCATCGACCGGCGGCTGGGACACGGTCGGCTCGGTCACCGCCACCGTGACCCTGCAGGCCGGCAGCAACACCATCCAGCTCGGCAACACCACCGGCTGGGCGCCGGACATCGACCGCATCGTCGTGTCCTGAGGCGTTTTCGAAACTTTCATCGTCCGGATCGGTGCTCGAGCCGGCCGCCGCGAACGTCGGATCTCCTGCTCAGCACGTCGCCGCGTCGGGACGGGCCGCCGGCGGACGGCCCTCCCGGCCGCGGAGCACGAGCCGATTGACACCCGACACCCCTTCCTGGCCATATTCGTGCCGATCACTGCGGGCGGTCGTCGACCGCACGGACCGGTTGGCACCCCCACAAGGAGAACCCCCGTCATGCATCCCGATGTGAGAGCTTCCGCGCCGCCGCGGCGGCAGCGCTGGCGTGCCGGCCTGGCCGCCGGCGCGGTCGGCGTGCTCGCCGCCGGCTCTGTCTGGCTCACGGTAGGTACCGCGTCGGCCGCCACCAACACGGTCACCGTGAGCGTCAACGCGGGGCAGAGCCTGGCCACCTTCGGCTCCGGCCTGGTCGGCGCGAACGTGGCGATCTGGGACGGCATGCTGGCCGACCCACAGACCAGCACCCTGCTGAAGAACGCCGCCGTGTCGTTCGTGCGGTACCCGGGCGGTTCGTACGGCGACATCTACCACTGGCAGACCAACACCGCCCCCGGCGGGTACGTCGCCCCCAACACCGACTTCGACCACTACATGAGCATGGTCAAGAGCACGGGCGCGCAGCCTATCGTCATCGCGAACTACGGCTCGGGCACGCCGCAGGAGGCCGCCGACTGGGTTCGCTACGCCAACGTCACCAAGGGATACGGCGTCAAGTACTGGGAGATCGGCAACGAGGTCTACGGCAACGGCCACTACGGGGCCAACTGGGAGACCGACAACCACGCCGACAAGAGCCCCCGCGGCTACGCCACGAACTTCCTGCAGTACGTCAGCGCCATGAAGGCCGTCGACCCCACCATCAAGATCGGAGTCGTGCTCACCACGCCCGGCTACTGGCCCGACGGCATCGTGGGCTCCGGCGACAGTGCCGACTGGAACGACACCGTCATGTCGGTCGTGAAGAACTCGGCCGACTTCGGGATCTTCCACTACTACCCCGGCGGCACGAGCGAGGCCGACCAGCTCACCAAGCCGCCGACGCTCGCCTCCACCGTGAGCCAGTTCAAGGCGGACATGGCCAGGTACGCCACCAACAACCCCGGCGTGTTCATCACCGAGACCAACAGCGGCGCCCCGCCGTCGGACACGCAGATGCAGGCGCTGTGGGCCGCGGACACGTACCTGACAGCGGCCGAGAACGGCGTCACCAACGTCGACTGGTGGAACGTGCGCAACGGCGCGGGCACCACCTCGACCGATGTCACCGGCGCCACCGACTACGGCGACGGAGGCATCATCTCCAGCGGGTCCGGCGGCGAACCACCCGCGGGCACCCCGTTCGCCACCTACTACGGCATCCAGATGGTGAGCCGCGTGGCCGGCCCCGGCGACACGATGGTCCGCGCCACGTCCAGCGACGCGAAGCTGACCGTGCACGCCGCCAAGCGCGCCAACGGCAACCTCGACGTGCTGCTGCTCAACAAGGACCCGAACAACTCCTACCAGGTGAACCTGTCCTACACCGGGTACAGCCCCGCCAGCAGCGTCACCGTGGACAGCTTCGCCAACCGCGGCACCGGCATCGTCACCGGCACGCAGGGCACCGCCAACAGCCAGACCGTGCCGCCGTACTCCCTCGTCACCGTCCACCTGCGGGCCGGCGGCAGCAGCCAGCCCCCGTCGAGCCCGGCGCCGTCGAGCCTGCCCCCGTCGAGCAGCCGCCCGCCGTCGAGCCCGCCGCCGCCCACCGGTGCCTGTACCGCCTCGTACCGCACGGTGAACTCGTGGCCGGGCGGCTTCCAGGGCGAGGTCACCGTCACCGCCGGCACCTCGGCGATCAACGGCTGGACCACCACCTGGCCCCTGGCCGGCGACCAGACCATCGGCCAGCTCTGGAACGGCACACTGACCACGAGCGGCTCGACCGCCACCGTTCGCAACGTCTCCTGGAACGCATCGCTGGGCGCCCGCGCCTCGACCACCTTCGGCTTCACCGCCAACGGCTCGCCGACCACACCCGCGATCGCCTGCACCAGCCCCTGACCGGACCGCGTCACACCGCCCGCGGCCCGCCGTCCCCCCGGACAGCGGGCCGCACCCTTCACCCAAGCACCGAACGCCGAACCGGCCCGGCGACGAGGTCGGATCGGGCGGGGCCCGCACATTGGTCGGCGTGCAGACCAGTGTGACCTTTCGGATGCTCGGCAGTGCGGGGCTGACCGCCGAGGCGGTCACGCAGCAGCTGGGCTTGCAGCCGACGACGGCGATCGAGGCGGGCGAACCGGTGAGCCGCCGGTCGGCTCGCATTCGGGAGTCTTCGGTGTGGCTCCTGAGCTCCAGCCCGGGCATCGAGCTGGTCACTCAGCTGAATCGGCTGCTGGCCGTCCTCGCCGGCCGGCCTTCGCTGTCCGAGCTGGCCGGCGCGATCGGAGCCCGCGTGGAGCCGGTGCCCATCCCCTGGGACTGCGCCGACTGGCTTCGTCGGTGAGAACGGGGTTCTGGCGCGCTTTCCGTGAAGCCTGGACGGTCAAGCGGGCTTGAGGAATGTCGGGTGAGGTCTGCTCGCCGCATCGTTTTGAGGCCGAGTGTTCAGGACGCCAGCAACTCTGTAACCAACTGCCGCTCGGCCACTGAGAGCGCGAACGGGCTGGCCGGGTTGCGCGGTGCGTAGTCCATGTCGGGCACGCCTGCTACCCACGGCACGTGTCCCCAGAACACAACCTCGTCGGAGACGGCCAGCGCGGCCAGCTTCGCGGTGTCGCCCGTGGCTCCCAGCGTCCGCATCGCATCCGAGAGCGCCGACACCGCGTCCGGCGTGTCGGCCGCCTCGTCACCGAACGCCGGCGCGAGCAGTAGCAAGGTCTGCGCTCGCCGGACCCGGCCGGGCTGCCGGTCGGCGACGGCGACCAGCTCCGGCCAGGACAGCCCAGGTCCGCGCTGGTGCCCCTCCAAACCGGCGATCTCGATCACCTTCCGGCCGGATCCGGGCAGGACGAGGTAGTCCACCCCGCCGTCGTCGGCGAAGTTACGGAACACCACCGCGAGCTCGGCATCGCCGCGAAGCTCGATCCGGAACACCGGCCACGCTTGGGGGGCGTAAAGATCGTTCATTCGTTCGGTCACAACCGCTTCCGACACGCCCCATGCCCGCGACAGCAAGTTATCATCGTCGATGAACTGCTCCCGCCAGTGCGCCGCCCAGAAGCCGGGCCGCTCGGCGAGGTGCCACCCGTCGACGGCGAGCGCCGCGACGTCCACCTCGTCCGGGAACGTGTCCGCGTAACCAGGAAGGATCATCGGAGCACGATAGCCGAAGGGGGCCGCGGCCACAGGTGACGCGTCTTTCCCGCACGTTCGTGGGCGAAGCGACGTCAGTGGCTCAGGTGGAAAGCGGTACACGCTTGCGGAGCAGGTCAAAGCCAGCCCGGCCGTACATCTGCCGCTTGATCATCTTGATGCGGTTGACGTTGCCCTCGACCGGCCCGGAGCTGAAGGGCAGGCTGAGGCCGGCGGTGACGGCGTCCAGGTCTGCGGTCAGACCGGTGGCGAACTTTGTGATGCCGGGCAACGCCGCCTCTTCGGCCGCGGCGATTCAGGCACCGAGCCGCTGACCGCGCAGGCGAGTGAGCATTTCAGCGAACGAACGCACCAGCTCGGCGCCCGCGCGCGTTCGCAGGGCTCGGTAGGCTCGTTGAGGTAGGACTTGTGCGTAGCCACGCAGCGTTCCACCGCCGCAGCAAGGTTCTGCCACAGGTGGAACCGGTCGGCGACCTGGACGGCCTCTGGGGCGCCAGTGCGTGCGGCCTCGGCATACGCGCTGGCCCGGTCCCGGCAGATCACCCGAGGTTGCGGATGCTGCTGCAGCCACGCGGTCAACGGGCCAGCGTCGCGGCCGGCCAGCAGGTCGACAATCCGGTGGGTCTCGCAGCCGATCAGCACGGTGCCGTAGTGGTGGCCACGCCTGATCGCGAAGTCATCAACCCCGAGCACCGCGACCACACCGACCGGTGGATCTGGCAGTGCCCGCACCAGTCGGATCAGGCGGTGACGGCCGGCCGGCATGCCCAGCGCTGCGGCAAGCCGAGCGCCGGCTCGGCCGGCCAGCGCGAGCCCGACCGTGGTGAGCATCTGCCGCAGCCCTTCACTGACCCGCGACCACCGGCGTGTCAGCCCATCGACCTGCTCGGTGAACGTCTTCGCCCGGCAATCCGTGTTGCCGCAGAAGAATCGGCGCACCCACAACAAGATCCGGAAAGGTCGGCCGGCGACCGGAGCGTCCGCCAACGTCCGGCGATACCGCGAATGCACCCGAGACGACGGCACCGCACACGCCTGACAACCGGCCTCACTGCCGTGGACCCGAGCCACGATGACCAACCCGGACTCGGCATCTACGACCTCGTCGATCTCGATGCCGTTCAGATGAGGGAGTAGTAGTCCGACGGCATCGCGCACCCGGGCAACATTTCATCGTCCGACATCCATCACACAGTTCGCACCAGAGCCGAGAACGGGACCCAGATGTGCGCGAGTTCTGGGCCCGGGCGGGTCACCTCGCCTTGATCATTGTCTGTGAGTTTGGGGCCCACCTCGCAGCATGCTGCGGCGGCATGATGACGGCGTCGATGGATGGAAGGTGGCGAATGTCGCGTGCAGGTCATCTCGGCGGCGACGGGTGGTGCGCGCCGGTGGCCGCCGACGGATCTATGAGCGGGGTACCGACCCGTCAGCCGAGGTCGATCTGAGTGCTCGAAAGGTGGGCTTCTTCCGGCTTCACCTGGCGTGTCGGCCATTGCCCGGCTGCCGGTCCGCGGCGGACCGCACCGTCGGGTATGAGGTCGCGCAGTGCTCTTCTGGTGTCCGTGTCGAACCGGACGGGCGGAGCGGCCGGGCCGAAACAGCGCTCGGCAATCAGCTGCAGCAGTGCGCGTTGGGCGGGATCGAGTGGCCGTGCTGACGGGAAGCCGTCCGGAAAGGCCTTCGCGCGCAGTCGTGCGCCCCAGTCGCCGGCGTAGGTGCCGTCCGGCGCGTCGGCCAGCAGCGGCGTCAGCGCCGCGATGAGTTCGTCGAGCGTCGCACGGTCGATGGCGGCGGGCAGGAGCCGGAACGGGAAGAGCCGCCCGAAATGCGGAAACACCTGCTGACACCAGGCGGCGTCGATCGGGGTCGAGAGCACTTGGAGGATCGCCTGGGTGCCGGCCGGCGTTCGGACGTTCGCGGCGGACAGCGCGGCGGTCGCGCGCACGACGGGATCCGAATCGTGCTGCAGCACCGATGCGGTGTCGTAGCCCCATGAGGCGAGGATCAGGACCGCCATGACACGCACACCCCGATCGGGCGACGCCAGGGCGTTCTCGCGCAGCCACACGGCAGTCTCGTGTCGGTGATCATTGAGTTCTGGGGCATCGAGCAGGCACGCGACCGTCCCCAACGCTGCGAAGAGGACCTCGGGATCGGGGTCCGCGCACCACAGGCGTGCGGCGTGGTACACGCGCGGGCGAGCGGCACGGCAGGCAGCGATCTCGGCCGGCTCGCCCGCCGGAGGCCACTGGTCGTGCTCGGCAGCGGCCTCCATGACGGAGGTCAGCCAGCCGAGCAGCTCGGCCCGCAACGGCACCAGCTTGGCACCGCGCCCCGGATCGGCCGGTACCGGCGTCAACGTCCGCGGATCACCGAGGACGGCGACCACGAAATCCACGGCCGGTGGCGTCGCCGTGTAGACGGTGTCCTGATGGTGAACCAGTTGGTAGAGATCGCCGAGCGCCCCGACCTGCGCTGCGACGTCCTGACTTACCAGCGCCGCGAGGATTTCCGGCGTCTGCGGCACCCCCGGCGCCGTGCCGCACGCATGCTCGACCGCCGACCAATCGGTCTCCGCGAGAAGATCCTCGTAACGCATCGCCCGAGTATGGGTCCCGAACTGCCGGACACAAGAATCGGCCGCCGACCGGCGGGACCCGGGTTCACCGACAAACGGGTCCCGAAGTCACCGACGAAGCCAGCCGACGGCTTCTTCGAGGCCTACTGGTGCCGGCCTGAGGCGTACCTGGACGAGCACGTCCGCCGCGGGGTGTCGGTCTGAGCCAGAGTCGGGCCGGGCACCGAGCAGAGGGCCGTGCGCGGCCTCCGTGCCGACCTCGCCTCAGGCCGGTGGGCAGAACGCAACCGCCACCTCGCCGATCTCGACGCGGCAGAGCTCGGCCTTCGCCTGCTTATCGCCTGAACCTGCGGTTACACCCGCAGGAAATCGCCCGATTTCCACGTGTGAATGTTTTCGGGCGGGCCGTTGAGACCATTGCGCCCCGGGCAAATCCGGGCTCCCCTCGCGAAATCAGAACGCTGTGCAATTTTATCGACATTTTTGAATGTCGGGATACTATACACTGTGGGCGCAAGTGCGCCGCAGCCTTCGACACAGCCCCAGGCGACGCCGCGGCACGGATACGGAAAAAAGCCAGAGGTGCGACCGTTATCCAATGCTCTTGGTTGCCGTCCAATTGGTGACAGGACATAGCAAGCCGGCTTTAACTCAAAAGCAAGTCGGTGCGGGCTGAATGGTGTTCGCCGGACCGCACGGTCCGGCTCATCAGAAAAGGAGTTGTGCCGATGTTGAAGAAGGCCACAACGCGCATCAAGCTCGACCAGATCGCCGCTTCCGGCGTGGAGCTGCGCGAGGACGAGCTGCGGCAGATCAGCGCCGGGATGCGCAGCCAGGTCTGCACGAAGAGCGGCGGCGGCAGCTGGTCGTGCTCCGGCGACGGCATGAGCGACTGACCGGGTAACCGGACGACGCACTCCTGACACATCGCCATGACTGAACAGATCCTCGTCCTCACGGACGCCGAGGACGTCACCGCCGAGCGGGTCGCGGCGCTGCTCACTTCCCGCGGAGCCGAGGTACTGCTCCTCGATCCGGGAGCCGTGCCGACCGGTGCACAGGTCGAGATGACCGCCGCCGGCACCGGACGCGTTCGCCGGTGGCTGCGTCTCGGCGGCCGGGACGTCGATCTGGACGGTCTGACGTGTGTGTGGCACCGGCGCCCGACGGCGCCGGTGCCACCTCACACCGTCGACGACCCGGACGTGCGGGCCCACCTGTCCGGCGAGGTGAAGACGTACCTCGACGGCGTGTGGCGGGCGCTGGCCTGCCGCCAGGTGCCGGCCACCCGCGACGTGATCGACCGCGCCGACCGCAAGTCGTACCACCTCCCGGCCGCCGTCGAGCTGGGGTTCGCGGTGCCGCCGACGCTGATCACCTCCGACGCCGACCGGCTGCTCGACTTCTACGACGAGCACGACGGGAAGATCATCACGAAGCCGTTGCACCGCTCGCCGCGCGGCACCGCCGAGGCGCCCATGGGCCGCTACACGGAGCCGGTGAGCACCCGCGACCTCGGATACCTCGCGGCGTTGCGGCTGGCGCCGATGATCGTCCAGGCGTACGTGCCGAAGGACGTCGAGCTGCGGGTGACCGTCGTCGGCGCGGTCGTCTTCGCCGTCGAGATCCATTCCCAGGCGACCCGCCACACGCGGTACGACTGGCGCCGCTACGACCACCAGAACACCCCGCTGCAGGTCCACGCGCTGCCCGATGACGTGGCAGAGCGCTGCCGGACGCTGGTGGACCGCCTCGGCCTGAGCTACGGCGCGATCGACCTGATCCTGACCCCGGAGGGGCAATACGTGTTCCTGGAAATCAACCCCAACGGGCAGTACGACTGGCTCGAGCTGGCCACCGGGCTGCCGATCACCGCGGCGGTCGCGGACCTGCTGCTGACCGGTTCGGTCGAGGTGCCGTCATGACGTTGCTGATGGAGGCGGTCGGGCTGCTGCGCGCGGCGAGCGCCGGGAAGGCCGAGCGGGCCGAGGCCCGGGCCCTGGTCGACGCGCTGCGCGCCCGGCACCCCGACGCGGGCGTTCGCCTGCTGTGGCAGCGCGAGGAGTACGACGGGTCGCTGCACTACGACCTGCTCATCCGGCAGGCCGCCGCCGACGCGGGCGTGGTGTCGCTGTCGTGGTGCCCGGACGACGCCCTGCCGTGGCCGTTGCGCGGCGTGCAGCGCGGCGGCGAGATGCTGCTGGTGCGGGTCAACGGTTTCGAGCTGGGCGTGGCCGACGCGATCGGCTTCCTCGACGTGCTGTGGCGGGAGGCGTCGCTGCGCGACCGGCTCGTCGACACCTGCCTGGTGCGCCTGGAGCTCGACGCCGACGGCACGGAGCTCGATGACGCGGCGCTGCAGGAGGCCGCCGACGCGTTCCGGCGGGCGCGCGGCCTGCTCACCCTCGAGGACACCCGCGCCTGGATGTCCCGCGAGCGGCTCAGCGACCAGCAGTTCGAGGACCTCGTCGCGCACCAGGCCCGGGTGGCGAGGCTCCGCGAGCGGGTCACCGCCGGACGGGTCGACGCCGAGCTCGCCGCCGACCCGGGCCGCTACGACCAGCTGCGGCTCGTTCGGGTGGAGACCGCCGACGACGAAGCCGCGGCCCGGCTGGCCGCGGCACCGGACCTGCTCGCCGCCGCGGCGGCCGACTTCGCGGCCGGGATCGGGCCGGCGCCGGTGCTGATGACGGTCACGTGGGCGGACCTCGATCCCGCGCTGGCCGAGGCGATCGCCGGCAACGCGCCGGTGCCGTTCGGCGGCGGCTATCTCGTCGCCGCGGTGCTGGGCGTGCAGCCCGCCACCCGCGACGCGGTCTCGCGGCGGCTGTTCGGCGAGTGGCTGGCCGAGCGGCGGGCCGCGGCGCACGTCGAGTGGAACTGGGGTCCGGCATGAGCGAGCCGAACCTGACCCGCGACGGGGTGTTCCTGGCCGCCGCGGTGCGCCGCCACGCCGACGCCGGCCGGGTCGAGCCGGAGCGGTTGCGGATCCTGCCCGGCCGACTGTTTGCGGCGTTGTGGCTGGCGGCCGCGCTGCTGCTCGCCGGGCTGGGCGCGGTGCTGCTCGCGATGAGCACCGGGCCGGTGCCGCGGTGAGCCGCCGGCGCCTGCCGGAGCTGCGACAGGTCAAGGCGGCCGACTGCGGTGCCGCCTGTCTGGCCATGGTGCTCACCTACCACGGGCGACCCACGACGGTACGGCAGATGACCGCCGACCTCGGGGTGTCCCGCGACGGGCTGAGCGCGCTGGCCCTCGTCGAGGAGGCCGGCCGGCACGGCCTGCACGCCCGGGCGTTCTCCCTGCGCCCCGAGGAACTGGCCGCGGTGCCGACGCCCGCGGTGCTGTACTGGAACTTCAATCACTATGTGCTGCTGGAGCGCTGGGGCCGCCGCCGGGTGCACCTGCTGGACCCGGTCTCCGGGCGGCGCCGGCTCACCCATGAGGAGTTCGAGGTCGGCTTCACCGGTGTCGTCATCGGCTTCGAGCCGGGCCCGGACTTCCGGCCCGTCGACGCCGAGCCGGACCGGCCGGCCTGGCGGCGGCAGTGGCTCAGCGCGGCGCTGCGCCGGTACCGCGGGCTGCTGGCACAGGTGCTGCTGGCCTCGGTACTGCTGCAGGTGCTCGGCCTGGCGGTGCCGGCCCTGTCGGCGGTCCTGGTGGACCGGCTGCTGCCCACCGGCGCCACCGACCTGCTGGCCCCGCTCGCGCTCGCCGTCGCGGTCGCCGTCGTGGCACACGTCGTGCTCGGCTTCCTGCGAACCGCGCTGCTGCTGACCCTGCGCTCGCGCGCCGACGACGACGTCACCGGCGGGGTGGTGCGGCACCTGTTCGCCCTGCCGTACCGCTTCTTCGCCGAGCGCGGCAGCGGCGACCTGGTGATGCGCACCCAGAGCGTCGCCGCGCTGCGGGACATCCTCTCCGGTCACGTGTTGTTGACGCTGCTCGACGCCCCGCTGGCGCTGGGGTACCTCGGCCTGGTGCTGTGGCGCGACCCGGTGTTCGGCGGCTTCCTCGCCGCGCTCGCCTGCGTCCAGCTGACGCTGCTGCTGCTCACCCGCCGCCGCGTCGCCGAGCTCGCCGAACGGGAGCTGCACGCCTCCGCCAAGGCGCAGGCGCAGCTCATCGAGGCACTGAGCGGCATCGAGACGCTCAAGGCCGCCAGCGCCGAGGAACGCGCCGTCCAGCGCTGGTCGTACCTGCTCGCGGGACAGCTCAACGCCGGCACCCGGCACGGTCTGGTGCGCGGCGGCCTGGAGACCGCGCTCGGGGCACTGCAGTACCTCGCGCCAGCCCTGCTGCTGCTCATCGGCGCCCAGCGCGTCCTGCACGGCGAGCTGAGCCTCGGCACCATGCTCGCCCTCAGCGCGCTCGCCACCGCGGCGCTCGCCCCGCTGTCGTCCATTGTGGACAACCTGCACCAGTTGCAGCAGACCGGCGCGCACCTGGCCCGCCTCGACGACATCCTGGACGAGGCGCCGGAGGAGGGCGGCCGGGAGGCGCCCGCCCACGACGGGCGGGTGTCCGTGCGCGACCTGAGCTTCCGGTTCGACCCGCGGGCGCCGTGGGTGCTGCGCGGGCTGACGTTCACGATCGAGCCGGGACAGAAGGTCGCGTTCGTCGGCCGCTCCGGCTCCGGCAAGAGCACCCTCGCCCGGCTGCTGCTGGGCCTGTACCGGCCGACCGAGGGCCACGTGTACCACGGCGGGCACGACACGGCGACGCTCGACGTGCGCACGCTGCGCCGGCAGTTCGGCGTGGTGACCCAGGACCCGACGCTGTTCACCGGCAGCGTGCGGGAGAACATCAGCCTGACCGACCCGCAGGCGCCGCTGTCCCGGGTGGCCGCCGCGGCGGCCGCGGCCGGCATCCACGACGACATCATGGCGATGCCGATGGGCTACGACACGCTCCTCGTCGACGGCGGCGGCCTGTCCGGCGGCCAGCGCCAGCGAATCGCCCTGGCCCGCGCGCTGCTGCCCGAGCCGCGGGTGCTGTTGCTGGACGAGGCGACGAGCAATCTCGACCCGGCCACCGAGGCGTACATCGAACAGGAACTGGCCGAGCTGCCGCAGACCCGCATCGTCATCGCGCACCGGTTGAGCACCGTCCGCGACGCCGACGTCATCTACGTCCTGGACGGCGGGCGCATCGTGGAACAGGGCAGCCACGACGAACTGCTCGCCCTCGGTGGCCGTTACGCGGAACTCGCCACACTCCAGGGGGCGTGGGGCGCCCTCGCCGCCGTGCCCAAATGGGTGTAGGACTGGGCGTGCCCGCGCCTGCGGCCCGGGCCCGACGCGACCGCCGGGCAGAGCGGCGATACTACGTCGTCGCCGAGGCGCTGACCAACGCGGTCAAGCACGCGCGCGCCTCGGCCGTCACCGTGACCGTCGAGGCACCCGCCTCGGACGGCGTCCTGCGGGTCGAGGTCCGTGACGACGGCGTCGGGGGCGCCGAGTTCGCCCGCGGCACCGGCCTGGTCGGCCTCAACGACCGCGTGGAGGCGCTCGGCGGCCGGATCGCCGTCGACAGCCCGCGCGGGGCAGGGACCGCCCTGCGCGCGCAGATCCCGCTCCCCGCCGCGAACGAGGACGACGCGCACCCGCCCGGGTGATGCGGGAGTCGTACGACCCGCTGCAGCAAAGTCGCACCCAACCCGGATCGGATCCGGGGGGCTCTGAGGGGTGACAGGATCATCCGACGACAGCGGGGAGGCGGCTCTCACTATGCGTGACGGGCCGGGGCTGCTGCAGCCCCTGATGATCGACGAACTGCCACCGACCAAGGTGGACCTGCGCCGGGCCGTGCGGGCGGGCCGGCGCCGCAAGCGCGCCCGCGCGGCGGCGCTCGCCGGAGTCGCCTGCCTGGCGGTGCTCGCCGCGGCCACGGTGGTCAACCGGACCATCATCGCGGCCGGGCCACCGCAGCGGCCCGCGGCGACCGGGCCGGCGACGCCGTTCGCGGTGCTGCCGCCGGTGGCCGCCTACACGAAGGCGCCCACCACGCCCGGCGTCTCCTGCGTCGTCGGCGACGAGAGGGTGCCCGGCGTCGACGCCAAGAGCGTGAGGACGTTCGTGTTCGACCCCACGGGGCGGGTCGGCGTCGGCCGCGAGCAGCTCGGCGACAACGCGTTCGGCGACTATCTGCGCTCGGCCGACGGCGGGGTCGAGCACATCGCCCCGCAGGGCGACACCGGCGATGTCATCGCGGTCGGCACGAACGGCGACTTCGTGACCCGCGGCGGCCGCCACAGCGGCGGGAAGTTCAGCCCGCTGCCGGAGGTTCAGGCCGCGAACTCCCGCGGCGACGTGGTCACCACCGCCCGGTCCGGGCCCGTGTCGGTCGGGCCGGCCGGCGAGCAGCTGCGGCCGCTGCAGGCGCCGCCCGGGTTCACCGCGCACGCCGTCGCCATCAGCGAGGACGGCATCGTCGCCGGCTACGTCGAGCGCAAGGTCGGCGAGCTGTCCGACTCGGCGCCGGTCGTCTGGGACCGCACCGGCCGGCTGCTGCGCCAGCTGCCCGTCCCGGCCGACGCCCGCAGCGTGCTGATGATGGATATCACCGGCGACTGGGTGCTGGCCCGCGGCGTGCGGTGGAACCTGAAGACCGGCGCGATGGACGTCATCGACAACATCTGGGCCCGCTACGTCGACACGCAGGGCCGGGTGTACGGCGACCAGCCGCAGATGGCGCCGCCGCACCCGGGCTACTGGGTCAACGGCGCGGCCGCTGTGCTGCCGGTCGACGGCCGCGAGTGGGTCGGGATGATCACCGCGGTCAATGACGACGGGTCGCGGATCGCCGCCAGCATCGGCGTGGAGGCGACCGGCGAGTGGCGCGAGGTGGTGTGGTCGTGCCGATGACCGACAGCGCCACGCCGCCGGTGTCCGCCGAGCTGCCCCGCGAGGAGCCCCGGCCGCACGCGGCCGGACCGCACAGCGGCGACGAGCTCGAGCGGGAGTACATCGCCTACTTCGAGGCCCGCCTGCCCGGCCTGCGCCGCCTCGCGGTGCTGCTGTGCGGCGACCACGACCGGGCCGACGACATCGTGCAGGCGGCGGCCACAACGCTGTTCGTGCGGTGGAAACAGGCCCGGCAGGCGGAAAACGTCGACGCCTACGTGCGGAGGGTCGTGGTCAACACCTTCCTGCGCGAGCGGCGGCGGCTGTGGTCGCGGGTGCTGCTCAGCGAGCGCCTGCCGGATCGAGCGGCTGTCACGGGGCAGCCGATCGACGAGCGGGTG
Organism: Dactylosporangium salmoneum; assembly: GCF_039532525.1. NCBI lineage: Bacteria > Bacillati > Actinomycetota > Actinomycetes > Micromonosporales > Micromonosporaceae > Dactylosporangium > Dactylosporangium salmoneum. The sequence goes on from NZ_BAAARV010000027.1 coordinate 56,477, forward strand.
GTCGTCCGGGCGGCCCTGCGCCGGCTCCCCCCGCGCCAGCAGGCGGTGCTGGTGCTGCGGTTCCTGTGCGACCTGCCGGTGGCGGAGGTCGCGGAGCTGCTCGGCTGTTCGGAAGGCACGGTCAAGAGTCAGACCTCCGACGGGCTTGCCACGCTGCGCAAGCGCCTCGGGGACCGGGCAGTCAGGCTGCCGGGCGACGAGTGGAGAGGGCAGTGAACGAGATGACGATGCGCCGGCGCGGCCTGCTGGCGGCGGTGACGGGCGGCATGGCGGTCCTCGCCGTCGTCGGCGCCGCGAGCCTCATCCATAACGCGGCCGGCTCGCCGGCGGCGTCGGCGCCTAGCGCGCCGTCGGCGCCCGCCGCGCCGCCGCTGGGCACCTGCACGTTCGTGGACGAGCCGATCCCGGGCGGGCCGCGCAACGTGCTCACCGACGGGGTCCTCAGCGACCGCGGCGGCAAGGTGTACGTCGTGCCGGGCGGGCATGGCTTCGACGTGTACCAGGGCGGCGGCGCACCACGGCGGGTCACCGTCCCGCCGGGCCTGCAGGCGGTGTACATGGCGGTCGACGCCCGCGGCGACGTGCTCGGCGGCGACCAGTACAAGCCCTGGATCTTCCGCGACGGCGCCTTCCGCGAGCTGCCGCTGCCCGCCGGCACGAAGGAGGTCCGCGAGGCCAGGATGAACGAGCGCGGCGACGTCGCCGTGCTGCTCGGCATCGGCGGCCCGAGCGGCGACCTGTCCGCGATGAAGGTCGCGGTGTGGCCGGCGGCCATGCCGCCCGCCCTGACCGTCTACGAGCTGCCCCGGGCGACGGTGACCCTCGGCGGGATCAGCGACGACGGCATGGTCGCCGCGGCCTACAAGCGCGAGGTGGACGGCCGGGCGGTGAGCGGCGCGGTCGCCTGGCTGCCCGACGGCACCCGCAGGGACCTGCCCACCGCCGGGGCCGACACGACCATGACCGACGTGAACGGCGACTGGATCATCGGGGGCTCCTCCCGGTGGAACGTGCGCACCGGCTCGCTCGACCAGGTCACCGGCATCCTCGCGCGCAAGGTCGACAAGTTCGGCCGGGTCTTCGGCGAGGCGCCCAACCTGGCCCCGCCCCATCCGGCGGTGTGGGTCAACGGCACCGTCACGTGGCTGCCCACCGATCCCAAGCGGCCGCTCGGGATGATGGGCCAGATCAGCACCGACGGCACCCGGATCACGAGCGTCCTGCAGGCCGACAACCCGCCCGACCCGCGCCCCGTGGTCTGGACCTGCGCATAGCAACGGCCATCACGACGCCCGGGCCGCCGTGTCGAACACGGCGGCCCGGGTCGTGGACGCCTAGGCCGTCGGGCCCATCTTGGTCAGCCGGGCGTAGAGCTCGGGCCGCCGGTCGCGCAGGAACGGGCGCTTGCGCCGGGACAGCTCGACCAGGCTCAGGTCCACCTCCGCCACCGCCAGGCCGTCGGCGCCGTCGGCCTCGGCGAGCACGTCGCCGTCCGGGCCGTAGACGGCGCTGAGGCCGAAGTAGTCCTTGACGCCCTCCTTGCCGACCCGGTTCGAGCAGATCACGAACATCCCGTTGAACACCGCGTGCGCGCGCAGCTCGAGCTGGAAGACCTCGCGCATGGGCGCGCTGGCCGAGGCCACCGGCACGCAGAGCACCGACCCGCCGCGCAGGGCCACGATCCGGCTGAGCTCGGGGAAGTGCCGCTCGTAGCAGATGATCGTGCCGACGCCGGTCTCCCCGGTGTCGACGACCTCGGGTTCCGAGCCGCCCGGCTGGAAGTAGAACTTCTCCGGGAAGCCGTTCGAGAACGGCAGATGCGACTTGCGGTACACCGACTTGAGCTCGCCCGCGACGTACGTGCAGGCCGTGTTGTAGTACACGCCCGGCACGTCGGCCGCCTCGAAGATCGACGAGACGATCGTCATGCCGTGCTGGCGCGACCGTTCGGCGGCCATCCGGTTCGAGGGCCCGTCGATGCGCTCGGCCAGCTCGAAGTAGTCGAGGTCGGGCTCCGGCTGGACGAACGGCACGGCGAAGAGCTCCGGCAGCAGGAGGATCCGGGCGCCCTGGCCGGCGGCGTCGTCGATGAGGTCGGCGGCGCGCCCGATCGTCTCGGTGCGGTCGCCGGAGGCCTGTAGTTGCAGCGCTGCGAGTTTCACGCGAGGACCTTCTCCGAAGCCTGGGTCAGTCCGGTGATGGCCACCCCTGACCGGGTCTTGTACCGCTTGTTCACCGAGATGAGCACGGCGGTGAGCGGCTCCAGCTGGCGGGCCAGCCGGAGCCGGCCGGCGTCGACCGCCCGGCCACCGGTCACGTCGGCGGCCAGCCCCATGACGAGATCCTTGGCCGCGCGGTCGTCGCCGCACACCAGGACGTCCTCGTGGCTCAGGTCCGCCTCCGGGTCGAGCAGGAGCGGAGCCGAGAGGTGGTGGAACGCGCCCACCAAGGTGGCGGCGCCGACGATCGCGGCGGCCTCCTCGGCGGCGCTGCCCGCGGGCACGTCGAGGCCGAAGGGGCCGAGCTTGTCGAAGCCGAGCGGGTTGACGCAGCTGATGACGACCTTGCCGTCCAGCGCGCCGGCCAGGCCGGTGACCAGCTCGCTGTGCCCGTCGTACGGCACGGCGAGCAGCACGACGGGCGCGGAGGCGGCCGCGTCGAGGTTCGAGGCACCGGTGATCTCGGCGGCATCGAGCTGCTGCCGCAACTCCGCGGCGGCGGCCTCGGCCCGCGCGGCGTCGCGGGACCCGAGCACGATGGAGTGTCCGGCGCGGGCCAGGCGGTAGGCCAGCCCGCGCCCCTGCGGGCCGGTCCCGCCGATGACCGCGATCCTTGTCAGGCTCATCGGCTCAGGCCTTCGCGGCCTGGGCGAGCCGGGTGAGGGTCTGCTCCTTGTCGCCCAGGGTCGAGATGATCGGGCTGCGGACGCCGGCCTCGTGGTACGACATCAGCTTCTGGTACGCGTCGTCCGTGGAGCCGCAGGCGGTCACGTTCTGGACCAGGCTGTTGGGGACGAGCTGCATCGCCCGCTTGATGTCCTCCGGGGTGGCCGGCCAGCCGGCGATCTCCTGGAGCCGGTCGACCAGCTCGCGCTCGACGCCGCAGTGCTCGGCGATGTGCGGCTGCTGGCACAGGTACAGCGTGAGGAAGGCCTTGCAGGCGTCGATGGCCTCCTGCGGGTCGTCGTCGTTGATGCTGCAGGAGACGATCTGGGTGAGGTCGATCTGCTGCTTGCCGTCGGTCCGCTTGGCGATGCCGCGTTCGATGGCCGCGCGGGCGCCGACGAGGTACGACGGCGGCAGGAGGAAGTCCATGTGCACGCCGTCGCTGATCTCACCGGCCAGCTCCAGCATCTTGGGCCCGACGGCGCCGATGTAGATCGGGATGTCGACGGGCTTGTTCTCGCGGTACATGCTGTCGAACCGCACGCCGCGCATCTGCACGAACTCGCCGTCGAAGTCGACCAGCTCGTTGCGGAAGAACGACTGCAGCACGGTGATGTACTCGCGCATCGACGCGATCGGCTTGGACAGGGGCTGGCCGACCTTGGTCGCCAGCGGCTCCCACCAGGCACCGATGCCCAGGATCGCCCGGCCCGGCGCCACCTCGTCGAGCGTCTTGAACGTGACCGCCATCAGCGAGGCGTTGCGGCTCTTGTTGTTGACGACGCCGGTGCCGATCTTCACGTTGCGGGTCTTGCTCGCGATGATCGCCGCCGGCACGATGCCGTCGCGGGCAAGCCGCCCCTCGGCGACCCAGACGGACTCGAACCCATTCTGGTCGGCGAACTCGGCCTGCCAGTAGGTCTGCTCGAGGCTGAGCCGCTCGCCGACATGGATGCCAAGAGGAAGGTTCATCGTATTGACAGCTCCGTTCAGTCTCGTTCAGAAGAGGTACGGCGTGCCGCGCTCGGCGAAGACACCCCGGCCCGCGGCGCCGTCGAAGGAACCCGACGCGTCGACCAGGTGGTCGCCGCGCGACAGGACGTGGACCGGCTTGCCGGTCACCCGCATCCCGTCGTACAGGTTGTAGTCGGTCCGCATGTGCGTGCCCGCGGTGGTGATGACGTGGTCGGCCTGCGGGTCCCACACCACCAGGTCGGCGTCGGCCCCCACCGCGACGATGCCCTTGCGGGGGAAGAGGCCGAAGAGCTTGGCCGGCCGGGTGGAGACCAGGTCGACGAACCGGCACGGGTCGATCCGGCCGCTCGCCACGCCGCCCTCCCACAGCACCATGAGCCGGTCCTCGATGCCGGGCACGCCGTTGGGCACCTTGGGGAAGTAGCCGGGGCTGCGCAGCTTCTGCGGCGGAAGGTCGTCGGGCTGGTGCATGCAGAAGCCCGCGTGGTCGGTCGCCACCGTCGCCACCGCGCCGGTGACGACCGCCTTCCACAGGCCTTCCTGGTTGCTGCGCTCGCGGATCGGCGGCGAGCACAGGTACGCGGCGGCCCGCTCACCGAGGCCGACGTAGTCCTCGTAGGCGACCTGGAGGTACTGCGGGCAGGTCTCCGCCCAGACCCGCCGGCCGTCGGCGCGCGCCCGGCTGATCTCCTCGGCCGCCGCGGCGCTGGAGACGTGCACGATGTACAGCGGCGCACCGACCGACTCGGCGAGCACGATCGCGCGGTGCACGGCCTCGGCCTCGGAGTCGTGGCCGTGCGCCGTGGCGTGGAAGTGCTCGGCCGTGTTGCCGCTGTCGATCAGCCGTTGCGTCTCACGGGCCACCATGTGCCCGTTCTCGGCGTGCACGATCGGCAGCACGCCGAGCTCGTGCGCCAGCTCGAAACCCTCCAGGAGCTGACCGTCGTCGACCATCTGGGTGCCCGGGTACGCCATGAAGAACTTCCAGCTGACCGCCCCCGCGCCGGCGAGCCGGCGGAGGTCGTCGAGCACGTCGGGCTGCTGGTCGCGGGGCGGGACGATGGCGTGCAGGCCGAAGTCGATGACGGACCGCTCCGCCGCCGCGTCGCGCCGGCGGAGGTACGTGTCGTACAGCGACCGGTCGGGCTCCTTCTTCACGAAGTCGAGGATCGTCGTCGTGCCGCCGTGGGCAGCGGCGACGGTCCCGGTGTAGAAGTCGTCGGCCGTCCTGGTGGTGAACCCGTCGATCGGGTACTCCAGGTGGGTGTGCACGTCGATCCCGCCCGGGATGACGAGCTTCCCGGTCGCGTCGATGACGTGGTCGGCGGTCCAGTCCGAACCGATACCGAGCGCAACGATCCGCCCGTCACGCACCAGGACGTCGGCGCGGATCGCCGAGTCGGCGTTGACGACCGTGCCGCCGCTGATCAGTGTCGATCCCATATCCATCTCCTGAAAACTCAGCCCTGGTAGTGCTCGTCGGCGAGGGCGAGCACCTCGTCGAGGACGCCGAGCGCCAGGTCGATCTCTTCGGGCTTGATGACCAGCGGCGGCGTGAGGCGCAGGACGTTGAAGTTCGCGGTCAGGTACACGCCCCGCGCCATCGCCGCCTTGAGCAGCTTGCCCACGGGTGCCGCGGCGGCTCCCTTGGCGTTGAACGGCACGAGCGGTTCCTTCGTGGCGCGGTTCTTCACCAGCTCGACGCCGTAGAAGAGGCCGCGGCCGCGGATGTCGCCGATGCTCGGGTGCCGCTCGGCCAGCGAGGCCAGGCCGGCGCCGAGCCGTTCGCCCATCGCACGCGAGTTCTCGACGACGCCCTCGTCCTGCATGATCTGCAGCGAGGCCACGCCGGACGCGCACGCGAGCGGGTGCCCGGCGTAGGTCATGCCGCCCCAGAACATGTTGTCCTTGAGCCACTCGGAAATGCGCGCGTTGACCGTCATCGCCCCGAGCGGGACGTAGCCGGAGTTCAGGCCCTTGGCGGTGATGAGGATGTCGGGCGTGACGTTCCAGTGGTTGCAGGCGAACCACTCGCCGGTGCGGCCGAAGCCGGCCATCACCTCGTCGAAGATCAGGATGATGCCGTACCGGTCGCAGACCTCGCGCAGGGACTGCAGGTACCCGTCCGGCGGGTACAGCAGGCCGTTGGTCCCGGTGACCGGCTCGACGATGACGGCGGCGACGGTCTCGGGATTCTCGTACTGCAGGATCTCCTCGAGGTGCGGGCCACCCGAGCAGACGGGGCAGGGGTCCGGGTGCCCGGCCGGGCAGCGGTACGTGTACGGGTCCAGCATGCGTACCACGCCGCTGATGCCCGGCTCCGCGGCCCACCGGCGCGGGTCACCGGTGAGCGACATCGCGCCCGCGGTGGCGCCGTGGTACGAGCGGTACCGCGCGACGATCTTGTGCCGGCCGGTGACGTGGCGGGCCAGCCGGACCGCGTTCTCGTTGGCCGCCGCGCCGCCGGTGGTGAAGAAGCTCATCTTCAGGTCGCCGGGGGTCAGGTGGGCGATCATCTCGGCCAGCTCGGCGCGCGAGCGCTCCGCGAACCCAGGGCCGATGTAGCACAGCTCCTCGGCCTGGGCGCGGATCGCCTCGACGAGGCGGGGGTGCTGGTGGCCCAGGTTCAGGTTGACGAGCTGGGACTGGAAGTCGAGGTACTTGCGGCCGTCGTAGTCCCAGAACCATGAGCCCGATCCGCCGGCCACGGGGATGGGGTCCAGCGCGCCCTGCACCGACCAGGAGTGGATCACGTACTCCTTGTCGACGGCCTTGACGCGCTGAGCGGTCCAGGCCTGAGTCTCGGTGATCGTCATGACGCGCCCTTGACCTCGGCGCCGAAGCTGGCGAGCCGGGCGAGCGGGCGTCCGGCGTTGGACGCCGCGCAGATCACGAAGATTTCGCGGGGCCGCGGCACGTCGGCGACCTGCAGCGTCACGGTCTGGTGGTGGGAGCGCGTCTTGGAGTCCAGCTTGTGCTTGAGCGGGATGTCGATCGGGCTGCCGGGAAGCCCGACCTTCTCGGCCGCCGGCAGCAGTTCCGTGCCGCCGGCCGCCTTGCGGAAGACGTTGCCGAAGCGCAGGTTGTGAATGAGCGCCGAGCCGTGCTCGACCTCCCCGTCGATGCCGACGAGAGCCGCCTTGCCGAACGCCTCGACCTCGTCGCCCAGCAGCTCGACGCAGGCGGGCCCGATGAGGCTGCCGATCTCCTCACCCAGCTCGTCGGCCAGGGTGACCAGATCCTGCACGTAGGTGCTCGGGTAGGGGTTCTCGATGACGACCCCGACGAACGCGACGCGGTGGCGGGGCTGCACGTCCTGACCATTCTCCAGCCAGGTCTCCTCGAGATGGCGAACGATCTTCCGGACCCTGATCACGATCATTCCTCCTGTGGTTCACTCAACGAACCGTCGGTTCAAATACTGTCGATACTGCAAAGGACTGTCAAGAGCCCTGGGATTCGGATAAAGCTGAGGTTGTCCGGCCCGGAAAAGGGCAGCCGACATCGGCCGGTCGCTACCGCGCCGGGCTCAGGTCAGCTCGAGCATCAGCTCAGGTACAGGTCGGTCCGCCGGTCGGCGAGCGGCTGGTTGAACGGGTTGTCCCGGCGCTCCCGGCGGGTGCCGATGAGGTCGACCTCGGCCATCACCAGCTCCTCGCGGTCGCGGCTCGCGGGTTCGGCCAGCGGCCAGCCGCCGGGCCCCACGAGCACGGACCGGCCGACGAACTCCTGCCCGCGCTCCACGCCGATCCGGCTGATCCCGGCGACGTAGCACTGGTTGCTGTGCGCGCCGGTCATGCACATCAGGTGGGCCATCGCCGGCCCGTCGTCGGGCTGCCCCGGCACCGGCACCCAGTTCGACGGCAGGACGACGAGATCGGCGCCCTGCACGGCGGCGCTGCGGAACATCTCCGGGAACCAGGCGTCGTAGCAGATGCCCACCCCGATGCGCCCCAGTGGCGTGTCGAAGACCGGGAAGCCGGCCGTGTTGGGGTCGTAGATGCGTTTCTCGTCGTTCCACAGATGCGCCTTGCGGTACGTGCCCAGGTGGCCGCCGGGCCCGAGCACCACAGCGGAGTTGTAGATCCGCTCGCCCTCCCGCTCGGTCACGCCACCGACGATCCAGATCTGCAGCTCCGCCGCGAGCGCAGCCCAGCCGGCGCTCGTGGGGCCGTCCGGCACCGGCTCCGCGTACTGCGCGGCCTCCGCCCGGTCCGCGAAGACGTAGCCGGCCGACGCCGCCTCGGGCAGCACCACCAGCTTGGCCCCGCGGGCGGCCGCCTCGCGGATCCAGAACGACGAGGCCGCGAGGTTCGCCCGGATGTCGCCGAGAATCGGCCGCATTTGGACGCCGGCCAGCAGGAAGCCGGTCACCAGTTCGCCCGGACGGCCGTGTACTTGATGTTCAGGTACTCGTCGATGCCGACCCGCCCGCCCTCGCGGCCGAGACCCGACTGCTTCACGCCGCCGAACGGCGCGGCCGGGTTGGAGATGATGCCCTGGTTGAGCCCGACCATGCCGCTCTCGAGGCGCTCGCTGACCCGCAGGCCGCGGGCCAGGTTCTCGGTGAAGACGTAGGACGCGAGGCCGTACTCCGAGGCGTTGGCCATGCCGACCGCCTCGTCCTCCGCGTCGAATGCCACGACGGGGGCCACCGGGCCGAAAATCTCCTCCCGGACCGTCCGGGCCTCACCGGGTACACCGGAAAGCACCGTCGGCGCGAAGAAGTACCCGTCGCCGGCGATCGCCGCTCCCCCGGTCACGACCTTGGCGCCCGCCGCCGTCGCGTCGGCGACCAGCTCACCGACCGACTTCACGGCGTTGCCGTCGATGAGCGGGCCCACGTCGGTCGCGGGGTCGAGCCCGTGGCCGACGCGGAGGCTGCCCAGCCGCTCGGCGAGGCCGGCGACGAAGCGGTCCACCACGGAGCGCTGGACGTAGAACCGGTTGGCGGCGGTGCAGGCCTCGCCGACGTTGCGCATCTTCGCCTGGACCGCGCCCTCGATCGCCAGATCGAGGTCGGCGTCGTCGAAGACCAGGAACGGCGCGTTGCCGCCCAGCTCCATGGACGTGCGCAGCACCCGGTTGGCGGCCTGGCTCAGCAGCGTCCGGCCCACCTCGGTCGAACCGGTGAACGACACCTTGCGCAGCCGCGCGTCGTCGAGCAGCGCCGAGCTGGCCGCCCCCGCCCGCGCCGTGGTGAACAGGTTGACCACGCCGCGCGGTACGCCGGCCTCCTCGAGGATCCCGACCAGCGCCAGCATCGACAGCGGGGTCTGCTTGGCCGGCTTGACCACCACCGTGCAGCCGGCCGCCAGCGCGGGACCGATCTTGCGGGTGCCCATCGCCATCGGGAAGTTCCACGGCGTGATGAGCAGGCACGGGCCGACCGGCTGCCGCATGAGGAGCACCCGTGAGCCGCCGCCCGGGGCGGCGAGGTAGCCGCCGTCGATGCGGACGGCCTCCTCGGCAAACCAGCGCAAGAACTCCGCGGCGTAGCTGACCTCGGCCTGCGACTCCGCGAAGGCCTTGCCCATCTCCAGGGTCATCAGCCCGGCCAGGTCGTCGCGCCGCGCGACCATCAGCTCGAACGCCCGGCGCAGCACCTCGCCGCGCTCCCGCGGTGCCGTGGCGGCCCAGGCGTGCTGGGCCCGGTCGGCGGCGGCCAGGGCGTCGAGCGCGTCGGCGACGGATGCGTCGGCGACCTCCGCGATCACCGAGCCGGTCGCCGGGTCCTCGACCGCCAGGGCCTTGCCGCCCTGGGCCGGCCGCCACTCGCCGTCGATGTACAGGCCCTTCGGCACGCTGCCGGCCACCGCCGTCGCCGCGGCCAGCGCCTCGTCAAATGAGGCCATTGTTTCCTCCTCCACCGGCCGGTCGTCCCCGGTCCGGTCCATCGCCGGCGTTACAGCCGGCCTAGCCCACTGGGCAGCTCGATGTCGGTATTGCTGAGCAGCTCGCTGAGTTGCCGCGCGGCCTTCATGACCGACTCCGCCACGTCGTCGATGCGGTCGCGGGTGAGCCGGTAGGTGGGGCCGCCGATCCAGACCGCGTACGGCGTGGTGCCCCGGATTCGCACCGGCGCGGCCACGGAGGCGGCGCCGACCTCGAGTTCGTCGTAGGCGAACGCGAACCCGCGGGCGCGGACCGCCTCCAGCGAGCCCATGAACGCGTCCAGGTCGCCGACCTCCCGCGGGGCGTACGTGGCGAACTCCTCGGCGAAGTCGGCGCGGACCTCGGCCGGGTCGAGCGCGGCCAGCAGCACCTTGCCGGTGGACGTGGCCCACACGGGCTGGGTCCGCGGCACGGGCTTGAGGGTCTGGCCGATGAGGGAGGGTCCCGGCACCTGGGCCACGACCATCACCTTGGGGGCGAGCAGGACGTCGAAGCCCGCCGTCTCCCGGGTCTCCCCCGCCAGGCCGCGCAGGACGTCGCGCATGTGGCCGTAGGCGCCGCCGCCATCGAGCAGGCCGCCCACGATGGACAGCAGGCCGAGGGACACGCGGTACCGCCGCGTCACCGGGTCGAGGGTCAGCCAGCTCTCCCGCTCGAGCACGGTCAGCACCCGGTAGCAGGTCGCCTTCGGGATGCCCGCCTCGCGCGCGACCTCGCTGAGGCCGACGCCCTCGGGGTGGGCGGCCACCGCGCGCAGCAGCCAGATGGTCCGCCGGACCAGGCCGGCTTCACCAGATGCCATCGAGTTCCTCCCGTTGTCCGCATGCCATCGTCAGCGGCATTTCTTTCGATGCCATCCTGGCAGGCGCGGCGGGCCACCGGGATGCCGGACGAGGCCGCACCCCCGTCCGGCATCCCGCGCGGCTACTTGCCGCCCTCGGTGATCGTCGGCGTCTCGGGCTTGTAGGAGCTGCCCATGACGTCCACACCCGACGCCTTGAGCTCCTCGCGGGCCTTGTCGGACAGGTCGGTGCGGAACGCGCTGCTGTCCGGCTTGTTCTTGAGCACGCCACCCTTGATCGCGATGTCGATGGTGGAGTCCCAGGACTTCTGGTCCATCGCCCCGATGCCGTTCGGCGACGGCCAGATCAGCTTGTTGACCTCGGTGAGCATCCAGGTCTGGTGACCGGTGCCCAGCGCGCTGCCGTGGTTCAGCACGATGTCGACGCAGCCCTTGAGGTCATCGCGGCAGGCGGCCCAGCCCTGGAACGACGCCTTGAGGAACTTCACCGCGGTGTCCTGGTTGGCCTGGTCCTTGAGCCAGTCGCCGCGGCTGTAGATGCCGTCCTCGAGGCTGGTGTAGCCGGCGTCCTGCAGGCTGATGGCGGTGAAGTCCGACGGCTGGTACAGCTTGCCGGTCTTCGGATTCTTGGTCTCCAGCAGCTGGGCGTACTCGTTGTACGTCTTCGCCTGCGCGCTGTCGACCTCGCGCTTGAGCAGCAGCGACATGTCGAACGGCTGCTGGATGATCTGGGTGTCCTTGGTCGGCTCGACGCCCGCGCCGCGCATCGCCGCGTACTGCACCAGCTCGTTGCCGTAGCCCCAGCTGCCGGTCTTCTTGCCCTTGAGGTCGGCGAGGGTCTTGATGCCGGAGTCGGCCCAGGCGACCTGCAGGTACGCGCCGCGCTGGAAGACCTGGCCGATGTTGACGAGGTCGGCGCCCTGCTCGCGGGTCGCCATCGTCTTGGTGACGTGGCTGACCGCGAACTCGGCGTTGCCGGACGAGAGGACCTGCTGGGGGACGATGTTGACGCCGCCCTCCTGGATGGTCACGTCCAGGCACGCCGCGTCGTAGAAGCCCTTGTCCTTCGCCGCGTAGTAGCCGGCGAACTGGGCCTGGGCGACCCACTGGAGCACGACCCGGACCTTGGTCTTCGACTTGCAGTCCTTGCCGGCGTCGGACGCGGCCTGCGTCCCCGTGTCGGACATGCCGCCACAGCCGGACGCGAGCAGAGCGGTGGCCGCGAGGGCGCTCAGACCGGCTGCTAACCGGCCCGGCCGTCTACGAAGGAACATGCTGACTCCAAAGCAGAGAAGAGTTTGGGGGCTTTCGGGGGTGCGACGCCTACGGGTTCTCGTCGTGCAGCGAGGAGTGCCAGGGCATGAGGAGGCGCTCCAGCAGCGACACGACACCGAACATGGCCAGGCCGAGCACGCTCGCCACGAGGATTCCGGCCCAGGCGTAGTCGAACCGGGGCAGCGACGCCTGCGAGGCGATGTAGACGCCGAGCGCGTTGCTCGGCCCGCCGAAGTACTCGGTCACGATCACGCCGATGACGGCGAGGGTGGAGCCGAGCTTCAGCGCGTTGAACAGGAAGGGCAGCGCGTTGGGCAGCCGCAGCATCAGCGCCACGTGTCTGGGCTTGGCCGCCAGCGACTGCATGAGCTCCAGGTGCAGGGGTGAGACCTGGAGCAGGCCCCGGGTCGTGTTGACCAGGACGGGGAAGAACACCATCACGGCGGCGACGCCGGCCTTGGAGACCAGGCTGGTGACGCCGAACCAGTTGTTGAAGATCGGGGCCAGGGCCACGATCGGGGCGCAGTTGATGATGACGGCCACCGTGAGCACGGGCCCGGACATGCTCGGGAACCGGCTCAGCACCAGCGCCACCACGACGCCCCAGGCCACGCCCATGAGCAGGCCGAGCAGGACCGCCTCGATGGTGATCCGGGAGGCCGACATGATCGTGGTGAACTGGCCGGCGAACGCGGACAGGATCGCGGTCGGCGTCGGGAGGATGAACGACGGGACGTCGAACACGATGACGGCGAGCTGCCACACGCCGAGGATCACCACGGCGGTGACGACGACCGGGAGGACGCGGCCGAGCTGGGCCCGCAGCCGGGACGGCTGGACGGCCTGGGTCGCGGCCATCAGGCGCCCTGCTCGACGAGCTCGCTGTGCAGAGCCGTGCGGGCCTCGGTCACCTTGGCGAAGAACGCTTCGGTGGTACGGGTGGCCGCGGTCCTCGGGTACGGCAGGTCCACGTCGATGCTCGCGGCGATCCGGCCCGGGCGGGCCGACATGACGACGATCCGCGAGGACAGGAAGACGGCCTCGGAGATGCTGTGCGTGACGAACACGACCGTGGTCCGGGTGTCGGCCCAGATCCGCAGCAGCTCGCCCTGCAGCCGCTCCCGGTTCATCTCGTCCAGCGCGCCCAGCGGCTCGTCCATGAACAGGATCGCCGGGTCGGCGGAGAGCGCGCGGGCGATCGCCACCCGCTGCTGCATGCCGCCGGAGAGCTGCCACGGGAAGTGCTTGGCAAACTCGGAGAGCCGGACGAGCTCCAGCATCTCCTGCGCCTTCGCCCGGCGGGTCGGCTTGTCGGCCCCGGCGACCTGCAGCGGCAGCTCCACGTTGCGCTGGACGCTGCGCCAGTCGAACAGGCCGGCCTGCTGGAAGACCATCCCGTAGTCGCGGTCCGTCCGGGCGGCGCGGGGCGTCTTACCGTTGAGCGTCACCGTGCCGCTGGTCGGCTCGGTGAGGTCGGCCAGCACGCGCAGCAGGGTGCTCTTGCCGCAGCCGCTCGGGCCGAGCAGCGACACGAACTCGCCGCGCTCGATCGACAGGTCGATGTTCTGAAGCGCGGTCACCGAGCGCTTGCCGCCGCTGTTGAACTCTTTGTTGACTCCGCGGACGGAGATGATGGCGGGCTCAGTCATCAGTTACTCCAGGCACATGTCGAAGGTTCGGTGCGGTCTTGCCACCGCGGACGCCGGGATTCCTGGCGGGAGCGACGGTCCGCCGGTGACGCGGTCCGAGCCATGGGCTTCTGGCTCTTTTCGGACTGCTCACGCATGGCGGTGCCGGAGCGCGAATCGCTCGATCAGGCCCAGCAGCTGCACGAAGACGATGCCGGCGACCGCGGAGACGAGGACGGCCGCGTAGAGCTTCTCCGGGCCGTTCGAGTAGTAGTAGGCGAAGGTGAGGATCGACCGCCCGATGCCGCGGCCGGTGCCGGCGGACAGCTCACCGACGATGGCGCCCACGACGCTCGCCGTGGCGGCCAGCCGGAGGCCGGCGAACATGAACGGCAGGGCCGCCGGGATCCGCAGCCACCACAGCACCTGCCGGCGCTTGGCACCGACGCTGTGCATGAGCTCCAGGTGTACCTTCTGCGGCGACTTCAACCCGCGCAGCGTGTTGATCGTGACCGGGAAGAACGCGAGGTAGGCGGCGATGCCGGTCACGGCGATCCACGGCGGGGCACCGGCCTTGCCGCCCCAGATCACGATCATCGGCGCGATCGCCACCAGCGGCACCGTCTGCGACGCCACCAGCCAGGGCATCAGGCCCTTGCTGAGCGGGACCACGTTCAGGAACACGACCGCCAGCAGCAGGCCGAGCACGGACCCGGCGACGAGCCCGTAGAAGGCCTCGCGCAGCGTCACGGTGGTCTCGCCGATCAGGTACGCGGCCAGCGACATCGAGTCGCCCCGCCGGGCGGGCTCGATCAGCGAGTGCAGGATCGTCGAGAGGTGAGGCATCGACAGATCGTCGGTGGCCACCGGAAAGCGGATCTTCGTTCCCGGCACCACATCGTCGACCGCCTGGCCCAGCGCCTTGTATCCCTCCCAGAGGCCGGCCAGCACCGCGACGACAGCGATCGCGCCAACGGTGTTGATGGCATGTTTCTTCAGTTCAGGTCCGCGTAGGGACCGGCCCTGCGTCACCCGTTCCGTGCGCTTGGCGCGACCCGTCTCGGCCGATGTCGGCGACGGAACGATCTTTGTCGCGGTCATGTGCAGGCACTCTCCGAAAGCTCTCGGGAGCCGTCGTACGGCGGTGGGGATCACTCAGTGAACCGTTGGATCGGATCACTCAGTGAACTGGTGGTTCACGATAGAGCGGTGACTCAGGCCACGTCAATGCATCCGAGGAGCCGGATAACGCGGGCTTCCGCGCCGGGCCAGAACGCCCATGACCTGGGGATTTCCGCCTGTTGCCGGCGTGTTTCGGCTCAGCCGTTCGGCCAGGCGGGCCTCGGCCGCGGGTACCTAACCCGGTGGCCGCTCGTCCGCCACCACCCCAGCGGCCGGAGTTGACCTTGTTCGCGGCGGGGCCCGGCGCAGAGACGGTCTACGATGCGGCGATGACCTCACCTGAGCGGGGCAGGTGGTCGCCGAAGCCTGCCAAGGTATTGGTTGCGCTCGTCGCCGTCCTGGTACTTTGCTGCGCCAGTTGGTGCACCGGACAACCGGATTTCGTCTGGGCCCTGTTCCGGGACTCCCGCGAATACCCCAACTCGGAGGGCCCGCTGCGCGTCACGATCGGCGGCGGCGATCTGGAAAAGGACATCCTGCCGCACTACCGGTTGACGCTGCCATGCGATGTCACGGGTCTGCGGTTCGCCGACGAGGAGGACTTCAGCAGCATGGGCACGGTGTACCTGCGCTTCTCCACGTCGTCCGGCTGTCTTGACGGGTTCCTGCGGGACAACGGGATGGCGCACGGCACAGACGAGTGCGGAGGTATGGACAACGGACCCGAGCACTACGGGTGGGAGATCAACGGAGGCAACGCCTGCTATTTTCGCGAGTCTTCCGACTATGACCACCCTTGGCTGCGCGCCTCGGTCGACCGGAGCACCTCGCGCCCTACCGTGTATCTCATTGCCAGCCGTTGATCGGGCCCGCGTTCAGCGCTCTCCCAAGCCCAGCCGAAGTTGCAGCATCGCCTCGAAGCGGTCGTTGGGGTCGGACAGGTCGATGCCGGACACCTCGGCGATGCGCTTGAGGCGGTAGCGGAAGGTGTTGGGGTGGACGTGGACCGCCGCGGCGGCCGCGATGACGTCGCCGAAGCTGTCCAGCCACGCCGCGAGGGACTCGGTGAACGCGGTCTGGTGGCGGGCGTCGTGAGCGCGGAGGCGCACGACCGGACCGTCGGGAATGTCCTTCTCGGCGGCGATGCGATCGGAGAGGTCTTCCAGAAGGGACGCGGCGTAGACCTCGGACAGCCGCGCGACGTGCAGCCGCGAGCGCCCGCCGGCCAGGACGCGGAGGACCCGGTCGCCGTCGGCGCGTGACTGGCGCAGGTCCGTCGGCCCCGCGGCCACCCGGCCGATGCCGATCAGGGCCGGCACCCGGCTTCCGATGCGGCCGAGGAACTCCTCGGCGATGCGCTGGGCCCGCTCGGCGGACGTGGTCGGCAGGACGGCGTAGGTGACGCCGCCGAGGCCGGCGACGGCGGCCCGCGGGTGGATCGCGCTCAGATGCAGGGCCAGGGCCCCGGCCAGGAGGTCTCCCGCGGCCACGCGGTCGGGCAGGGAGACCGGGTCGGGGCCGTCGGCGGGCGTGGCGGCCGGTGCGACGTGGCTGACGGGCGGGCCCGCGTCCACGGCCATCACGGCCAGCACGCAGGCGGGTTGTCCCGTCAGCCCGAGCCGCGCGGCCGCCTGGGACGCTCCCGCGCCGCCCTCCAGCACCGTCGCCAGCAGGTCCGCCCGCAGCCGGCGCTCGGCGTCCGCGCTGCTTCGCTGGCGCAGCAGGTGCAGGGCGGCGACCTTGGCCGACTCGCGCAGCGCCCGGTCCTGGACCTCGGACAGGGGGCCGTCGACCACGACCCAGATCGAGCCGAGGATCTCGCCGCCGGCGCGGACCGCGATGGCCGCGCGGGGCTTGCCGGCGATGTCGTCGATGTAGATCGGGCCGTCGCTGCGGTAGAGGTTGTGGAAGTCCCCGCGCTGCTCGAGCGCGCGCAGCTTCTCCGCGGGGACCTGGCGGTCGAGGATGGTGGCGATGCGGGCCTCGTCGCCCTCCTCCTGGCGGCTGGAGAAGGCCAGGACGCGGCCACCCCGGTCCTCGACCGTGACCGGGCCGCCGACGAGGCCGGCGGCGGCGTTCGCCATCGCGAACAGGTCCCCGGACAGCGGGTCGTCGCCGCCGGGCTCGCCGGGGCGGCCGACCGTGCCGACCTCGTCGGTGGCGAGCAGGGCACGCAGAAGGGCCGCGACCTGGGCCCAGGACGCGCCCGGGGTCAGTCCGAGGACGGGCAGGTCGTGGCGAGCCGCCGCCTCGGCGACCGGGCCCTCCACGGCGACCGGCGAGCGGACCACCAGCGCCGCCGCGCCGACGGCCCGCGCCTGGCCGACCAGGGCGGCGACGTTCTCGGCCCCGTAGACGCCCACCCCGAGCACCACCGCGCCCGGCAGCCGCGCCGACTCGTCCCCGGGGTCATGGATGAGCACCCCGGTGACCGGACGGGCCGGGTCCGCGCGCCCCGCCACCACCTCGACCAGTGTCGAGCCGAGGTCGGTGAGGATGCGACCCAGGACGGCCCGCGGCGAGGTCATGACCGTACGGTAGGCGGTCCCGGCTACCGCGGGAAAGGAATCCACTCCTTCGCCACCGTGACGCCGTCCAGCAGCTCCGGAACCGGACTGCGGCCCAGCCCAGGTCCCCGCGGGACCTCGAGGTGCCCGTCGGTGAGCACGAACGGCTCGGTGATGTCGGTCGCGTAGTAGCGGTCCGACGCGGAGGTGTCGCCCGGCAGTGTGAAGCCGGGCAGCGCCGCCAGGGCCACGTTCGCCGCGCGCCCCAGGCCGGTCTCCAGCATCCCGCCGCACCACACCGGCACGCCGTGGGCGACGCACACGTCGTGCACGCGCCGGGCCTCCAGGTAGCCGCCGACCCGGGAGGGCTTGATGTTCACCACCGAGCAGGCGCCCAGCGCGATGGCGTCCGCCGCCGAGCGCGCGGAGACGATCGACTCGTCGAGGCAGATCGGCGTGCGCAGGACCTTGGCCAGCTCCGCGTGGCCACGGATGTCCTCCTCGTCGAGGGGCTGTTCGATGAGGAGGAGGTCGAAGGGATCGAGCCTGGCGAGGTGGCGCGCGTCGGAGACGTGGTACGCCGTGTTGGCGTCCACCTGCAGCAGCACCTCGTCGCCGAAGCGCTCGCGCACGGCACGCACCGGCTCGACGTCCCAGCCCGGTTCGATCTTGAGCTTGATCCGGGCGTAGCCCTCGGCGAGGTAGCCGGCGACCGCGTCCAGCAGCTGCGGGACGGAGTCCATGATCCCGACCGAGACGCCGGCGGCGACCCGGTCCCGCGTGGCACCGAGCCACGTCGCGAAGGAGATCCCGTGCGCGCGGAGCCAGGCGTCCAGCACGGCGGTCTCCAGCGCCGCCTTCGCCATGCGGTGTCCCTTGACCGGCGCGAGCGCCGGGGCGACCCGCCACGGGTCGAGATCCCCCACCGTGGCCAGCGCCGGGATCAGGTAGTCGCGTAACACGTCGCCGACGGCCTTGGTGTACTCCGAGGAGTACAACGGGGCGTACATCGCCCCGCACTCGCCCCAGCCCTCCCCGTCCTCCGTCGCGGCCCGCACCAGGGCGATCTCGCGCGAGTGCTGCGTGCCGAACGACGTCCGGAACGGCGACACCAGCGGTATCGCGATCTGCCGCACCTCGACACCTGTCAGCTTCATCCCCGGTCCTGCCCTTCGATCACGTACCAGCCGTCGCGGGTGAAGCCGGCGACCGTGCGCCCGGCGGCCATCAGCCCACCCAGAACCTCGCGGGTGGCGGCCCGCCACCGGTCGGCGGCCGCCGCGTCGACGCGCCGCAGCGCCTCGATGTCCCCCGGCGCGGCGACCAGGACCCGGGGGCCGTCGATCCGGCCGAGGACGGGGCCGCCGTCCGCCCCCACGCCGAGGCCGACCACTGCCCCGTCCGCCGGCGGCGGCGCGGCAACGCTCAGGGCCTTGCGGACCCGCTCACTGGTGAGGTCCCAGTGGACGAGCAGCCGGTCGGTCTCGGTGCCGGCGTTGACCTCGTCGTGCATAGCGCCGTAGAAGTTCGCCAGGTACTGCGTGGGTACCGCACCCAGCTTGGTCAGGTTGAAGTACGCGTTGCGGCTGACCAGCGGGTCGAACGTCCAGCTGATCATGCCGATGCCGCGGGACAGTGCCCAGGCCCGCTGGTGCAGCTTGACCGCGTGCCCGGCGTGGCGGCCCCGCAGCGCGGCGTCGACCCCCGCGATGTGCGAGTGCAGGCCGTCGGCCGCCAGGAAGCCCACGCACGCCCCGGCCATGCGACCGCCGGCGAAGACCCCCGCCACGTAGCTGCCGAAGTACGACAGCCCCTTGAGCAGCTTCAACGTGATCAGAGGATCGCCCGGCTCGGGTCGCCAGATGCGGTCCAGCAGCGCGCAGGCCTCGGTCATCTCCTCGATCGTGGTGAGCTCGGCGACGGTGACGCCGGCGGCGGCCGCGGTGGCCTCGGCCAGTGCCGCGGCGTCGGCGACGTCATCGGCGCCGGCCGTGTGCAGGGTCGCCGTGGCGACCTCGGAGTGTTGATCTGCCATCTCAGTCCTTCGAACCGGGCGTCAGGAGCTTGCGCACCAGTTCCGCGAGTAGCGCCGCGCGTTGCGGAAGGTGCTCGACCGACACGTGTTCGTCGTCGGCGTGGGCGCCCCCGCCGACGGCGCCGAGTCCGTCCAGGGTCGGTGTGCCGACACCGGCGGTGAGGTTGCCGTCGGAGCCGCCGCCGACGGCGACGCCGGCCAGCGTTCCGAGCCCCAGATCCGCATGCAGCCGTGCGGCACGGGCGAACAGTTCGGCGGACGAGCTGTCCTGCATCGGCGGCCGGTTCGGGCCGCCGGCCAGTTCGAGCCGGGCCCCCGGCGTCACGGGCCGCAGGGTCCGCATCGCCGCGTCGACCCGGTCCTGCTCGGCGAGCGTGGCGACGCGGACGTCCACCTGGAGGTCCCCGGCGTCGGGAACCGTGTTGCGGGTGGTTCCCGAGGCCATGACGGTCGGCGTCACGGTGGTGCCGAGGCCGGGGTCCGCGAGGCCGGCGATCGCCAGCACCTGGTGGGCCAGCTCCACCGTCGTGTTGATGCCCAGGTGCGGGTCCAGCCCGGCGTGCGCGGCACGGCCCACCACCCGCAGGTCGTACGTGGAAACGCCCTTGCGGGCCGTCTTCAGCGCGCCGCCGGGGCCGCTGCCCTCCAGGACCAGCGCCGCGCGGACCCGCCGCGCCTCGGCCTCGATCAGGTCCCGGGAGTCCGGCGACCCGATCTCCTCGTCGGTGGTGACGAGCACGGTCACGCCGTCGAGCGAGTCCAGCACCGCGAGCGCGTGGAACATCTGGACCAGCCCGGCCTTCATGTCGAAGCAGCCGGGGCCCGTCACCCGGCCGTGGCCCACGGTAAACGGGTGGGTCGCCAGGCTGTCGAGCGGCCAGACGGTGTCGCAGTGCCCGAGCAGCAGGACCCGGTCCCCGGCACCGAAGCGCCAGCGCAGCTGGACGCTGCCGCCCTCGGTCAGGCGTTCGGGTTCGGCGCCGGTCAGGCGGGCGCCGAGGGCCGCCACGGCGCCGGCGCAGTGCGCCGACGCCGCACGGTCCGCCGTGGGTGACTCGGCGCGGACGAGCTCTTCCAGATCGGCGAGCAGGCCCGGCAACCGGGCCTGCAGCGCCTGGAGGAGGTGGGGCACGTCAGGCGACCTTCGGGTTCGCCCGCACGCCGTGGTGCAGGTACCGCGATCCGTCGGGCAGGTCGTAGAAGACGACCGGGAAGTGGACCCCGAGCTCGGGGCGCATGACGACGAAGACGTCCTTCTCGAAGGTCTCCATCTCCAGCTCCATGCGCTGCTCGCCGGCCAGGGCGGCCAGGTGCCCGACGTTCTTCATGATGAGGAGCAGCTTGCCGTCGCGCTCCTGCACCTCCATGTGCGTGCCGGCACGCTCGTAGCGGCCCACGTACTCGGCCGGGTCGAACGGCAGCTGCTCGAGCGAGGGCCCGACGGGCGGGCGCATGGTGACCCCGGCCAGTTCCTGGACGATCTCGGCGAAGATCTGGTGGTACAGCGTCGCCGCCCCACCGCCGTTGGTCAGCAGGACGATGGCCAGGCCGTGCTCCGGCAGGACGCGCAGGAAGGCCGACTGGCCGATGGTGCCGCCGTCGTGGCCGTAGACCGCCGCGCCGTCCCACTCGTCGAGGAACCATCCCAGCCCCCAGTGCTTGCCGAGCACGTACGGGTCGGGCATGGCCACCTGCGGCTGCAGCATCTGCGCGGCGGCCGCCTCGGAGACGACGCGGGTGCCGTCCTCGGTGACGCCCTTGTCCAGGTGCAGCTTGACGAACTTCAGGACGTCGCGCGGCGTGGAGTGGATGAGTCCGGCCGGCCCGGCGGAGCGCATCAGGCCCCAGAGCGGAACCGGCGTCAACGGGTCGCCGCCGTGTCCGATCGCGGCCCGGTGCAGCAGCGCCTCCTCCGGCAGGGTGCCGGTGCGCGTCAGGCCGAGCGGCTGGAAGAGGCGCTCGCGCATGAGCTGGTCCCACTGGACGCCGGTGACGACCTCCAGGACGCGGCCCAGCAGGCTGTAGCCGGCGTTGCAGTACGACTGGGTCACGCCGAGCGGATGGTTCGCGGCCACGCCCTCGAGCAGCGCGGCGAACTTCTCCAGGTTGTCGTCGCCCCGGCCGGTCTCGGCGAAGAAGTCGCCGTCGATGCCGGAGGTGTGCGACAGCAGGTGCCGCAGGGTCACGCCCTCGGTCAGCTCGTCGGTGGACAGCCGCAGCTGCGGCATCACCCGCCGGATCGGTGCGTCCAGCTCCAGCTCACCCGCGTCGACCAGCTGCATGGCGACGGTGGCGGTCCACACCTTGGAGATGGATCCGATCTGGAACACCGTCTCGGTCGTGGCCTCGATGCCCGCGCCGATGTGGGCGAACCCGGCGGCGGCCTCGGCGACGACCTCGCCGTGCTGCAGTACGGCCAGGCTGGCGCCGGCCACCTTGTGCGCGGTGACCAGCGCGGAGAGGCGGTCCGCCACCTTGCGCGCGTAGTCGGTGTCGAGGTTGGTCATGGTCTCACTGCTCCTGTTCCGTTTTCCGTTCGGCCCGCGAGGTGATCGGGGTGCTCACCGAGGTGCCTGGTGACCCAGTCGGCGACACGCTGGTTGTAGTCCACCCGGTGCGACGGCCGGCCGTTCAGCACGAACAGGTGGCTGCCGCCGGGGTAGAGCACGAGCTGTGTCCGGACGCCGCGTGAGCGCAATGCGTGGAACCATTGCTCGGCCTGGCCTACCGGGCACGTGTCGTCCGCTTCGCCGTGCAGGATGAGGGTGGGTACGCGTACAGCATCCACGTGGGTCAGCGGCGAGAGCTGGACCAGCCGGTCACGGCCGCCACCGACCTCCAGGGTGCCCAGGGCCTCGCCCTCGTCGGAGGTGCCGGACAGGCTGAGCAGGTCGGTGACCACGCCTCCGGCGGCGACGGCGCGGAAGATGCCGGTCCGGGCCGACAGCCAGCAGGACATGTAGCCGCCGTAGCTGTAGCCGGTCAGGGCGATCCGGTCGCCGTCGACGAGGCCCTCGGCGACCAGCGCCGCCACCGGCTCCAGGAAGTCCTTCTCGTCGTGCTCGCCCCAGCCACCGACGACCGCCTGGTAGAAGGCCTCACCGTAGCCGTCGCTGCCGCGGACGTTGAGCGCAAGGATCGTCCATCCCTCGGACGCGAGCGCCTGGTGGTACACGTGGATCGAGTCGGCCAGCGGGGCCCAGGCGTTGTGCGGGCCGCCGTGCACGTCCAGCAGGAGGGGGCCGCCCCGCGGAGCGTCCGGGTCGCGGATGAGCAGGCCGTGCATGAGCGTGCCGTCGGAGATGGTGAAGTCCCGCTCGGTGAAGCCGATGAGTTCGACGTCCGGCAGCGACTGGGCCTGGTGGTGGGTCAGGACCGTGACCTCGACGGCGGTCCGGCCGGTCGCCCACTCGATGACGGCTATCTCGCCGAACCGCGTCCGGTCGGCGACCACGGCGGCCGCCCGACCGGCCGCCGGCGCGACGGAGAGCCCGCTGATGCCGTACGCCGCGGCCTCGGTGACCTGCTCGACGCCGCCATCGCGGCGCCGGTACAGGCGGGAGGCACCGCGGTCGCGGCCCACGAACAGCACGTCGTCGCCGGCGAACTGTGGCACGCCGCCGGGGTAGCCCGGCATGCCGTACATGACGTTGCGGTCCAGGTCCGCGCAGAGCTCCTCGGCGGGGCCGCCGGACAACGGCTGGCGCATCAGGCGCAGGATGCCGATGTCGGCCGTGCCCCGGCCCACGGTCAGCAGCGCGGAGCCGTCGGCGTACCAGGCACAGGGCATGGCGATGCCGGTCGCGGATCCGACGAGCCGGGGCTCGGCGGGCCATTGCGCGGCGGCGACGTCGACCACGTACACGCCGTTGGCCGTGGAGAGGTCGGCCCGCTCGCCGACGGCGGCGGCGAAGGCGAGGCATGCGCTGTCGGGCGACCAGACCGGGAACGCCACGTGGAAGTCCCCGTCGGTGACCTGCATGACCTCGCCGGTCGCGACGTCGACCACGAACAGCTGGAACCAGGCCGCGCCGATGCGGCCGACGCCGTCGATCTTGTGTCTCAGCCGGTCGACCACGATCGGCGCGGAGTCGTCGGACCCGCCGGCCGGGCCCACGAAGGCGATCCGCGTCCCGTCCGGGCTCCACACGGGCGATCGCGCGCCGCCGAGGCGCGCGGCGGTGTCGGTGAGCCGCGTGGGCTCCCCGCCGGCGGCCGGCAGCGCGTGCAGCTGCCCGTCCCGCAGGAACACGAGCGTTCCGCCATCAGGCGACCAGCGAGGTGCGGCGTCGGCCGGGCCGTTCGTCAGCCGCCGCGGCGCCCCTCCGGTGACCCGCACCTCCCACACCTCACCGGTGGTCCGGTCCCCGGCCCGGTCGGCACCGCTCAGCACGTAGGCGACCCGTTCGCCGTCCGGCGACAGCTGCGGATCGGCCGGGAGCCGCAGGTCGTAGAGGTCTTCGGGGGAAAGCGAACGGGTCATGCCGCTGCCTCCTGGCTTCCGGGCATCGCCGGCAGGGCCGGGATACATGCGAGCAACGTGCGCGTGGTCTCATGCCGAGGATCGCGCAGCACCTCGGCCGCCGGGCCGCTTTCGACGAGCCGGCCCCCGTCCAGCACCGCGATCCGGTCGCAGAGATAGCGAACCACGGCCAGGTCGTGGGAGATGAACAGCATCGCGAAGCCCAGCTCGCGCTGCAGGCGTCGCAGGAGGTTGAGGACCGCTCCCTGGACCGAGACGTCGAGGGCCGAGGTGATCTCGTCGGCGATCAGGACGCCGGGCCGGGCGGCCAGCGCCCGGGCCAGGGCGACCCGCTGCCGTTGCCCGCCCGACAGCGCGTCCGGGGTGCGCGCGGCGTACGCCGGGTCAATGCCGACCAGGTCGAGGTATCGGGCCGCCTCGTCCCTGCGCTGCGGCCCGGGCGTCCGCGCAACAGCCTCGGCGACCGATGCGCCGACCGTCATCCGCGGGTCCAGCGAGGCGTACGGATTCTGGAACACCAGCTGGACGGGGTGCACGCCACGGCGGCGGAGGGAGCCGGCGTCGACGCCGTCCACCTGGATTCGTCCGCCGGAGACCGGGGCCAGGCCGACGACGGCCTTGCCGAGCGTGGACTTGCCGGAGCCGGAGCCGCCCACGAGTCCCGTGACGGTGCCGTCCGCGACCTGCAGGCTCACCCGTTCCACGGCGGTGAACCGGCCGTAGCGGACGGTGAGGTCGTGCACCTCCAGGGAGCTCATCCGATCGCCTCCTGCACTACGACCGGGAACCAGCAGGCCACGCTGCTCCCGTCGCCGGTGGCGACCGGCTGGGGCGCCTCGGCCCGGCAGCGGTCCGCGGCGCGGTCACAACGTGGCGCGAACGAGCATCCCGCGATCCGCTCGCCCGGCTCCGGCGGACGGCCGGGAATCGTCGCCAGTTCCGTGCCGAGGTCGGTGGCCATGGTCGGGATCGCGCCGATCAGCGCGCGGGTGTAGGGATGCCGGGCCCCGGTGAACAGGTCGGCCACCGGCAGGTCCTCGACGATGGCGCCGGCGTACATGACCAGCACCCGGTCGCAGACCTGCGCCACCACCCCGAGGTCGTGGGAGATCATCAGCAGCGCGGCGCCGCTGTCCCGGCGCACCTCGGCGAGAAGGTCGAGCACCTGCCGCTGGACCACGACGTCGAGCGCGGTGGTCGGCTCGTCGGCGATGATCAGCTTCGGCTCGCCCATCAGACCCATACCGATCATCGCGCGCTGCCGCATGCCGCCGGAGTACTCGTGGGGACGCTGCTTCGCGCGCCGCTCGGCCATCGGGATACCCACTGCGGCGAGCCGTTCGACCGCCCGCCGCCACGCCTGCTTCCGCGGGGCGCGACGGTGGACCTCGGCCACCTCCGACAGCTGCCGGCCGACGCGCAGCGCGGGATTGAGCGAGGTCATCGGGTCCTGGAACACCATGGCCGTCCCGGTGCCGGGCTTCGGCGCGACGAGGGTCTCGGATGTCGCGGTCGCGCTCGCCGGCAGCAGGTCGGCCAGCGCGAGCCCGGTGAGGCTCTTGCCCGAGCCGGACTCACCGACCAGGCCGACCGCTTCGCCCGGCGCGATGCTGAAGGAGACGCCGCGAACCGCGGCCCTGCCGCCCGCGAACCCGACGTGGAGGTCGCGCACCTCCACCAGGGCCCCGGTGTCGGCCTGCGGCGCCCGCGCCGGGGCCGCGCCGCCGGTGACCGGTGCCGCCCCGAAGGCCCGCCGGCCACCGGCGTGCGCCAGCGCCTCCCCGACCAGGCCGAGCATCAGCCCGGTGAGGACGACCGCCGCGCCCGGCGCGATGGCCGCGAGCGGGTTGACGTAGATCCGGTTGAGCTGCTCGTTGAGCAGGCGGCCCCAGTCGTAGTCCGGCTGCTGGACGCCGAGCCCGAGGAACGACAACCCGGCGAAGGCCCCCAGCGAACCGGCCGTGGCGTTGGCCGCGAACAGGACGCACGGCTCGACGATGTTCGGCAACAGGTGTCGGGTCATCATGCGGAACCGGCCGACGCCGAGCACGCGGGCCGCCGCGACGTAGTCCGAACCGGCGACCGAGGCCGTCAGGTTCTGCACCAGGCGGGCCATCGGCGGCACCAGGGCCAGGCCGATCGCCATCATCGCGCCACCGGCCCCGACGCCGAAGATCGTGGCGAGGAAGAGCACGAACAACAGGCTCGGAAAGGCGACCAGGATGCCGACCGCCGCGGTCAGCAGCCGTCCCAGCCGGCGGCCGACCAGGGCCGGGGCCACACCCAGCAGCACGCCGCCGGTCACCCCGATCGCCGCGGCGCCGAGGGCCAGCTCCAGCGAGAGCCGGGTGGCGACCACGACCCGTGCCGCGATGTCGCGGCCGAGCGCGTCCGTGCCGAGCAGGTGCCCGTGCCCCGCGTTCTGGTTGATCGCATCGGTGTCGACCGCCGCCGCCTTCGAGCCGAGCAGGATCGGGCCGAACACCGCGGCCAGTACGAGGAACACCACCGCCGCCGCGGCGGCCACGCCCATCGGCGTGCGCAAGGTGCGTCCGAGACGGCGCCGCACGGCTAGTTCCCCCGAATCGTGGACTGCGGATCGGCGGCCGCGACCACGACGTCGACCAGGAACGTGATGAGGAGCGCGCCGAGGCCGAAGACGAGCACCACGCCCTGCACGAGCGGGTAGTCGTGGGCGGTGATCGCCTGGACGATCGTCGAGCCCAGGCCAGGCCAGGCGAAGACGCTCTCGACGAGGACGGTGCCGGCGATCAGCGACGTGAACAGCAGCCCGCCGATGGTCAGCGAGGCGGTCAGCAGGTTCGGCAGGGCGTGCCGCAGGTAGCGCAGCCGCGCCGGGAGCCGCTTGGCCCGCGCCGTGCGCATGTAGTCCTCGCCGAGCACCCGCAGCGCTTCGATCCGCACGATCCGGGCCAGCGACGCGGCCGGGACGATCGCCAGCGCCAGCACCGGCAGCACGTACGAGGACAGGCCGTCCTGCGACGCGACCGGGAAGATCGGCCACGCCACCGCGAACGCCGCGACCAGGCCGACCGCCAGCAGGAACTCCGGGATCGCCGACAGGACGCCGGTCGCGGCGGCGAAGGCCAGCTCGCCGCGGCGCCTGCGGCCATCCCTCGTGAACACCGCCGCGCCCATCCCGGCGGGGATCGCCAGCAGCATGATCAGGCAGAAGGCGGGGCCCGCGAGCTGCAGCGTGTTCGGCAGCCGGTCGGCGATCACCTCGGACACCGGCATCTGGTTGCTGATCGAGTCACCGAGCTGCCCGGTGAACAGGTGGCCCAGGAACCTGAGGTACTGGGCCGGCAACGGCTCGTCGAGCCCGAGGGCGTGCCGCTGCGCGGCGACCAGTCCCGCGTCCGCGGTCGGCCCGAGCGCGGCCCGGACCGGATCGCCCGGGATCAGGTGGATCATCGCGAAGGAGGCGGTGACGAGGACGAGCAGGGACACCGCCAGACGGCCGACGCGCCGGAGTACGAAGGCGGCCCACGGATGATGCCGGAGTGCGGTGCGCGCGCCCTCGGTCGCGCGCACCGCGTCGGCCAAGGTCATCAGCCGCCGATCCGGAGGGTGCTGGGAATGACGCCCCCGGCGTCGGCCTGGAACGTGACGCCCTTGCCGTAGTACCGGGTGGTGCTCATCGTGAAGGGCACGACGTCGAGCCGCTTGACCAGCGCGGACTCGGCCTTCGTCCACTGCTGGCACCCGTCGGTGCCCGGCGTCGCCATGGCCTGCTTCACCCCGGCCTCGTAGTCCGGGTTGGCGATGCCCGGCAGGTTGTTGCCCTGCGGCGGGCGCGGACCGGAGAAGAACGGCACCAGCTGGTCCGGGGTGTAGACGTTGAACGGCTGCCACGCCACGTCCCAGTCGCCACCCGCCAGCGCGCTCATCAGGTTCGCCGGGTCGACGGCCTTGCTGGAGACCTTCGCCCCGAAGTCCGTCCACTGCTTCGCCGCCAGCTCGCTCGCCGAGGCCACCGTCGGGCCCATCGACGTCGCGTACATGTAGCCGACGGTGAGCTGCTTGCCGCCCTTGGCCCAGATCCCGCTGCCGTCCTTGGCCCAACCGGCGGCGGTCAGCGCCGCGGCCGCGGCCCCGGCGTCGTGCGGCGGCACGTTGCCCGAGACCACGTCGTCGCGGCACGGAGCGGGGTCGAGCTCACCCATGTGCTTGGGGTCCGAGGGATGCCCGCTGGTCGCGACCGACGCGAGCTGCTTGAGGTCCACGGCCTGGACCAGCGCCCGGCGGACCGCCTCGTCCGCGGCGACGCGGCCGTCTGCCTCGTTGAAGAGCAGCTGCCCGAACAAGGTGCCGGCGCCCTCGTACTTGAGCTTGGCCGCGTCGAGGCGCTCGCCGTCGGCGCCGAGGATCGTGGCGACCTGGAGCTGGCCGTTGAGCAGCAGGTTGGCCGCGGTCGTCTCGTTGGTGATGACCTTGAAGACGACCTTGGCGGGCATGTCGGCGTTCGTGGCGCCGTTGGGCCCCCAGGCGTAGCCGGCGCGCTTGACGTACGTGTAGTGGTCACCCGGCACGGCTTCGCTCAGCTGGTACGGCCCAGTCGCCGCCGACGCCTTGGCCAGCGCCGCCGGGTCCTTGAGATCCTTCTGGCACAGCAGCGGCAGCAGCGCGGTGTTCTGGACGATGAACGGCGCCGGGGACGGTGCGGTCACCGTGACCGTGCGGGTGGCGTCGTCCGCCGTGGCCTTCGCGCCGCCCGGGACCGTCAGTCCGATCAGCGGTACCTTGTTCGCCGGGTCGCCGACGTAGTTGAACTCCGCGGCCACGTCGGCCGCCGTGAGCTTGCTGCCGTCCTGACAGGTGACCCCGTCGCGGATGGTGAATGTCGCCGAGGTCGCGGTCGCGGACCACCGCTCGGCGACCGCCGGCTGCAGCTGCCCGTCCGCCCCGATCGCCACCAGCGAGGCGTACGCGAAGCGGTTGACCGACAACGCGGTGCCGACCAGCGTCTGCATCGGGCTCAGCGTGCCCGGATCGCCGTTCAGGGCGATGGTGACCGTCCCGTCACCCTTGGCCTCCCGGTCGTTGTTCGCCGACCCGCCACAGCCGGCGGCAGAGACTCCCAACGCCACGGCGGCGAGGGTTGCGACGGCCGCGCGGCCGTTCGATATGCGCACCATGAGCTCAGCTCCTAAGGACGCCGCCTACGAGTGCGTGAAATATAGGCAACATCACAGGGGCCGAAGTTCGTCGCGCCGGACGAAGAGCACGGGTGAGGTTGGTGCGAACCGACGAAGACAGCGCCCGCCGACCGGGTGGCCGGCGGGCGCGTTTCGCGCGTGTGGTGCTACATGCTGATGTTGCTTTGCGGGCCGGCGTACTTCTTGACGAGGCTGGGCACGTCGGCGGCCGGGTCGAGGATGTACGAGTAGAAGCTGCCCGGTTGAACGCCGATCCGTTCGTGGTGTGCGAGCCGGTGCAGTTCACCAGGATGCTGCCGGACTGCCTGAGCTGCGCTCCGGTGCCGGCCTCGTAGTAGTACGGGTTGTTGACGTTCTCGAAGTAGCTGTTCTCCAGCACCATCTTCGTGGCGCCCCGCGAGTAGTTGCCGTAGCTGCTGAACCCGTCCGCCACGTTGGACCAGGTCCGCCCGCCGGAGGTCGGCGCCGAGGTGGCGCCGGAGACGGAGTTGAACGACCACTGCATCCGCGCGATGTCGGAGCAGGTCTCCTGGATCAGCAGGGCGCTGCTGCTCGTCGACGCGGCGGTGACGTCGACGCACTTGCCGCTGGCGCCGCTGGCCAGGGTGTAGACGCCGCCGGCAACGGGCGTGGTGGCCGCCTCCGACGGCCACGCCGACACGGCGAGCATCGTGAGGGGTACGGCCAGGACCACGGCGGCGGTGCTGGCGGCGCGGGGTGTGACCCGGCGCCGCCGCGCCGGTCTTTCTGAACGCATGGATCCTCCAGAGCGGGTGTGAAGGTCGGTCCATGCGTAGGTGGTCCGAGCGGCGGCCGGATAACGGAAAACGTGGTTCCCGGAAGCACCCCCTGCGGAAGGCGGGAAACGTACACGGCGGCCGGCCTCCCTAGTCGAGCTCGAGGGCCGAGGCGAGGAGGCTCCGGGTGTACTCGTGGGACGGTTCCTCGTAGACCTGCTCGGCGGGGCCCTGCTCGACGATCCTGCCGCGGTACATGACGGCGACGCGGTCGGCCAGTTGGCGGACCACGCCGAGGTCGTGGGAGATGAACAGCATCGTCAGGCCCAGCTCGGTGCGCAGGTCGGCCAGCAGCGCGAGGATCTGGGCCTGCACCGACACGTCCAGCGCGGACACCGCCTCGTCGCAGACGAGCAGCCGCGGCCGCAACGCCAGCGCGCGGGCGATCGCCACGCGCTGGCACTGGCCGCCGGACAGTTCGGCGGGGCGGCGGCCGGCGAGAGCCGGGTCGACGCCGACCTGTTCCAGCAGTTTCGCAACGTCGTCCGATGCCGATCCGCGCTGGGCGCGCAGGCCCTCGGCGACGATGTCGCCGATGCGCATCCGCGGGTTGAGGGAGGAGCGCGGGTCCTGGAACACCATCTGGACGTTGCGGCGCAGGCCGCGGGGCCAGCCGCGGGTGACGTCGGCGCCGTCGAAGGTGATCCGGCCACGGCGGGCGCGCTCGAGGCCGACGATCGTGCGGGCGAGGGTGGACTTGCCGGAGCCGGATTCGCCGACCAGGCCGACGGTCTCGCCGGCGGTGACGGTGAGGTCGACGCCGGCCACGGCCTGGATCTCCCGGCGGCGCAGCCCGCGACCGCCGGGTGCCTTGAACGTGGTCCAGACCTCCTCGACTGACAGCAGGGTCATGACACCTCCTCGGCGAAGTGGCAGGCGGAGAGCCGGCCCGGCGCGACCTCCCGCAGCGCCGGCGCCTCGGTGCGGCAACGATCCACGGCGAGCGGGCAGCGCGGGTGGAAGCGGCAGCCCGGCGGCAGGGCGGCCAGGTTCGGCGGGTTGCCGGGGATCGGCGCCACCGGCGCCGTGCGCGTGCGCACCGCCGGCACCGAGCGGACCAGCGCCGCGGTGTACGGGTGCCGGGGTGCGTCGAGCAGGTCCCGGGTCGCGCCGCGTTCGACGACCCGGCCGGCGTACATCACGGCCACGTGCTGGGTCGCGTGCGCCATGACCCGCAGGTCGTGACTGATCAGCAGGACCGACACACCGTCCTCGGCCTGAATCTTCGCCAGCAGCCCCAGAATGCGGGCCTGCACCGACACGTCCAGGGCGGTCGTCGGCTCGTCGGCCAGGATCAGGCGCGGCCGGCCGGCGAGCGCCATCGCGATCACGGCCCGCTGGCGCAGCCCGCCCGACAGCTGATGCGGGTACGCGTTGGCCCGCTGGGCCGGGTCCGGCACGCCGACCCGGTCGAGCAGTTCCACCGCGAGCCGGCCGGCGGCCGCGCGGGACAGGCCCTCGCGGCGGCGGGCCACCTCGCTGACCTGCCGGCCGATCGGCTGCACCGGGTTGAGCGCCGACAGCGGATCCTGGAAGACCATCGCGATGTCCTTGCCGCGCAGGGCCCGGCGCCGTGGCTCCGGCAGGCCGACCAGCTCGGTGCCGGCGAACTCGATGGCACCGGAGGTCACGGACAGGCCGCGGGGCAGGACCCCCAGCACCGCCGTGGCGGTCATCGTCTTGCCGCTGCCGGACTCGCCCACCACGCCGAGCGTCTGCCCGGCGGCCACCTCGAAGCCGACCCCGTCGAGGATCCGCAGCGGTTCGCGGCCGGGCCGCTCGGCCTGC
Organism: Dactylosporangium salmoneum; assembly: GCF_039532525.1. NCBI lineage: Bacteria > Bacillati > Actinomycetota > Actinomycetes > Micromonosporales > Micromonosporaceae > Dactylosporangium > Dactylosporangium salmoneum. The sequence goes on from NZ_BAAARV010000027.1 coordinate 87,849, forward strand.
ACGACGAGGTCCGACACGGTGAGCAGTGTGTCCATCAGTACCCGCCGATCCTGGGCCAGCCGACCTCGACGCCGGCGCGCACCAGGGAGGCGCGGAAGTCGTGGAACCGGCGCGGGTCGGCGCGCACCTGCCGGGGCGCCAGCCGGTGCTCCAGGCAGTACGCGGCGAGCGAGCCGGCCACCTCGCCGATGTTCCACTCGGTCGGGTGCATGCGGTAGCAGCCGTTGGTGATGTGGGTGGTGCCGATGTTCTTCGCCGCCGGCAGCAGGTTGTCGATCCGCACCGGCAGCAGCGCGCCGAGCGGCACGTGATACGGGGTCGCGCCGACGTCGATGTACGTCTCGAGGCCGGTCGAGGGGTGCAGGTCGATGCGGTAGGCGCCGACGCCGACGCTGTCCGGGTACACCACCGAGCCGTGCTCGCCGCGGACCTCGAGCGACAGGTCCTGCTCGACGACGGTGTACTCGGCCTCGATCCGGCGGGACTCGCGGGTGTACGGGGCCTTGGCGAAGCCGTCGCCGGTGCCCAGCACGTCGCCGCGCAGCCGCAGGCCCGGCCAGCCGGTGCCGCCGTCGGGTCGCGGCGCCTCCGTCTGCAGCCAGTACAGCATGCTCAGGCTCAGCTGCCGGGACGAGGCGAGGTGCTTGGCCTTCTCCTCGTCGCTGACGCCGATCAGCGGCCCGAGGAAGTAGTCGATCATCGGCCAGTTGACCAGGGTGACGTCGCTGCCGACGAGGCCGTCGGTGAACATGCGCCGCGAGACGATCCGGCGGAAGACCCACAGCTCACTGTCGCCGGCGCTGCGGCTCTGGTCGGCCACGATGTCGCCGTCAGGGCCGGCGTTCGGCACGAACGAGCGCGCGTACGGCTGCAGCGTGCGCGGATCCGGCGCGGTGAGCGACACCAGCGGGCCGCCCCAGAACTCCGGGCTGAAGGACTGCCAGAAGTCGTACTCGGCGGGCTTGTCGATGGTGTGGTCCTCGCCGGCGCGGTGGTCCAGCGCGAAGCACCAGCTGAAGGCCTGCATGTTGTCCGGCTGCGCCTCGGCCGGGGCGTGCGGCTCGCCGGTCCGCTCGCGCGACTCGAAGCCGGTGACGTGCTCGGTGCCGGTCAGCGGCAACAGGTCGCCGAGCTCGGTGGCGTCGATGACGTACGGCGCCGCGAGCTCCCTGCGGTTGCCGTCGGGGTCCTCGACGATCACGGCCCGCACCCGGTCCCCGGCGACGTCGGCGGCGATGGGGCGATGCCGGTACAGCACCCGCAACCGTCCCGCGGCGGTCCACGGGGCGAGCATGGCGTCGATGACCGCCGCCGCGACCCGCGGTTCGTGGCACAGCGGGCTGACGGTGCCCTCGCCCGGGTTGAGGTACTGAGCGGTGCGCCCGCGTTCGCTCAGCGGGTACCAGTTCCGGTAGTGCTCGCGGATGCCGTTGCGCAGGGCCCGGTACGAGGCCGTGCAGCCGAACTGCTCGATCCACGGGTGCTCGTCGGGCGGCACGGCCTGGGTGGTGAGCTGCCCGCCGAGCCAGTCGGTCTCCTCGGTGATCAGCACCGTACGACCCCGGCGCAGGGCCGCGAGCGCGGCCGCCACCCCACCGAGGCCGCCGCCGACGACAAGGACGTCCACGTTCATGAGTTCTCCTGGAAGTACGGCGCGTCGCCGCTTTCGATCAGGGGGACCAGGCTGAGCAGCGCCCCCCAGGAATGGAACGGTTCGCTGTTGGCCTTGTCGCAGCCCTCGCCGCTGCCGGCGGAGTAGTTCTCGTGCACGTGCCGGGCCTCGCGCCATTCCTTCATCGCCACGTCCGCGCTGCGCTCGGCGAGCCAGCGCGCCTCCTCGGTCAGGGCCGCCCGCCGCAGGCCCAGGTACACGAGGAAGTTCATCGGCGGCCAGACCCGGCCCTTCCAGTAGTAGCTGCGGGAGGCGGATTCGGCGTCGGTGCGCGGCGTGGACGGGATCGCCCACCGGCCGCCGAAATGCCGCTCGTCGCGCAGGTACCGCCCGACCGTGCGGGCGGCGCGGCCGTCGGCGCCGATCCCGGCGAGCAGCGGGTAGAAGCTCATCGGCGAGATCTCCCGCGTGTACTCGCCGGTGTCGGTGCGCCGGCTGCGGTAGGAGTCGGTGTCCTCCTGCCACAGCGTCCGCTCGACGGCGGCCGCCACCGCGGCGCCCCGGGCTCGCAGTTCGTCGCGTTCGGCGTCGCGGCCGAGGATCGCGGCGATGTCCGCCAGGGCCGCGCAGTCCATGACGTACTCGCTGTTGAGGCCGATGTCGTGGGCGCGCAGCAGGCCGGCCTGCGGGTCGTACGGGATGTCGGCGAAGACCGGATGGTCGTCGCAGCCGCTCTCGCAGGTGGCCCCGAAGTGCTGGTTGATCCGCGGGATGTCCTGCGGCGACGGCCACTGCGGCTCGAACGCCGTCGAGCCCAGGCAGAGCAGGTCGCCGTCCCGGCGGACCCGCCACCACCAGCGGTTCCAGCCGAGCAGGCCCGGATAGACCTCCTCGAGGAACCAGCGTTCGCCGAAGCACCGGTACAGCTGCAGGGCCACCATCGCGCCGACCGGCGGCTGTGAGCCGTCGTACGTGACCCGGCCGGTGCCCTGGGCGACGTTGGGCACGAACCCGTCCGGGGTGGCCGCGCGGGTCATCTCCACCACGTTGGCGTAGGCGAGGTCGCTGCTGAACAGCCCCGCGAGCAGCCCGTTGAAGTAGTTGTCCCAGCAGAACAGCGCGTACCCGCCGCGCTTTCCGACGTTCCACAGCCGGCTCACGGTGGTCACCACCCGCCGGCCCGCCGGTTCGTACACGGTGTTCCAGGCGATCGCGTCGCGGATCAGGTCCCGGTGCTCCGCGTCGGTGCCGGCCCGCGCGGGCCGCAGCCGTTCCCGGCCGGCGGCGACGACCGCCTCGATCTGGGCGAGGTCCCTGGCCACCCCCGTGCTCACCCCGACGGGGCCGTGCAGGCGCACCGCCAGGTACGGCCCGGTCAGGTCGGCGTACGGGTCGTCGACCTGTTCGCCCGTGGTGTGGATGGCCAGCGGCGCTTCCCGGCCGGGCAGCGACGCCTCGAGGACCGCCCCGGCGCGGCGGACCGCGCCGGGGAAGTTCCACAGTGGACCGGCCGACACCGTCAGCGTCGCCGGCTGGGCCTGGTTCGCCCGCGGGGTCACCAGGACCACCAGGTCCTCACCGGCGTGCGCGGTCTCGACGTGCAGCTCGATGCCGCGCCAGCGCACGGTGACCGCCGTGTAGGCGCCGTCGACGGCGTGCGGGCCGAGCGTCACCTCCTCGGCGTCCTCGTCGCGGCGGCCGATCTGCACCTGGTGCAGGGCGTTGCCGCGGTAGTACTCCTTGATGCCGAGCGCGACCGCGAGCCCTTCGGGCAGGAGCACCTGGGTGAGCAGGCTTCGGGTGTCGAAGGTGTTCCAGCCGCGGGCCAGGCGCGCCTGGACGTCGTCGTAGCCGGTCACTTGGCGCCCAGGGTGGCCGCGGAGAAGTCCGGGTAGCCGCTGGCGTCGCGGGTGAACCCGTCCAGCCGCTTGTTCCACACGTACGCGATCTGCACCGTCATCGGGTACATGCCCACGGCGTCGTCCCAGATGATTTTGCTGGCGGCGGCGTAGGCCGACTTGCGGGCGTTCTCGTCGGTGCTGGTGCCGGCCGCGGCGAGCTGCTTGTCCAGCTCTTCGTTGCAGTAGCCGGTGCGCTTGGCCGCGCACGGGTAGAGCCGGCCGAGGTTGGCCGAGGCGTCGAAGCCCGCGGTGCCGAGCTGCTGGAAGTTGATGTCCCAGCTCATGGCCAGCAGGTCCTTGATGAACACCGCCTGCTCCTTCTCCTGCAGGTCGATCTTCACCCCGATCTTCGCCAGGTCGGACACGACCGCCTGGTTGAAGGCGCGGAACTCGGCGTTGGCGAACTGCAGCCGCAGCGGCTTGCCGAAGTCGAAGCCGGCCGCGGTCAGCTCGGCCTTCGCGGCGGCGGGATCGTGCGTCTTGGGCTGCTGCGGGCTGTAGCCGAACACGGTCGGCGCGACCGGGGACACCGCGAGCGCGCCGGTCTCCGGGTACAGGTTGGCGATGATGGTCTTGAAGTCGACGGCCTTCCACAGCGCGTTGCGCACCGCCGGGGTGGCCAGCGCCGGGACGGAGGAGTTGAACCACATCGTGAAGACCTGGTGGCTCGGCACCGACTCGTGCTTGAGGCCGGCGTCGGCCGTGAGGGTCTTGAGCTGGTCGTCCGGCACGCCCCAGACGAGGTCGACCTCGCCGGTGCGCAGCGCCGTCAGCCGGGCGGAGATGTCCGGGATGGTGCGCACGGTGACCGTCTGAATCTTCGGCTTGCCGCCCCAGTACTTGTCGTTGGCGGTGAGCACGAGGCTCTCGCCCGGGCTGAAGGACTTGACCACGTACGGGCCGGAGCCGACCGGCTTCTTGAAGAAGTCCGGGCCGACGGTCTTGGGCAACACGAAGAAGGTGGCCAGCTTGCTGGGCAGGGCGGCGTCGGGCTTGGCCGCCGTGATGACCACGGTCTCCTTGTCCGGTGCCTCGATCTTGGCGCCGGTGAAGTTGCTCTTGTTGGGGCTGTCACTGGCGAGCAGCCGCTGGAACGACGCGACCACGTCGTCGGAGGTCAGCGGGGTGCCGTCGGAGAACAGCAGGCCGCTGCGCAGGTTGAAGGTCCAGGCCGTGGCGGTGGCGTCCGGGGTCCACTTGGTGGCCAGGTCGGCGACGATCTTGCCCTTGGCGTCGGGGCGGGTGAGCCGGCCGTAGATGGACTGGCCGGTGAACTCCTTGCCGGCCGAGCCGCCCGCGGCGGAGTGCGGGTCGAGGGAGTCGACCGGGTAGGTGCCGCTGACCACGATCGAGTCCCGTTCGGCGCTGTCGCCGCCGGTGGTCGTGCTGCAGCCGGCCAGGACGGCGACGGCCAGGACGGCGGCCAGCGCCGATCTCATCAGGGTTGTCCGATGGGATTTCATGTGTGGCTCCTGTTGGCGGGGGTTCATGAGGTACGGGATCGGCTGTTGCGTCCGAGTCGCGCGGACAGCTGGTCGCCCAGCAGGCCGACGCTGACCACGAGCAGGAACAGCGCGAATCCGGGGAATGCGGAGATCCACCAGGCGGTGGCGAGGTACTCCTTGCCGTTGGCGACGGTCTGCCCCCACGACGGCGTGCTGGGCGGCAGGCCGATGCCGAGGAAGCTCAGGCCGGCCTCGGCGAGCACGACGAGGGCGAACTCGAGGGTCGCCATCACCACGATCGGCGGCAGGACGAACGGCAGCACGTGCCGCACCAGGATGACCAGGCGGGGCACGCCCATGAGGCGGGCCGCGCTGACCCATTCCCGCTCCTTGACGCTGAGCGTGACGTTGCGCGACACCCGGGCGAACGGCGTCCAGGCGGTGATGGACAGCGAGAGGATGACGGTGGGCAGGCCGCGGGCGAACAGGCCGGCGACCACGATCGCGAGCAGCACGCCGGGGAAGGTGAGCAGCACGTCGATCAGGCGGGACACCACCGCGTCGGGCCAGCCGCCGGCGAGCCCGGCGAGGGCACCGACCGTCATGCCGACCAGCGCGGAGAGGGTCACCGCGACGGTGGCGATGAGCAGCGACGTGCGGGCGCCGTACACGATCTGGGAGGCGACGTCGCGGCCCAGCCCGTCGGTGCCGAGCCAGGCCGTGCCGGCCGTGGTGGCCGAGCCCGGCGGTCGCAGCCGGTCGCCCACCGTCGTGGCCACGTGGTCGTAGCCGATCAGCAGCGGGCCGAGCACGGCGACGAGCACGTAGCCGGCGACGATCCCGAGCGGGATCCACAGCGCGGTGCGGCGTGGCCGGCTGCGCCGCAGGCGGGCCAGGCCGAGTGCTTCACTCATGATGCCTACTCATGCGTTCCCCAACCGGATTCGTGGATCGAGGCGGGCATTGAGCAGGTCGGCGACCAGGTTCAGCAGCACGATGATCCCGGCGATGGTCAGCGCCGCCGCCTGCACGACCGCGTAGTCGCGCCCGGCGACCGCGGAGACGATCAGCGAGCCCAGGCCGGGCCAGGCAAACACGTTCTCCACGACCACCGCGCCACCGATGAGCGCGCCGAACTGCAGGGTGACCACCGTCAGCACCGGGATCAGCGAGTTGCGCAGGGCGTGGCCGAGCAGCACCTGCCGTTCGGTGAGCCCCTTGGCACGGGCGGTGCCGGCGTACGGCTCCTCGAGCTCCTCCACGACGCTGCTGCGGGTCAGGCGGGCGACGATGGCGGTGAACGGCAGCGACAGGGTCACGGCCGGCAGCACCATGTGCGCCGGTGTGCCGACGCCCGAGCTGGGCAGCAGCCGCAGCACCAGCGAAAAGGTCAGGATCAGCATGATGCCGACCCAGAAGGTGGGAAACGCCTGCAGGCCGATGGTCAGCGTGGAGGTGATCCGGTCCAGCGCCCCGCCGCGGCGGTAGCCGGCGAGCAGGCCCAGGACCAGCCCGGCACACACCGCGATCACCGCGGCGGTGGCGGCCAGCTCGATGCTCGCCGGCAGCCGGTTGAGTACCGCCTCCATGGCCGGCATGTCCAGCCGGTACGACTCGCCGAAGTCCAGCCGGACGACGTCGAGAAGGTAGGTCAGGTACTGCTCGGGCAGGGACCGGTCCAGGCCGAGCCGGGCGGACAGGTCGGCCACCTGTTCCGGATCGGCGTCCGGGCCGAGCAGCACCACCGCCGGCCCGCCCGGGGCCAGCCGGATCATCACGAAGATGAGGCTCGCGGCGCCCCACATGACGACCACCGCGCTGGCCAGGCGCCGTAGCACCATCATGGCCATCGTCGGGTCACCTCCCTGTGTCGAGCTTGTCGATGAGCATCCGCACCACCACGCTCAGCCCTGGCGCACGAAGCGCACGGCGTCGGCGACCACGAAACCGTCGGCGGCGTCGGACAGCTCGACGCGGCCGTCGATGCCGCCGAGGAAGCGGAACACGCCCAGCGACGCCCACTCCCCGCCCCGAGGGTCCGCCGCCCCCGCGACCTTCTGGTTGACCGGCACCGTGGTGTCGCCGTCGGCGTGGTGCACCACGTACGGGGCGTTGGTGGCCCGGTTGGACGCGGCGGTGTAGGACACCTGCACCTCGTAGCGGTCCTCGGCCGGCAGGGCCGGGCGCCACCGCACGACGGAGCTGCCGGTGCCGGCCGCGTGCGAGGCGTAGTTGCTGCCGTAGTACCCGGCGACGCCGGTGCCGGCCGACCAGGTGCCGGAGACGACCTGGTAGCCCTGCTCGCCGTTGTCGACGGTGACGCTCTCCCGCACGTCGGCGGCGGCCGGCGCCTCGATCAGGCTCAGCTCGTCGAGGGAGATGAGCGTGCCGCCGCCGCGGCCGGGCCCGGCGAGGGTGAAGCGCACCCCGTGCCGGCCGTGCGCGAGCCGCAGCCGGTCCAGGCGCACCACGTCGTAGCCGTCGCTGCTCTCCGCCGTGGTGTCCAGTGTGGACACCCGCGGGGTCCGCCCGTCGACGGCGACGGCGACCGTGCCGCCGTCGACCGGCCGGTAGTAGCGCAGCCACAGCTCGTAGTCCCCGGGGCGCAGCACGTCGATCGGATACTCGATGGAGTCGCCGGCCGCCGCCGGGGTGTACAGGGCGCGGGCGCCACCGCGGGCGGTGGGTTCGCGCACCACGGCGACGGTGCCGCCGCGGAGGGTCGCGTGCGGTGCGGAACGGCCCAGGTCGTACGTGTGCTCGGTGAGCCGCGGGCCGCGGGCGAGGTTGTCCCGGCCCTGGGTGAGCCATGCCAGGTTGAACCGGGCCACGGCCACCCGGCGGGGGAAGCTGGCGATGTCGCCGTCGCAGCCGTAGACCAGCACGATGGTGCCGTCGGAGAGCCGGGCGAGGTCGGAATAGTAGGAGCGGTTGGGGTTGATGACGCGGCTGTACCGGTAGCTGACCCCCTCGTCGTAGCTGACCGACACGGTCATGTTCCACCGCATCGGCGCGTCCGGCCGGCTGAACAGCAGCCGGTCGACCTCGCGGCTGCGCGGACCGCCGGTGTAGCGCACCACGCTCGCGTCGACGGCGTTGAACACCCCGGTCGCCCCGTCGAGCTTCGGCGCCGACCAGGTCAGGCCGTGGTCCTCGCTGACGGCGGTGATGCGCTGCCGGTTGCCGCCGGAGGCCGCCCGGCCGTTGATGACGACCGCGCCGTCGCGGCGCTGCACGATGCGGGCCTCGTTGATCGGGTAGCCGGTGGAGACGGGGATCTCGCCGGTGGCCTTCCAGGTGCGCCCGTGATCGTCGCTGTAGATGCCGGCCACTCCGTAGAAGCGCTGCTCGACGGTGTTGCCGACGATGACGCGGCGGTGTGCCACGTTGAGCAGCAGCCGCCCGGTGTCCAGCTGGATGCCGTGGCCGGGCCCGGGGCTGTGCAGCGCCCACGTGTACGGGAACGCGTCGAAGAGACCGGCGAGGTGGCTGGGCTCGCCCCACGTCCGGCCGCCGTCGCGGCTGGAGACCACGTACATCTCGGCGCTGTCGCCGGAGCAGGAGGTGTTCTCCGGCAGCCGCAGCGACAGGTTGTAGAACAGGAACACCTCGCCGGTGACGCGGTCGGCCAGGAAGGCCGGGTTGCCCCAGGACTGCCCGTCGACGGAGGCGACGACGGTCTGGGTGGGCTGCCAGGTGTCGCCGCCGTCGGTGCTGCGGCGCACCACCAGGTCGCGGGGGCCGGCGTCGCAGACCTCGTGCCGGCCCTCGGTCGCCACCAGGATCGTGTCGTCCGGCAACACCACGAGGCCGTGCACGTGGTAGTTCACCAGCGGGTCCACCGTGGAGTCCCACAGCGTGGTCTCGTCGAAGAAGGGTTCCGCGGGGCGGCGGCGATCGCCCTGCGGTGCGGCGAACGCGCTGGGGCCGCCGATGACGGCGGCAGCGCTGGCGGCCAGCCCGAGCGTGAACGTCCGTCGGCCGATCGTGGTCATGCGGGGTGCTCCCATCAGGCGGTGGGGTCGAGAAGGTGGGGGCGCAGCAGCCGTACCGCGTCCACGAGGGCGCGGGTCTCCTGCGGGGTACAGGGCATCAGCGGCGGCGCGACGTACGGCGGGCACAACGCCCAGCTGTGCAGCAGCGCCTTGACCGCCGGGACGCCCGGGCGGATCTGGTGCAGATGGGTGAGGCTGGTGGTCAACTCCTGCAGGCGGTCCAGTTCGGCGAGGTCGCCGGCCTCGTGCGCGGCGACCATGCCGGCGGCGAGGCCGGGGGCGAGGTTCGCGGTGCCGGGCACGATGCCGCCGGCCCCGGCCCGCAGCGCCGCCGCGAGGCCGCGCTCGTCGCCCTGGCTGACGGTGAAGCCGTCGCGGCGCCCGGCCGCGGCGATGAGGTACTTCAGCAGCGCCGGGTCGCCGGAGGAGTCCTTGATCCCGACGACGTGCGGCAGCTCGACGAGGCCGTCGATGCTGGCCTCGGTGAGCGGGGTGGTGTACCGAGGGGCGTTGTAGGCCACGACCGGCAGGCCGTTCCCGGCGAGGGCCGCGTAGTGCGCGACGACCTCGTCGGCGCGATGGCGGAAGTACGTGGGCGGGCTGAGCACCAGCGCGTCCGCGCCCCGGCCGATGACGTCCTCGGCGCGCCGGCGGACCTCGTCGGTGCCGGCGGCGGTGACGTTGACCAGCACGACGGCGTCGTCAACCAGGTCACGCCAGCGCTCGGCGATGCCGGCGACGTAGCCGGGAATCCGGTCGGCGCGCACCAGCGGCCCCTCGCCGTTGCTGCCGAGCAGCATCAGCCGGCGCACCCCGGCGCCGGCCATCGCGCGCAGCAGTGGCGCGGCGGCCTCCGCGGAGGGCACGCCGGGGCGTGCCATCGGCGTGACCAGCGGCACCACCAGGCCACCGAGCAGGTGCTTCACGAACCCTCCAGGCGTTAACACCGCCGTAACGCGGTGTCCTCACACCTTCGGGGCAGGAGGGGATGGAGATCAACGCCGGTTCGCTACACGATCATGAACTCACACTTCACCATCGATCGGCGTGCCTGCCTTGGCCGCGAACTGCCGCACCTGCGGGCTGCGGTCGTCGGCCCGCCACAGCAGGACCCGGTCCACCGGCGGCAGGTCCGGCACCGCGATCGTGGTGACCCGGTCGTCCAGGCCGTACGCCCGGAACGCCCCGACGGTCAGGTGGACGGCGCGCCCGGTGGCCACGAGCCGCACGGTGTCGTGCAGGCTGCGCGAGGTGACGGCCCGGCGCAGCGCGCGACCGCCGGGCGTGGCGGCGGGCACGATCGCGCGCAGCAGCGCCGGGTGGATGGCTTCACCCGTATGGGTCAGCGGCCAGTCCGGCACCTGCTCGATGCTGATCTCGCCCTTGGTGACCAGCGGATGGTCGGCCGCGACGGCCAGCACGTGCGGCTGGCTGTCCAGGATGGCCCCGACGACCAGGCCGGGCGGTGCCTCCACGGGCCGCCAGCTGACCAGCATGTCGATGTCACCCTGGGCGAGCGGCGCATAAGGGTCTTTCAGCGGTACCTCGATGAGGCTGACGGCGCACTCCGGGTGCTCGTCCTCGAAGCGCCCGGCGACGGCGGCAAACGTGCCGCCGGCGGTCATGCTGTGGTAGCCGATGCGCAGCTCCCCGCGCAGCGCGGCGGCCTGCTGGCGGGCGGCGGCGATCGCGGCCAAAAGCTGCGCGTGCGCCGGTTCGAGCTGCTCGCGAAGGTGCCGGCCGAGCGGGGTGAGCGTGACCCGCCGGCTGGTGCGCTCCAGCAGCTGCCCGCCGATGCGCCGCTCCAGGGTGCGGATGGTCTGGCTGACGTGTGAGGTGGTCACGCGCAGCCGCTGCGCGGCCCGCCCGAAGTGCAGTTCGGCGGCGACCGCGAGAAACGCCTCGATCTCCCGCATCTCCACCATGGCACGGTACCGCCCCCGCCAAGCTCTACGCCCTGGCCCGGGACGAGAGGCGACCCTGCGAACATGCAGCTTGCCAGGCAGCGAGTCGAAATGTCGCCCTCACATGACCTGCTGGGCTCCGATGACGGAGAGCAGCCGGAGCTTCTCGTAGCTCTCGCTGCCGGGGACCCGGTGTAGCCCAGCAGGGAATGCGGGCGCGGGTGAGCGAGCCCTCGGACCGGTCACCGCGGCGTGCCGGCAGAGCGGCGAACTCGCCGCCGCGTCGTCGCCGTGCGCAGCACGCGCAGGCCGCTGCGGGCCGCGCCCAGCAGCGCCAGCAGGGACGGCACGACCGCGATGGCCAGTGCCGCCAGGCCCGCCCAGGCCGCTGCCGTGCCCAGCCCGCCGGCGCGGATGGGGGCCACACAGAGCCTGATGAGGTACAGGGTGCCGGGCACGGCGAAGGCGGCGAGGTACCCGAGCGCCAGCGCGATCCCGGGCACGTACAGCCACAGATACCGCCGCGCCCACACGATCTCGCCCGCGCCGGTGCCGGACAGGTGCTCCTCGTCGGCCGGGGTGGCGCGGCGCAGGTACCGCCGCAGCAGCGCGCCCTTCGTGGCCCACAGCGTCTTGCAGCCGGTCGCGTTGACCAGCAGCGCGTAGACGTCCGTGCGCATGAACACCAGCAGCTGGGCGACCAGGGCGGTGACCTGCAGCAGCACCAGCGCCCGCAGCAGCCGTACGACCAGCGGGCCGAGCGCGCCGGCCAGGGTCACCTCCGCCAGCAGCGCCGCGGCGAGCACGAACAGGTCCCAGGCCACGCCGGCCAGCAGCGGGCCGTAGCGGGCCTGCCGCGGCAGGCTCCACAGGCGGGTCAGGTCGGCCTGGAAGGTGACGAAGTACAGCCGGCGGGTCACGGAGAGGCGGCTGCGCAGCCCGTGCCGGGCGGCGGCGAGCACGTGCGCCCCCTCGTGCAGGGCGGCCGCCCCGATGCCCAGCAGGCTGACGGCCACGAGGTTGAGCAGCTGGGTGTGGAACGGGAACCCGTCGCGGTACGACGGCCGCAGCGCCGGCACCGCGACGAGCAGTACCGGCGCCGCGACGGCGGCTAGGGCGTACAGGGCCCAGGCCAGCGGGTGGAAGAGCGCCGCGCCGATCCGCCGGCCCGGGACGGGGCCGGGATCGCCGCCGCCCTCGTCGGCCGCCTCGGCGAAGAGGCCCTCGTCGGCCAGGGTGGTCAGGAAGCCGGCCACGTCGACCGGCTCGCCGGCCGCCTCGGAGGCCCGCCGCTCGCACTCGGCGACGTCCACGCCCTCCTGCAGCCACTCGATGATCCGCGCGCCGAGCTGCGGCACCTCGACGTACTCGGCCGTGTGCGGGCTGCCCACCACGTAACCGTCGCCGTCGGCGACCAGCGTCAGGGCCTTGATCTGCGTCAGTGGCGGCACCTCAGGCCCCCGGAGCTGGGTGGCACAGGGTGCAGCCCGGGTGCCGCGGCCACGGCTCCTGGGTCGTGCGCATCCCGTCGGTCAGGTCGAAGGTGTGGTACGTCGCCGCCGCGACCGGCGGGTCGGTGCGGGTCAGGTACCGCCCGGTCTCCAGCGCCATGAATCCGGCGAGCAGCTGCGCGACGGGCCCGGTGGCCCGGTTGACGAACTCGGCCGACATCATGACCGACTGCTCGAACTCCTGCGTCGCGCCCTCGTCGGCGCGGTTGAGCTCCAGGCACAGCCGGCACGGGCTGACCCCGGGCTCGACCGACCAGTAGAACAGGGTCGAGTACTGCAGGCCGCCGGTCACGAACGGCACGCCCAGCTCGAAGCAGGCCTCGTTGACCAGCAGTTGGATGTCGCTCGGGGAGTCGATGCAGCTCACCACGACGGACGCGCCCGCGCCCAGCCGGCGGATCGTGGCGGCGTCGGCCACCCGCTCGTGGACGGCCTCGACGGCCGTGGTGCCCGGGGAGTAGCGCACCGCCCAGTCCCGCGCCGCGTCCACCTTGGCCCGCCCGACGTCGGCGCGGTTGTAGGCGAACTGCCGGGCCAGGTTCTTCTCCTCGACCACGTCGAAGTCGACCAGCCGGACCCGCCCCGCCCCGAGGCCGACCAGGGACTGCAGGACCCCGCTGCCCACCCCACCGGCGCCGAGCAGCAGCACGTCGGCGTCGCGCATGGCCCGGTGAAATGCCGCGCCGGGGCGCTCCAGGCCGGCGAAGAGGTCGTAGAAGCGCAGGTTGCTCTCGTACCGCCGGAGGGTGTCCGGGTCGAGCCCGGCGTCGGTGTCGGCCGGCAGCAGCACGCCCACCTCGTCGAGCGCGGCGACGGCGGCCGCCATGTCCGCCTCGGTGACCGTGAAGCCGCGCTCGCGCATGGCGGCCGGCAGCCCGGTGACGGGGTGCGCGCCCTGCGCGAGGATCTGCAGCAGCGCCGCGACGCTGCCGTCGGGGTCGGCGAGGTACGTCAGCTCCATCGCCCGCCCGACCAGGATCACCTCGGCGGGCCGCTGGACGACGGCGATGGACTTGAGCCTGGGCTGCATCGGCTCTCCTCTCAGGGGTTGTGCTCCGGGCAGGAAGGGGCCGGCCGGCCCGGGCTGCGGGCCGGCCGGCGGCGAATCAGAGGGCGCCGATCTTCGTCTCCGGGTCCGGGTGGATCCGGGTGGCCTCGATGCGCTCAACCTTCTTGACCGTGATCTTCATGGGATCTCCTTCGGGTCGGATGCGACGACGGGCGGCTGCCCGTCCGACCAGAAGGTTGCACCGGGCCGCGTGCAGCCCGCGTGCAACCGGCATGCAGCCCTGCTAGGGACGCCGGCCGAGCGCCTCCAGATGGGCGCGGACCGCGGCCCGGTCCATCCGCCGGCCCCGCGCGAGCGCCGCGGCGTAGGCGCCCGGGTCGAGCCGGGACGCGACCGCCTCGACGTGGCCGGGCGCGTTGACCGGGTCCATGCGCTCCGGCGCGTAGCCGACCCGGCCGCCGAGCGCGTCGACCGCGCCGAGCAGCACGGCGCCGTCGGCGGGCCGGCCGGTGTGCGCGAGCGCGCCCGCCAGCAGGTGCGCGGTGGCCAGCCATCCGGTCACGTCGTCCTGCTCGTCGAGGTCGGTCACCGCGCGGCCGGCCAGGCGCAGCGCCTCCTCGTACGCGCCGGCCCCCCATCGCCACCTCGGCCCGCATCCACCGGGCCGAGGAGACGGACCAGGCGAAGCCGCTGCGGGTGCCGGCCTCGATCGCCTCGTCGAGCGCGGCGGCGGCGCCGGCCGGGTCGCCGCCGGCCCAGGCGACGTGGCCGATGCTGATGAGGGCCTCGGCCAGCAGCCAGTCCTCGCCGCAGGCCGCCGCCAGGGCGTGCGCCTCCTCGCCCGCCCTGCGGCCCTCCTCGACCCGGCCCGACAGGCCCAGCAGCAGGGTGTGGTAGACCGCCGCGCGGGCCAGCGTGGCGGGGCCGCCGCCCGCCCGGGCCAGCTCCAGCGCGGCACCGATCGCAGTGCCGCTGGCCGGGAGATCCCCGGCGAGGTACCGCAGGCAGGCGACCCCGGTGAGCGCCCGCGCCCTGTCGTCCTCGGCCGCGTCCGGCGCGGCGGCGAGCGCGGCCTCCAGCCAGCGCAGGCCCTCGACGATGTGGCCGCCGCGGTACCAGAACCAGCTCAGGTCGCCGGCCAGCCGCAGCGCGGCGCCGGCGTGGGCCGGGTCCTCCAGCGCGTGGGCGAGGGCGGCGCGGGCGTCGTCCTGCTTGGCGGCGGCGGCGCGGAACCATCGTCGCGCGTCCGGCCCGCGCAGCGCCCGGTCGGCCGCGGCGGCGAGCTCGCAGGCCCACGCCAGGTGGCGGCGGCGCAGGTCGGCCCGGCCGTCGGGGGTGAGGCGGCGGTCGGCGTACTGCCGCAGGGTCCGCAGCATCCGGTAGCGCCGAGGCGCGGCCTCGGGCAGCACCGTGACGAGCGACCCGGTGATCAGCCCGGTCAGCGGCGCCAGCACGCCGTCGCCCTCCCCCGCGACCCGCTCGGCGGCGTCGAGGTCGAACGGGCCCGCGAAGACGCTGAGCCGCGCGAAGAGCTCCCGCTGCGGGTCGTCCAGCAGGCGGTAGGTGGCGTCGATGGCGCCCTCGAGGCTGCGGTGCCGCTCGTCGACGTCGCGCCGCGGGCTGACCAGCGCCTGCGGGTCGTCGAGCCGGTCGAGGATCTGCGCGGGTGAGAGCGCGACCAGCTGGGCCGCGGCCAGCTCGACGGCCAGCGGCAGCCCGTCGAGGCGCTCGCACAGGGCCACGACGACCGCCCGCTCGGCCTCGCCGCACGTCCAGCCGGGCGCGACGGCCGCGGCCCGGTCCAGGAACAGCTCCACCGCCGCGGTGCCCGCGGGCAGCGGCGGCACCGGGTACTGCCGCTCCCCGGCGACGCTCAGCGGCGAGCGGGAGGTGAGCAGCACGCGCAGGCCCGGCACCTCGGCCAGCAGCCGGCGGACCACGCCGGCCAGCGCGGCGACGAGCTGCTCGCCGTTGTCCAGCAGGAGCACGACCGGCCGGTCGCCGACGGCCTCGGCGATCCCGGCCACGCCGGTCGGCACCGCCAGCCCGAACGCCTGCGCCAACGCGGGCTCCAGCAGCGTGCCGTCCTCGACGCCGGCGAGCTCGGCGAGGCGCACGTCGACGGACAGGCCCCGGCACAGCTCCATGGCGAGCCGGGTCTTGCCGGCGCCACCGGGGCCGGTGACGGTGACCAGCCGGTGCTCGTCGAGCAGCGCCCGGACCTCGGCGAGCTCCCGGTCCCGCCCGACGAAGCGGTCCGGGCCGGGCGGGATCGCGTCGACCCGCACCGGGGCCGCGACCGCCACCGCGGCCGGTGCGGGGGCCGGCGCCGTGGCGAGCCCGGCGTCCTGGCGCAGCATCGCCCCGGCCAGCGCCTGCAGCTCCTCGCCCGGGTCGAGGCCGAACTGCTCGGCCAGCATGGCGCGGACCTCGTGGTAGACGGCCAGCGCCTCGGCCGGGCGACCGGCGCGGTACAGCCCCAGCATGAGCTGCGCGCGGCTGCGCTCCCGCAGCGGCTCACCGGCCACGACCTCGGCCGAGCGGGCCACCGCCTCGGCCGGGCGCCCGAGCGCGAGCAGGCACTCGACGCGCAGGTCCTCGGCGACCCGCCGCAGCTCGGTCAGGCGCGCGATCTCGGCCTGCGCGAAGAGCTCGCCCGCCACGTCCAGCAGCGCCGGGCCGCGCCACAGCCGCAGGGCGGCCTCGCCGGCGGCCAGCGCGCCGGCCGGATCGCCGCCGGCCAGCGCGGCCCGGGCGTGGGTGAGGCCGGCCTCGAAGCGGCGGGCGTCGATCTGCTCCGGGCCGGCCGCCACCCGGTACCCGCCGGCGTGATGCCGCAGCGCGTCGCGGCCCAGCGCCCGCCGCAGCCGCGACAGATAGCTCTGCAGCGCGTTCACCGCGCTCGGGGGCGGGTCGTCGCCCCAGACGTCCGCGATGAGCCGGTCGGCGGCGACGTACCGCCCAGGGTGCAACAACAGCGCGATGAGCACGGCCCGCGGCTTGGCCCCGCCGAGCGGCACCGCCTCACCGGCGACGACGACCTCCAAGGGCCCCAGGATCCGGAAGTCCACGCTCCTCCTCGGCTACGGGTTCGACCGCAGCCGAGGATGGCACACGCGCGCACCGACCTCGCCGGACAGCGTGGCCTAGAGGATCGCCCGGCCCTCCACCTGCACGGTGACGTCGACGTTGCCGTCGATCGCGCGGCTGTACGGGCACACGCCGTGCGCGGCGTCGGCCACCTCGCGCAGCGTCGCCGGGTCCAGTGCCGGACAGCGCACGGACATCTCGACGCGCAGCCCGTACACCTTGGACTCGTCGGTGCCCAGCACCACCCGGGCGGTCACCTCGGTCGGGCCCAGATCCAGCTTGCGCTGCCGGGCGATCACGCCCAGCGCGGAGGTGTAGCAGGCCGCGTAGCCCGCGGCGAAGAGCTGCTCCGGGTTGGTCGCGCCGCCCGGCCCGCCGGTCTCCTTCGGCGCCTGCAGGACGAGGTCGAGCACCCCGTCGGACGAGCGCGCGGTCCCGCCCCGGCGCCCGCCGGACACCGTGACCTCCGCCGTGTACAGCTCCTCGACCAGCTTCCCCATCAGTTCCTCCCTCAACTCCGGACGCGCAGCAGGCGCGTCAGGTCCGCCACCGTGCCGTTGGTCGCCAGGGCCGTCACCGCCTCGCGCAGCCGGGGAATCGTCTCGGCCGCGACGGTGCGCCCGGCCGTCATCTCGAACTTCACCGCGTGCTCGGCGTCGCTGAGCGGGCGGTCGGGTCCGCCGCGGTTCTGCTCCACCCGGCACTGCCACTCGCGCCCGTCCCGGGTGCGCACCCACAGTTGCGCCGGGAACTGGTACGGGTAGATGCGGCCCAGCGCGTCGTCGGCCACGCAGCGCACCTTCGCGGCCAGTTCCCGCCGCCGGGGATCGTGCGCGGCCTCGTCGGTGAAGTCGGCGAAGCCCACGCCGAGCCCGCCGCCGCCGAGCAGCGCGGCCGCGACGGTGTACGGGCCGGAGAACGCGGCGTTGTAGCCGGTCGGCGGGGCGATCTTCACCTCGCGCGGCTCGGCGATGGTCCGCAGCACCGGGGCCGGCGCCCGCAGCTCCGCCTCCACCACCTCGGCCGGGTCCAGCCCGCGCCCGCGCAGCTCCAGGGCCGCGTCGATGCCGGCCTGCGTGAAGTGGTTGCACGGGTACGGCTTGAAGAAGACGCCCGGGGTCTCCCAGCGCTCGCCGAGCTCGCGGGTCACGTACTCGGGGTCGGCCTGGTCGCCGCACCACGCTTGGAAGAAGCCGAACCGTCCCTCCAGGACGGTCGGCGGCCCGGTCACGCCGTGCCGGGCCAGCGCGGCGGCGCTGACCGCCGAGTGCGACGCCCAGCCGCAGTGGATGCGCTTCACCGTGCCGCCGGTGCGGTTCGCCTCCAGCAGGCCGGCGCCCATGCTGGCGGCGATGCCGGCGGCGGAGGCGATGCCGGGCGCGTCCAGCCCGGCGAGCATCGCCACGGCGACCGAGGCACCCACCGCGCCGCAGATGGAGGTCGCGTGCTGGCCGCGCTCGAAGAACACGGAGTTGCCGAGCTTCTCGTCGTAGCCGGCCATGCCCAGCCGTACGCAGACCTCCAGGCCCATCACCACGGCGTCCAGCAGGGCGGGGCCGGTGGCGCCGTACTGCTCGGCGGCGGCCAGCGCGGCCGGCACCACCGAGGCGCTGGGGTGCAGTACCGACGGCAGGTGGGTGTCGTCGAAGTCGAGGGCGTGGGCCAGCACGCCGTTGACGAACGCCGCGCCGGCGGCCGGCAGCGGCCGGTCGTCGGCGATGACCGTCGCCGGGCCGCCGGTGCCCCACTCCCGCGCGACGGCACGGGCCGCCTCCGCGACCGGCTCGCCGGCCGCGCCCAGGCAGTTGCCCACCACGTCCAGGATCCGGCGTACGGCATCGGCGCGCAGGTCGGCGCCGAGCCCGCCGTCGCGGACCGAGACGGCAACCTCGGCCACCCGCTCGATCAGGCCCGCCATGTCACACCACCGCCAGCGGGCGCACCGGCGACCCGGTGCCGCCGACGATCGGCAGCGGGGCGAGCACGAAGACGAACTCGGACACGCCGGCCTCCGCCAGCGGCTCCAGCCGCATGTGCTCGATGATGAAAACGCCCGCGTCCACCAGCAGCAGGCGGTGCACGGGCAGAACGCGGTGCCCGGCACCGGCCGGGATCTGCTCGAAGGCGGTGGTGTCCGCGCCGGTCAGGGCGACGCCGTGGTCGGTGAGCCACTGCGCGCCGGAGGGGTCGACGCCCGGCACCCCGGTCGCGTGGCCCATGTAGGTCTCCGGGTCGGACCAGTTGCGGGCCCAGCCGGTGCGGACCAGCGCCACGTCGCCGGCGGCGGGCCGGACGCCGCTGTGCACCGCGCACTTCTCGAGGTCGTCGGCGGTCACGCCGTACCCACCGGGAAGGATGTCCACGCCGTGCGCGCCCGCGACGTCGAGCAGGACCCCGCGGCGGACCATCGGCGGGATGGTCTCGGTGCCGTGGACGCTGAACCGGCCGCCGGACTGGGCCTCGTGCGCGTCGTGGCCGCCGTGCAGCAGCCCGTCGTGCGAGACGTGCGAGAGCGCGTCGACGTGCGTGCCGACGTGGCCGCCGGTGACGATCAGCTCGTTGGACGCGGAGCCCCCGTCGGGACGAACCATGTCGCCGTGCCGGCGCAGCAGGGCGAGCCGGAAGCCCGGATGGTTCGGGGAGCAGGGCATCCCGGCCTCGAACCGCTGGCCGAGGTCGTGGATGGTGACGCCGGCGGCGACGGCGTCAAGGAGTGCAGTCATGCGGTGACGTTTCCTGTCTCTTCGAGTCTGGGGCGGCGGGTTGCGGGATCAGCCGCGCGGAGCGACGGACGGCTCGCCGAGGTGGGGGCCGAGGAACCGCCGCAGTACCGCGGCGAACGCCTCGGGCCGCTGCTCCGCGACGAAGTCGGTGGCGTCCGGCAGGTACTCGACCCGGGCGTCGGGCAGCAGCGCGGTGGCGCGCTCGTGCATCTGGCGGATTCGGTCGGCACCGCCGCCGATCAGCAGCGTCGGCACGCTCAGCGCCCGGGCGGCCGGGTTCACGTCGTACTGCCAGATGCGGCGGTAGCCGATGGCGAAGTCGGGCCCGGCGGCGAGGTAGTCGCGGACCAGCTCGGTGACCAGCTCCGGCGGCGCCCACGGGTACTCGCCGCGAATCCGCCGCCAGATCCAGTCCAGGTGCCCGCCGTCGGCGTCGAGCTGGTACGGCGGGGCGAAGCCGGCCAGCCGGTCCGCCTTCTCCTCGTCGGTGTACACGGGCATGCCGTGCAGCACCAGCGCGCGGAACCGCTCGGGCCGGGTCGCGGCCGCGTGCAGGGCGAACACCGCGCCGGTGGCCCGCCCGAACAGGATCGCCCGGCCGGCGCCGAACCGGTCGACCAGCTCGGTCACGACGCCGGCGTAGTCCGCGACGGTCCAGTGCGGGGCCGGCGGGTCGGACTCGCCGAAGCCGGGGGTGTCCACCGCGACCGGGCGGACCAGGTCGGCCAGCAGCGGCAGCAGCAGCCGGTACCGGCGCGACGACAGCGGCGACTGATGCAGCATCAGCAGCAGCGGCCGGTCCGCCGGCGCCGGCACGGTGCGGTAGTGCACCCGCCGGTCGGACAGGGTGACGGTCCCGCACACCACCGGGAGGCTCATCGCGGCTCCCCGACCGGCTCGAGCGCCTCGCCCGGCCCCAGCGGCGACGGCCGTCCCTCCAGGTTCAGGCACGCCGCCGTGTGCGCCGGCCCCACCTGCTCGTGCGCGACCGCGGTCGTCGCGCACTCGGGCTGCTCGATCGGGCAGCGCCCGGCCAGCGGGCAGCCGGCGGGCAGCCGGGTCGGGCTGGGAATCTCGCCGCGCAGGGGCACGTGCACCCGCCGGCTGTTGGGGTCGACCGACAGCGCGGCGGACAGCAGCGCCCGGGTGTACGGGTGCCGCGGGTTGGCCAGCACCTCGGCGGTCGGGCCCGTCTCCACCACGCGGCCGAGGTACATCACGGCGACGCGCCGGCTGAAGTGCGACACGGTGTGGATGTCGTGGGAGATGAACACGTACCCGATGCCCAGGTCGCGCTGCAGCTCGCCGAGCAGCTGCAGGGTGCGGGCCCGCACCGAGACGTCCAGCGAGGACGTCGGCTCGTCGAGCACCACCAGCGACGGCCGGGTGACGACCGCCCGGGCGATGCCGACGCGCTGCTGCTGACCGCCGGAGAGCTGGCGGGGGTACCGGTCCAGGAACTCCTCGCCGAGCCCGACCGCGGCCAGCGTCTCGACGATGCGCCGCCGGCGCTGCTCGGCCGGCATCTTGGGATCGTGGATGCGCAGGGGCTCCTCGATGATCGTGCCGACGCGCATCCGGGGGTTGAGCGACTCGTACGGCTCCTGGAAGACCACCTGGAGCTTGGCGCGCAGGTCCCGCGACTCCTTGCGGCCGAGACCGGCGATCGACCGGCCCTCGAAGCGCACCTCGCCGCCGGTGGGGGTGAGCAGGCCGAGCACCAGCCGGCCGACGGTCGACTTGCCCGAGCCGCTCTCCCCGATCAGGGCCAGCGTCTCGCCCGCCTCCACCTGGAACGACACGCCGTTGACCGCGTACACCGGGGGCTTGCCACCGCGGTGGAAGACGTGGTGCAGGTCGGTCACCTCAAGCAACGACATGAGGGTCCTCCGAAGGCTTGGCAGCGGGCGTCTCCGCGGACGCGGCCAGCAGCTGCTGCGTGTAGGGATGCTCCGGCGCGCCGAAGACGTCGGCGACCGTGCCGGACTCGACCACCGTCCCGGCGTTCATCACCACCACGTCCTGGCAGTACTGGGCGACCACGCCGAGGTCGTGGGTGATCAGGAGCATCGAGCGGCCGGTGTCCCGGATGAGCCCGTCGATGAGGTCCAGCACCTGCCGCTGCACGGTCAGGTCGAGCGCGGTGGTCGGCTCGTCGGCCACGATCAGGGTCGGGTCCATGGACATGACCAGCGCGATGACGACCCGCTGCGCCATGCCGCCGGACAGCTCGTGTGCGTGGCCGGCCAGCACCCGCTCCGGGCCGGCGACGCCGACGGAGCGCAGGCCGATCAGCGCCGCCTCGTACGACTCCTCCTTGGAGATCTTGCGGTGCGCGCGCATGGCGATGTGGAACTGCTTGCGGATCGACAGGATCGGGTTCAGTGCGCCGAACGGGTTCTGCGCGATGAAGCCGATCCTGTCGCCGCGGATGCGGCGCATCTGCCTGGGCGGCAGCTTCAGCAGATCGGTGCCGTCGAACATGGCGCTGCCGGCGGTGACCCGCCCGGGCGGGCGGATCAGGCCCAGCACCGAGCGGACGGTCACCGACTTACCGGAGCCGGTCTCGCCGACCAGGCCCACCGCCCGGCCGTGGCCGACCCGGAAGCCGATCCCGTGCACCACCTCGCGGCTGCCGAACGCGGCCCGCAGCCCGTCCACGGTCAGAATGTCACTCATCGGAGAACCTCCGCTGGATGCCGTCGGCCAGCAGGTTGAGGGCGGCGACGGCGACGAAGACCGCGACGCCCGGGGCGGCGACCAGCCACCAGTTGCCCAGCGCGATCCCGCCCGCGCCGGCCTGGATCATCGACCCCCAGGTGGGGGTGGGCGGCGAGACGCCGACGCCGAGGAAGTTGAGCGCCGCGATGACGATGACCGCGTTGGCCGCGGCCAGCGACACCTGGACCAGGCAGACGTCCAGCACGTTGGGCAGCATGTGTCGGAACATCACCCGGGTCGGGCCGGCGCCGATCGCGTGCGCCGCCTCGATGTAGCGGCTCTCCCGCAGGGCGAGCGCCTCGCTGCGGACCAGCCGGATGAACCGGGGCACGTTGATGATGACGATCGCGTAGATGACGTTCTGGATCGCGTTGCCCGAGAACGACACGATGGTCACCGACAGCACGATCAGCGGGAAGGACTGGAACGCGTCCAGCACCCGCATGGCGCGCTCGCCGAACTTGCCCTTGCGGCTGATCAGCAGGCCGATCACGGCGCCGACGACCAGCGAGATCACCGCGCCGCCGAGGGCCAGCGGCAGGTCCCGCCGGCCGGCGGCGATCATCCGGGAGAACACGTCGAACCCGTTGAGGTCGGTGCCCAGCCAGTGTGCGCCGCCGGGCGCCTGCAGCGTGGCGGTCGGATCCGGCTTGGTCGGCGAGAACGGCAGCGGCAGCAGGTACGCCGCGAGGATCATGAGGACCAGCACGCCGCCGCCGATGACGATGCCCGGCGTGCCGGCGACGTGCCGCCTCCAGCGGCGCGCCGGCGGGGTGGTCGTCGTCGTCTCAGTCATAGGAGATCCTCGGGTCCAGCGCGAGCACGATGATGTCGAGGGCGACGAAGATGAGCAGCGTCAGCAGCCCGCAGACCATCACGAAGCCCTGGATGACGGGCACGTCAAGCCGCAGCACGCCCTGCAGCCCCCACTGGCCCAGGCCGCGCCAGTTGAAGATGGTCTCCAGGATGGCCGCGCCGCCCAGCAGCGAGCCGAACAGAATCGCCACGTAGGTCAGCACCGGAGTACGGCCGGCCAGGAACGCGTAGTGCACGACCCGCCACTCGGGCAGGCCGCAGGCGCGGGCGAACTCGACCTGCGGCGCCGACAGTGCCCGTCCCATCGCGCTGCGGGTGGTCTTGGCGAAGTAGGCCGCGTAGGCGATGCCGAGCGCCGCGACCGGCAGGATCGCGTGCCCCGCCGCGTTGCCGAAGGCGGTCATGTCGCCGGCGAGCAGGCTGTCCAGGAACAGGAAGCCGGTGCGTTGCGGCGGCTGCGTGGTGGCCACGTCGAGCCGGCCGATCGGCGCCGGCACGATCCGGGCCAGGTAGAACACGAAGTAGATGAGCATGAGGGCGAGCAGGAAGTCCGGGGTGGACTGCAGGACGGCGGTGAGGGTCTTGCTCGCCTTGTCCGGCAGCCGGTTGCGGAAGTACGCGCCGAGGCCACCGACGATCAGGCCGACCACCAGCGCCACGACCAGCGACAGCACGATCAGCTCGATGGTGTTGGGCAGGAACTGGAAGATCTCGTCCCGCACGGACTGGTGGCTGAAGAACGACGTGCCCAGGTCGCCGTGCAGCACGCGACCCCAGTAGGACCCGTACCGTTCCAGGAACGGCTTGTCCACGCCGAGCTGCTCGTTGACCATCGCCACCTGATCGGGGCTGGCCGAGTCGCCGAGGATCGTCAGCGCGGGGTTGGACGGCAGCAGTTCGGTCAGCAGCGAAGCCAGGCTGACCACCACGAAGACCGAGATGGGAATGACGATGAGCCGCTTCGCAGCGTAGATGAGCATACGTCGCACGCTGCCTCCTCAGATGATGGTCGCGCCGCCGTCGACGAACAGGGTCTGCCCGGTGACCATCCGGGCGGAGCCGGATGCCAGCCACGCCACGGCGTCGGCCACGTCTTGGGGCAGCACCATTTCGCCGAGCGGGATCGAGGCGAGCTTGTCCCGCATGTAGGTGGGGTTGGCCCGCGCGCCGGCGTTCATCGCGGTGGGCACGATGGTCGGCCCGACCGCGTTGACCCGGATGCCCTCGCCGGCCCATTCCAGGGCCAGCACGCGGGTCATGTGGATGATGGCGGCCTTGCTCACGGCGTATGCCGCCGATCCCTTGACCGCGATGTGGCCGGCGGTGGACGCCAGGTTCACCACCACGCCGCGGCGCTCGCGCAGCGCCGGGTACGCCGCCAGCGACATCCGATAGGTGCCGTTGAGGTTGGTGTCGATGACCGACACCCAGGCCTGCTCCGGCAGCTCGACGGTGTCGCCGAACGTGTTGACGCCCGCGTTGTTGACGAGCGCGTCCAGGCCGCCGAAGTCGGCGGTGACCGCCTCGACCACCCGCCGGCAGGCCTCGCCGTCGCGGATGTCGAGCTGGTAGGCGCGGGCCGCGACGCCGTGGCGGGCGGCCAGGTCGTCGGCGACCGCGGCGGTCCGCTCCGCCGGGGCCATGTCGGCCAGGGCCAGGACGACCCCGTCGGCGGCGAGCCGCTCGGCGATGGCTGCCCCGATGCCCTGCGCGGCGCCGGTGACGAGCGTGACGCGCCCGTTCACGGTGGCGCCGCTCATCGCGCACCCGCCCGGGTCACGTGCTCCGGCAGCCAGTCCAGCCCGCTGCGCAACAGCGCGCCGTCGACGGACCCGGTGTCGGGAATCCCGGCCAGCCGCAGCAGCGCCCACAGCGTCGCGCTGTTGCTGGACACCACCGGCCGGCCGAGGTCGGCCTCGAGCCGCCCGATGATGTCCAGCGTGCGCCAGTTGGTGCAGCTGATCAGCACCGCGTCGGCACCGGCCACGTCCACGGTGCGGGCCAGCCGGTAGCTCGCCGTCGCCGGCAGCATGCCCTTCTCCAGGTTGGACAGCAGGTTCAGGTCCGCCCGCGCCACCACCTCGACGCCCAGCTCGGCCAGGTACGCCTCGGCGCCCGCGGCCACTTCGGTCACGTACGGCGTGACGAGCGCGATCCGGCTCGCACCGACCGCCTTCAGCGCCGCCGCGACCGCGGTCGACGTGGTCAGCGCGGGCACACCGGTCGCCTCGTGCATCCGCCGGCACAGGTCGCGGTCGCTGCCTGCCCCGCCGAGGAAGCTGCCGGAGGTGCAGGCGTACGCGACGGCGTCCGGCCGGGCGGCGCCGACCTGCGCCGCCGCCTCGGCCAGCCCTTCGTGCATGGCCAGCAGGCTGGCCACCTTGTCCTCCCGCCGGGCGACCTCGGCCACCGGCACCCGGGACGCGAACATGGCGACCCCGTCCGGCAGTGCCCGGTGCAGTTCCGGCTCGACGGTGGTGTTGGTCGCCGGGACGACGATCCCGAGCTGCGCACGCCAGCCGTACATCTACCGCTCCCCCGCCTGCACCGGAACCCGGAAGCCGGGCCGCACCGCGGCACGGATCTCGACGACGTCGTAGCCGGCGTTCAGCTCGCGGCCGAGCACCGGGTCGGCGAGCCGGCACTCGAATCGGGTACCGAAGTCGAGGTGGCCGGTGACGCTGACGTACGTGCCGCAGAAGATCATCATTCCGGGGCCGGTCGCGGTGGTGCGCTCGGCGACCACCTCCAGGATCCGCTCCGGCGGCAGGAAGACCGACACCGGGACGTCCTGGTAGACCCGCCCGTCGATGGTGCTGCTGAGCCGGCACTCGTCCCAGTGCTCGCGCACGTCGCGCCAGCGCCACAGCCGGTTGCCGATCACGTTGGGGCAGGACTGCTTCGACCACAGGATGCTGTACCGCTCGATGTCGCGGTCGGTGTGGTCGGAGCCGACGCCGATGTACAGCTCGTCGTCGACCAGCAGCACGATCTCGACCTCGCCGGAGGTTCGCGATCCCTGCACGTCGATGCGCTCGTCGCTCGTCAGTGCCCAGGTGCCGATCGGGTAGATCCGCGGGGCGGGCACGTCGAAGGCGATCCGGACGCCGGCCTCGGCCACCTCGTCCTGGTGAGCCACCGCGGCGGCGGCGTCACGGGTGGCCGAGCCCAGGTTGAACATCCGGGTGAGGTCGAACGGGCGGGGCGTGAGCGCCCCGTCCCGCTCGACCACCACGAACTCCCGCCGGGTGGGGGTGTCAGCCATGGCCACCGGCTCAGTGCCCCTTCTTGTCCGGGTACTCGAAGCCCAGCGCCAGCGCCGCCTCCTCGACCGCGGGGATGCCGCCGGGCAGGCCGGCCAGCAGTACCGCCTCGAGGATCTCCTCCTCGGTGGCGCCCAGCTCCCGGGCCTTGGCGGAGCTCCACTTGATGCCGTCGGCGTCGCCGCGCACGGCGGTGGTGACGCCGACCAGCACCAGGTAGCGGGTCTTGAGGTCCAGTGCCCGCGGCTCCGGCCCGAACAGCAGGTTGCCCGCGAGGCTGTTGTACGCGCGGAGGATCTCCGGGTCGACCCTGGCCATCATCTCGTGCACGGGCAGGGTGAAGCCGCGGCGGGCGCGGATCTCCTCCAGCACGTCGTTCTTGTCGTTGTCAGTCATTGACGGTGATCTCCTTAGAGCGCTCGCGCGACGAGTTCGGCTTCCCAGATGGCGTTGAAGATCCGGCGCGGGGACAGGCAGTCGCCCACGCCGTGCACCTCGACCCGGCCCTTGAGCTGGTGCAGCAGCTGGTCCTGGGCGGCGTTGCCGAGGATGAGCACCACCGCGTCGACCGGCTCGCGCACCTGCTCCTCGCCGGTGTGCACGTCGATCAGCCGGACCCGGTCCTCGTCGACGCCGCCGATCTCGTGGTCGGTGGTGAAGGTGATGCCGGCCCGGCGCAGGCGGCGGTGGGTGGCCTGCAGGTCGCGGCTGGCCTCGAGGTCGGGGGCGACCTGCGGAAGGGTGGTGACGACCTCGACCTGGTGCCGCCGCTCCCGCAGGTATTCGGCGACGACCACGGGCTGCCGGGAGCCGGTGTCGTCGTAGACCATCACGTTGGGACCGAGCTGGGCCTCGTCCAGCAGGGCCTCGCGGACGGTGATCACGTTCCACTGGTCGAAGCCGGGCAGCTGGTCCGCGCCCTCGCGCCAGCGGTACGGGTGGTTCATGCTCCAGCCGTGCCGCAGCGGGGTGGAGCCGGTGGCCACGACCACCGCGTCGAAGCCGTCGGCGACGAGCTGGTCCGCGGTGGCCTCCGTGCCGAGCTTGACGACGGCGTCGGTGCGCTCCAGCTGGGTGCTCAGCCAGCCGACGATGCTGCCCCACTCGCGGAACGTGTTCGCCTTGACGATCCAGCGCAGCTGGCCGCCCAGCTCCTGCTCCTTCTCGAACAGGGTGACCCGGTGCCCGCGTTCGGCGGCCACCAGCGCGGCGCGCAGGCCGGCGGGGCCGCCGCCGACCACGGCGACGTTCTTGGCCGTGGCTGTCCGGGACAGGGTGCCGACGCCCAGGGTCTTCTCCTGGCCGACGGACGGGTTGTGCACGCAGGCCAGGGGCGAGTTGACGATGGCCGCCATGCACCAGTTCGCGCCCACGCACGGGCGGATGTCCGAGTCGCGGCCCTCGCGGGCCTTGTTCGGCCACTCCGCGTCGGCGATCAGCGGCCGGGCCATGCCGATCATGTCGGCCTTGCCGCTGGCCAGCACGTACTCCGCGAGCTCGGGCGAGGTCATCCGGCCGGTGGCCACCACCGGCAGCTCCGGCACGACCGCCTTGATCTGCTCGGTGGCCTCGACCTCGTAGCCGGGCTCGACCGGGACGGCGCCGTAGATGCGCATCCGGTCCTGGTACGTGCCCTGGCTGACGGAGATGTAGTCGACCAGGCCGGTGTCGGCGATGGCGCGGGCGATGCGCGCCCAGTCCGGGGGACGCAGGCCGCCCTCGACATCACCGTCGTCGCCGTTGATCCGCACGCCGACGATCAGGTCGGGGCCGACCTCGTCGCGGGTCTTGCGGATGATCTCGAGGACCAGCCGCAGCCGGTTGTCGAAGCTGCCGCCGTACTGGTCGGTGCGGTGGTTGGTCGCCGGGGACAGGAACTGCCCGAGGAGGTAGCCGTGCGCCAGCCCGTGGACCTCGACGCCGTCGAGGCCTCCCTCGGCCGCGTAACGGGCCGAGAGGACGTACCCCTGGACCAGCTCCCGGATCTCCTCTTCGGTCAGCACATGCGGCATCTCGCGGTAGACCGTGCAGGGCACCGACGACGGCGCCCAGACCGGCAGGCGGTTGACCTTGCCGCTGGTCTCCCGGCCCCGGTGCCAGGGCTGGGCGAGCAGCAGCGCGCCGTGCTCGTGCACCGCCGCGGCGAGCTTGCGGTAGTTGGGCACCACCGCCGGCTCGAACGCGAAGACCTTGCCCTTGTAGGGCTGCGTCGTGGGGTGGACCGCCATCGCCTCCATGGTGATGACCCCGACCCCGCCCTTGGCCCGCTCGGCGTAGTAGTCGATGTGTTCCTGCGAGAAGTTGTGGTCCTTGACCAACTGGGTGCTGTGGGCCGTCATCCAGACCCGGTTCTTGGCCTGCTTGGGGCCGATCCGGATCGGGCTGAACAGCGTGGGGTACCGCTCGGACACGGTGTTGGCTACCTCCTCGGGCACGATCACTTGGCGGTCAGCTGGTACACGAACAACTCACCCGTCGGCGGGTGCTGCCAGTTGGTGAACCGCTTCGTGACCGCGTGGATGAATTCCTTGTCCACCAGGTAGATGAAGCCGGGTTGCTGTACCGCAATCTCGGACGCCTTGGTCATCAGCGCCTGCCGCTCCGGGCCCGGCTTCGTCGTCAGCACCTGCTGGGTGACCGCGTCGTAGTCGGCGTTCTTGTAGCCCTGGCTGTTCAGGTAGCTGGTGGAGGTGTTGTACAGGTTCAGCGAGTAGAAGGGGTCGGCCACGGCCGGCGGCTCGAGGTACAGCAGCGCCGCGTAGCTGCCGTCGTGGTAGATGGTGGCGAACTGGTTGTCGCTGGCGATCGTCTTGACGTTGAGCTGGACACCGATCTCGGCCAGCTGCGACTTGAGCAGCACCGCGATCTGCTCGGCCTCGGGGCCGGGACGGGTGGGGCTGATCGTCAGGTCGACGCTGATCGAGCCGACGCCGGCGCCGGCGATGAGCTGCTTGGCCTGGGCCTGGTCGTAGGTGTAGGTGCCGGCCGCGGTGCGGTCGAACTCGTACGCCTGGCTGAGGCCGTACTGCGCCGGGAGGTTGAAGCCCTGGTAGACGCCCTGGATGATCGCCTTGCGGTCGATGCCCATGGAGATCGCCTTGCGGACGTCGTTGTTCGCGAAGGCGGGCGTCTTGAAGTTCAGCACCAGCGGGATCCGGTCCGCGGACTGGCAGCGCTGCACCTCGACGCCGCTGCCGGCGCCGCTGAGGCTCTTGTACTGGTCGTAGGAGAGCCGGTCGGCGTAGTCGACGACGCCGCTCTGCAGCAGCTGCATCCGGGAGGACGCGTCCGGCGCCGCCTTGAAGATGAGCTTGTCGACGTCGCCGCGCTTGCCGGTGTAGCCGGGGTTGGGGGTCAGCGTCAGCTGGTTACCGGGATCGAAGTCCGCCTCGGCGTGCTGCCACGGCCCGAAGTCGGCCGAGTTGCGCTCGAGCCACTTCTTGCCCCACTGGTCGTCGCCGGTGACGTGCTTCTTGATCTCGGTGCTGTCGAGGATCTGGAACTGGAACCAGGTCAGGACGGCCGTGTCGAGTGCGGTCGGCGCGGTCAGCTTGATGTCGAAGGTCTTGTCGTCGACCGGGGCGATCGGGCTCTGCTCGTACTTCGCCGTCGAGAACATCAGCAGCTTCGGGTTGCTGACCTGGAGGGCGATCATGCGGTCGAAGGACCACTTGACGTCGGCCGAGGTGAGCTGGTTGCCGGCCGCGCTCTTGGTGTCCCGGAGCGTGACCCGGATGCTCTTGCCGTCGTCGGAGGCCTTCCAGGACTCGGCCAGCTCGCCGCGGACGTCGCTGGCGCCGGCCACCGCCTTGCAGCCGTTGTCCTGCAGCTTCGCGGTGTCGTAGGCGAACAGGGTGCTGCCCAGCTCGAAGCCGATGTGCCGGGACGGGTCGCCCTGGTA
Source organism: Dactylosporangium salmoneum (assembly GCF_039532525.1). Lineage (NCBI taxonomy): Bacteria > Bacillati > Actinomycetota > Actinomycetes > Micromonosporales > Micromonosporaceae > Dactylosporangium > Dactylosporangium salmoneum. The sequence continues at coordinate 117,740 of NZ_BAAARV010000027.1, forward strand.
GACGGCCGGGTCGAGGACCGTCGGGACCGCCGTCATCGCATACGTGAACGTCTTGTTGCCGGAGGACTTGGCGGGTTCAGCGCTGCCACCGCAGGCGGAAAGTCCTCCAAGTAGAACGGTGGCGGCCATCGCCGCCAACACCCGCGGACGTGACGTCCAGCGGGAAGATCGTAAGCCGTTGTCGCCTAAAGCGGTACCGAACGTTGGATTCATCCGCGCCTGCCACTCGGTGCGTGTCCCGCGCTGCGGAACGATGTTGACGTGACGTTCCGAAAGTAATTAGCGTGCATTCACGATGTCAAGGGCCCGCCGTGAGAAGTGCGAGCCAGCGAGGCCCTGCAGGCACCGACGTCTCGAATGAAACGCAGGAGCGCAAATGTCCCGATTCGAAACCGTCGTTCTCGGTGGCCGCCTCGTACCTCACGCGGCCGCATGAGCGCCGCGGACCGCATCACCGACCTGCTGCTGCGCCCGGTGCGGGCCGGCAGGCTGGCGCTGCGCAACCGGGTCGTCGTGCCGGCGCACACCACCAACTACGCCGAGCACGGCCTGCCCTCCGCGCGGCACGTGGCGTACCACCGGGAACGCGCCCGCGGCGGCGTCGGCCTGATCATCACCGAGGGCATCCGGGTGCACCCGACGAGCCTCGGCCGGGACAACACGATCAGCGGTTTCGACGACGACGTGGTCGCGCCGCTGGCCGCCGTGGCCGACGCCGTGCACGCCGAGGGGGCGGCGTTCGCCGCGCAGCTGCTGCACACCGGGCGCCAGTCCGGCGGCCACCTCACGCTGACCCCGCCGTGGGGCGCCTCGGCGGTGCGCTGGGCTTCCTCGGGGCGCACTCCGCACGTGCTGTCGGTCGCCGAGATCGCCGAGGTGGTGGAGAGCTTCGGCGCCAGCGCCCGCCGGATGGTCCGGGCGGGCGTGGACGCCGTGGAGGTACACCTCGGCCACGGCCACCTGCTGCAGCAGTTCCTCTCGCCCGCGACGAACCGCCGCGACGACGCGTACGGCGGCTCGGCGGCCAACCGGATGCGGCTGTCGCACGAGGTGCTGCGCGCGGTCCGCCAGTCCGTGGGCCCGGACTTCCCGATCATCGTCCGCATCAGCGGCGACGAGTTCCTCGACGGCGGCCTCGACCTGCCGCAGATGCTCGAGATCGTCGCGGGCATCCGCACCGAGCACGACATCGACCTGCTGCACGTGAGCCACTCCGCCTACGCGGGCGAGTACACGCTCGCCACGCAGATGGCCGACATGACCTTCGACCCGGCGCCGTTCCGGCACCTCCCGGCGGCCTTCCGCGCGCAGTTCCCGGACCTGCCCGTGCTGGCGGTGTGCCGGATCGACGATCTCGCCGTGGCGGCGGACCTGGTCGAGGCCGGCGCCGCCGACCTGGTGGCGATGGCCCGGGCGCACCTGGCCGACCCGGCGCTCGTGCGCAAGCACCTCGAGGGCGCGCGGGACACCACCCGCTCCTGCCTGGCGTGCAACGAGGGCTGCGCCGGCCGGCTGGAGCTCGGCATGCCGATCACCTGCGTGGTCAACCCGGAGGCGGGCTTCGAGCGCGAGTGGACGAGCCTGCGGACCGCTTCCCGTTCCGCGGGACGCAAGCGCGTCCTGGTGGTCGGCGGCGGGCCGGGCGGGCTCTCGGCGGCGCGGGCCGCCGCCGAGGCCGGCCGGGAGGTCACGCTCGCCGAGCGCGGCGCCGAGCTCGGCGGGGCCGTGCGCGTGGCGACCCGGATGCACCGCCGGCAGCGGCTGGCGCTGCTGGTCGACCAGCTGGAGCAGGCCGTCGTCGCGGCGGGCGTCACCGTCCTGCGCGAGCACGAGGTGACGGCCGAGGAGATCGTCGACGGCGGCTGGGACGCCGTCGTGCTGGCCGCCGGGGCGACCGACACCGGCCCCCGGGAGCTGGCCGGCCGGCCCGTCCACCACCCGGCCGACGTGCTGCTCGGCACCGCGTCGCTGGGCCGCCGGCTCGTGGTGGTCGACGAGGACGGCTCCTGGCGCGGCGCCGGGCTCGCGTCGCACCTGGCCGCGGCCGGCCACGAGGTCGACCTGGTGAGCCCGCACGGCACGGCGGCCTGGCGGATTCCGCTCTACTCGCGACCGGCCCTGGTCGCGGCGCTCGGCCAGGCCCGCGTGACCGTGCACGCCGCCCGCCGGGTGACCGACTGGCGCGGCGACGACCTGGTGCTGGCGGACGTGGTGGGCGGCGGCGAGCAGGTCATCCCGGGCGTCGAGGACGTTGTCTGGGCCGGGCCGCGGGCTGCCGCGGACGGGCTGCGATGGCGGCTGGAGCACTCCCCGATCGCCGGGCGGATCCACACGGCCGGCGACGCCTGCGCGCCGCGTGGCCTGCTGGAGGCCACCTTCGAAGGACGGTTCGCGGGTCTCACCGCGGCGGCCGGCGGGGTCACCGACGCCGCGGCCGGTTCCCTCGTCGGACAGATCTGATCAGGCGGGCACGGCCCGCCCCGGCGCCGCGCGTCCTCAGTGGACGGTCAGCGCGGCGCCGGGGCGGCGGCCGGTTTCGCGTCCCGGCGCGGGTCCGGCACCGTCCCACCCCCGGAGAGCAGGTCGGAGATCCGCCGGGCGGCATCGCGGACGGCCTCGCTGCACAGCGAGACCACCGCGCCCTGGAACCGCGCCAGCGGCCCGCAGACACTGATCGCGCCGATCGGACGCCCGCCGGCGGTCACGGCCGCGGCGGTCGCGGCGGCCCACGGGTCGCGCTCGCCGAAGCTCACCGCGAAGCCGCCCTGCCGGACCTCTTCGAGCACGCCCAGGAGCTGGTCGCGGTCGTAGACGGTCGCCCTGGTCAGCGGCAGCAGCTCCACCGAGCTGAGGTAGCGCTCCAGGTCCTCCGCGGACATCGCGGCCAGGATCGCCCGGCCCGACGCACCGGCGTAGAGGGGGAACCGCTGACCGACCGTCACCGTCATGCGCACCGGCTGCTTGCTCTCGACCTGGGACACGTAGACGCGCTCGTCCTGCACGCGGTAGGACAGCGTCACGGTCTCGTGCGTGCGCTCCATCAGCTCGCGCATCACCGGCTCGGCCAGGGTGCGCAGGTCCGGCGCGCCGAATCCCGTCATGCCCAGCTCCAGCGCCCGGGGGCCGAGCAGGTACTTGCCCGTCGCGGGGTCCTGCGCCACCAGCCCGGTGGAGGTCAGCGCGTCCAGCGTGCGGTGCACCGCGCTCTTGGGAAGAGCCAGGCGGCGGGACAGCTCGGAGACGCCCTGCGCCCCTTGAACCTCCGTGAAGGCCAACAGAATGGCCGCCACTCGACTAACTGCCTGCACCGACACCTCCCCAAACCGGTACATATCTTGGCACCTCGGGTGGAGAAGTGCCCGCCGTCCCAGCATACAAGCGAGATCGGAACAGCGCAGCATCGATTTCCCGCCCAGCGGACCGAAAAACTGTCTGCTGTTACACACGTGATCGCCATTACACCGGAGCGTGACGGCGTCCCACCAGGCGATGCTCTCCCTGGAGGAGGATAGCCGAGCTACCATCCCGGCGGTGCCGCTCAAACACCTCCGGTTCCGGCTGTCCATGCTCGCCGCCGCGGCCGTGTTCCTGGCCGTCGCGCTGGCGATCCGCGCGCTGAGCGCCGGCTCGCTCTACAGCAACGGCCGCCTGGAGCAGTACTCCGGAAACGCGCTCTACGCGTCGATGACCTACGCCGGGACGCTGTTCCTCTGGCCTCCCCTGCGTCCGCTGCTCGCCGGCGGCACGGCCCTGGCGTGGTGCTGGGCGATGGAGTGCTTCCAGCTGACCGGCCTGCCCGCCGAACTGTCCGCCCACAGCCTGCTGGCCCGGCTCGTGCTGGGCGTGCAGTTCGACCCGACCGACCTGCTCTGGTACCCGGCCGGCATCGTCCCGCTGGTGGCGGTACACCAGCTGCTGCTACGACGGGTGGCTATCTGGTGTGGGTGGTCGTCACGACCGACGGGTCCGACGGGTTCGGCCCGCGGCAGGTAACCGTCATGTCGACCGTCATGTTGCCGTGGGCGAAGGCGGCCGTCGCGGCGTCGGCCGGGCCGGCGTTGACCCAGTCGGCCTTCCACGGCGACTTCGGCGCCGAGGACAGGATCTCGGCGAGTCCGGCCGGGGCGCACCTGGCCTGAATGGTGCCGCCCGTGGAGACGAAGGTCTGCGCCGGGCCGGGCAGCGCCGGCTGGGTCTGCGACGGCGGAGGAAGTGCCGGTGCGGTCGTACCTCCCGTGGCCGACGGAACGGCGTCAGTGGCGGCCGGTGCGGTGCGCTCGCTCTCGGCGGACGCCGGCCCCGCCTCCGCCGACGTGTGGTGGGTGGGCTGCGGGATCGCGAACCAGGCCGCGGCCGCCACGACGGCGGCCCCGGCGAGCAGCCCGGCGGCGGGGCGGACCCGGCGGCGCCGGGCGGCGGCCGTCGGTGCGCCGGGGCGGACGAGGACGGTGGAGGGGCCGCCGTCCCTGGCCGGCGGGGCCACCGCGTGGGCGAGGTCGTCGGTGACGGCGCGGATGCCGGCCGCCTCGGCGAGGGCGGTGGCGACCTCGGCCGCGGTCGGGCGGGCGGTCGGGGCCTTGGACAGGCAGCGCTGGTACAGCTCGGCGACGCCGGGCGGGACGTCGGACAGCGGTGGCAGCGAGGCCGGCGGCCGGTGCAGGTGCGCGTCGAGCAGCTCCGTGGGGCCGGAGGCGACCCACGGCAGGCGCCCGGCGAGCAGGCGGTACAGCAGCACGCCCAGGGAGTACACGTCGGAGGCCGGCGTGACCGCGTCGTCGGTGAGCCGCTCCGGGGCCATGTAGTCGGGTGTGCCGAGGATCTCGTTGTCGAGCACGCCGCGGGCCGGGCCGGCGGCGGCCGCGATGCCGAAGTCGACGACCTTCGCGCCGGTCGAGGCGAGGATGATGTTGGCCGGCTTGATGTCGCGGTGGACCATGCTGTCGGCGTGGGCGGCGGCGAGCCCGGCGGCGACCTCGGCGCAGATCCGCAGCGCCGCGACCGGGGACAGCGGGGACCGGACGCGCTGCTCGAGCGTCGGGCCGGGCACCAGCTCCATGACGACGTACGGCGTCCGGTTCCCGTCCTGGACCGTCTCGCCGAAGTCGTAGACCTGGGCGACGTTCGGGTGGGCCAGCGCGGCCGCGGCCCGGGCCTCGACGCGGATGCGCTGCCGGGACCCGGCATCGCGGCTGTGCGGGCCGGACAGCAGCTTGACCGCGACCTTGCGGTCCAGCACCTCGTCGTGGGCGCGCCACACCGTCGACATGCCACCGACGCCCAGCACGTCCTCGAGGTGGTATCGCCCACCCAGCACCTGATCCTGCACGAATGCCCAGGTTTTCCATTCGCGAGCGTTCTACACATCAAGGTTCAGTCACGGTTGCGACCACGGTAGCGTGCCGCCCCGGTTCGACCGGGGCGGCACGATTCCGTTGCCATAGCGCATCAGGCCATCCGGCGGTGGCCTTCCTCGCCCGGCAGGCCGGCGTCGATGTGCTCCCTGCGCACCCGGCCCTCGACCCGCTCCGTGCCGCTCACGTTCTCCTCGCCGAGGCCGACCTGCTCGACGTTCAGGCGCTCCCCGGAGCCCTGGTACTCGCCGTCCCACATCGAGCGGTCGGTGCCGCCCTGGTCGGAGCCGCGGGTGTGCTGCGCGCCGGCGCCGTAGCCGCTCGCGTGGTCCGTCGTGCCGGCGTCGTCCCACTGCATCCGGTAGTGCCGGTAGAGCTCCTGCACCTGGTCGCTGGTCAGCGGCTCGTCGACCTCGTGGTCCAGGTTCGGCGCGGCCTTCACGGTCGCCTTGTCGAACGGGATCCGCACGCCGTCGTCCTGGTTTCTCGCGGCGGTCAGCGGCACCAGCGACTGGCGCATGCCGAGGAGACCGGTGCTGACGCTCGCCCAGGTGGGCCGGCCCGCGCGATCCGCGTAGACCTGACCGATCGTGCCGACCTTGTCACCGTCGCGGTCGTACACGTCTCGACCCTGCAACATGGTGACGTCGGTGGAGTTGGAAGTCACGGGGGTTTCCTTCCCTGCTCGTTCGTGCTCCTTGCACCATCCGAGGTACCCCGCGTCCGGCCGTCTATCCATCCCGGGCGGCAATTTATTGCTCCACAGTGGACAGTCCACTCTCAGCCGGCGTCACCCCGTTCAATGGCATCCGCACGGCTCGTCCTGCGGTAACCGGAGCAGCTCCGCCCTTCAGGCAATGTCTTCCGCCAGCCCTGCCCGTCGAGGATGAGGCCAAGGTACGCAGGCAGATTCGACAGGAGGAATGCGATGAGAAGGTCGGCCATGCTCGCCGCCACCACGGTGGCGATGTCCGTCGGCGCATTGCTCGCGACCGCGAGCCCCGCGGCCGCCGGCCCCTACCGGGCCGACTGCTCGGCGTGGATCACGTCGACGGGCCGGCCGGGCGGGGGCTTCACCGCGGTGTGCAACGGCGGGCCGGTGAGCGTGCAGTACCGCGTCGTCGGTCTGTGCCAGAACATCTTCACCCTGGGATCGCGCTGGGTGTACGGCGGATGGATGACCAACGATGCGTCGCACGTCGACTGCTCCTGGTCCGAGACCCCGCAGAGCACCTACTACCAGACTCGCTGACCCGGCGCCGCGAGTACGACCCGCTCGCCCCGATGTCGTTGCCGCAGCACGACGTCGGGCCGGGCCGCGGCGAGCCACTGGTCCGCGCCGGCCGCGACCTGGTCGATGCGGTAGCCGGGGTGGCCCTCGTTGTCGGGGTCGGCCATGGTGCCGGAGCGCTGCGAGCCGACGAAGTCGACGGCCACGCCGGCGTCGTCGACGAGGTGGCGGCGCAGCTCCTCGCGGTAGCCGTTGCCGGTGCTGGACGCGGTGCCCCAGGTGATCGAGGCCCCCAGCGGCATGATCTTCACTGAGGTGGCCGCGGCGGCGGTACCGGGAACCGCCGGGACGGCCGCGAGGAGGCCCACGGCCGCCGCGAGCAGGGCGCGCCGGGCGCTCACGACAGGAACCACTGCTGGGCCGCGGTGCCGTTGCAGTCCCAGATCTGGACCTGGGTTCGGCCAGCGGCCCCCAGTGGCTGTTCGGGCCCTGCCAGCCGCCGTCGGGAGCGCCGGACTTGAAGTTGTAGATCTCGTAGAAGCCGCCGCTGGAGTTGGCCAGGCGGGCCAGGTCGGTGGCCTCGGAGGCGAAGCGGGCCGGGTCGCCGGCGTGGACGGCGGCGTCGGCCCAGTACCCCTGGATCATCGGCCACACGGACCGGCGATGCCGTCGTTGAAGAACGAGGGGCCCTGGAACAGCCCGTAGCCGCTGTTGTAGTTGGCCGCCTTGCGGGCGTTGAGGGTGTTGGTCGCGGCCTGGTAGGCGTTGGCGAGGAAGCCCTGGTCGCCGGTGACCTCGTAGTGGTTCCAGGCGGCGGTGAGCCAGACGACCTGGTCCCACCACTGGTTGTCCTGGTTGACGATGAGCTGGCCGTTGGACTGCCGGCGGACCACCGACCACAGCGTGTTGCGGGCCACGTCGGACTCGAGCAGGCTGGCGGCGTTCCACGAGTTGACCGCCGCGTCCCGGGTCCACGGCTGGGCATAGCCGCCACCCGCCCGGATGAAGGTGCTCGGCGGGTTCGTCATGAGACCCGACTGGTTGTACACCGCGGCGTCGTACGGCACCGTGTTGACGTCGAGCAGGTTGGCCAGCGCCTTCGTGTACGCCGCGCCGAAGGCGGCCTGGGCGGACGGGTTCGCGAACTGCAGCGACGGGCGACTGGTGGCCGCGAGGGCGGGCTGCGGTGCGGCCGCCGCCACGAGGGCGGTGGCGCCGGCCAGCAGGGTCGTCCCCAGCCACGCGCGGGCGCGGAGGCGGTGTGTTCGGGCGGAGTGCGGCATGACGGTGGCCTTCCTGACAGCTTCCGCCGACGCAGCCGCCATCGGCGTGGCCGCTCGGGTTCCACGCGGCCACGCGTCAGGGTCGGGCAAGCTGGCGGACCGGACCGACATCGATAAGCAAAGATGAGTGGCCCCGCACTTGTCAACGTTGTCATACGGCGCCCGCACGGGCCTGCTCCCACGCCGGCCTCGTGGCTGCGCACCAGCCCGGGGCGAGGCTTTACCTGGGGTAACCGCGCATATCGGGCCCCGGGCGGCCGGGTGTCGATGCATAATCGTCGGCATGACCCGGGAGCCGGCGCGGCCGAGCAGCGGGCGCCCGGGCCTGGCCGAGGTCGCCGCCCTGTCCGGGGTGTCGATCAAGACGGCGTCGCGGGCGCTCAACGGCGAGGGATACGTCGCCGAGCACACCCGCGCGCGGGTCCAGGAGGCCGCACAGCGGCTCGGCTACCGGCTCAACGGCGTCGCCCGGGAGCTGCGCCGGGGCGCCGCCGCCTCGACCCTGGTCGGGCTGCTCAGCGGGGACCTGGCCAACCCGTTCTACTCGCGGCTGGCCAGCGGCCTGGAGCGGGAGCTGCGGCGGCGGGGCATGCAGCTGATCACGGCCAGCACCGACGAGGACCCGGACACGGAGCTGCGCATCACCGAGTCGCTCATCGAGCGGCGGGTCCGGGCGCTGGTCGTGGCCTCGACGATGGCCGAGCACCAGCATCTCGTGGCCGAGCGCCGCCACGGCATCCCGATCGTCTTCGTCGACCGGCCCCCGGTCGGGGTGGCGGCCGACGCGGTCCTGCTCGACAACGTCGACGGCGGGCGCCTGGCCGCCGTGCACCTGCTCGCCGCCGGGCACCGCCGGATCGGGCTCGTCGGGGACCTGTCGAGGCTGAGCACGTACCGCGACCGCGCCGCCGGGTTCGCCGAGGCGATGGAGGACGCCGGCCTGCCCGGCTGGCGCGACCACGTGCTCGAGGACGCCCACGACGTGGCCGCGGCCGAGCGGGCGGTGCGGGCGCTGCTGGCCCGGCCGGAGCCGCCGACGGCGATCTTCGCCACCAACAACCGGATCACCACCGGCGCGGTGCGGGCACTGTGGCGCCACCCGCGGCCCCCGGCCCTGATCGGCTTCGACGAGCTGGACCTCGGCGACGTGCTGGAGGTCAGCGTGCTCACCCACGAGCCGGAGGAGATGGGCCGGCAGGCCGCCCAGCTGCTGCTCGGACGGCTCGACGGCGACGACGGCCCGCCGCGCCTCGTCCTGCTGCCGACCCGCCTGATCGCCCGGGCCTCCACCACCCAGCGCCCGGGCCCCGGGCACTGACGGGCCTATGACAACGTTGTCACACTAGCCCCGGCCACGGACGACCAGCGTGGTCGGCAGCAGGACCCGGGTCAGCGGCCCGGTGCCGCCGCCGATGCGCTCGAACAGCAACCGCGCCGCCCGCCGGCCCATCTCCACGGCGTCGTACGTCACCAGCGCGACCGGCTGCGGCAGCAGATCGGCCAGCTCCACGTCGTCGAACCCGGCCACGTCGACCCCCGCCCGCCCGTGCACCGCGTGCAGCACCCCGACGCAGATCCGGTTGTTGTCGGCGAAGATCGCGGTGGCGGCGCCCGGCCCGGCGAGCGCCGCGACCGCCGTCTCCCGGGCCGCTTCGACCGTGTGCCGCTCGAGGTGGACCAGCCCCGGCTCGAAGGCGACCCCGGCGTCGCCGAGGGCCCGCCGGTAGCCGGCCAGCCGCTCGGCCCCGGTCCCGACGGCCGGGTCGCCGCCGATGTAGGCGATCCGGCGGTGCCCGCGATCCAGCAGGTGCCCGACCGCCTGCCGGGCCCCGCCGAAGTTGTCCAGCACCACCGAGTCGGCCGGCACGCCGCCGGGCAACCGGTCGATGAAGACCACCGGCGCCCAGCGGGCCAGCTCGGCGTGCAGCGCCACGTGGTCGTGCGCGGTCGGGGTCACCAGCAGGCCGTCGACGCGGCGGCGGACGAGGTCGCGGAGCAGGTCGCGCTCCCGCTCGAAGCTCTGCCCGGTGCTGCCGACGACCATCATGTGCTGGTGCCGGCGGGCCGTCTCCTCCGCGCCCCGGGTGACCCGGGACCAGAAGGGGTTGGCCGGGTCCTCGATGACCAGCGCGATCGTCTCGGCGGTCTGGCCCGGCCGCAGGGTGCGGGCGATGTCGTTGCGGTGGAAGCCGAGCTCGTCGATGGCCCGCTCGACGGCGCGCCGGGTCTCGGGCCGGATGTACGGCTCGTCGTTGACGACCCGCGAGACGGTCGCCGGGCTCACCCCGGCCAGCCGCGCGACGTCGCGCATGGTCGGCCGCGTCGGCATGACGCACTCCAATCCATCGATCAATCGACAAATCCCGATAAGAGGGTTACCGTCTCTGAATACGTTCTCATATTCGGTGACCCGCCCCGCCGCCGCCACAGCCGGGGCCGGCCGAAGGGAGCCCCGATGCGCCGCATCATCCCCATCGCCCTGGTCCCCCTCCTCCTGGCCGGCGCCGCCGCGTGCTCGTCGGGCCCGTCGGACTCGGGCCGGACGATCACCGTCGCCTACCAGAAGTTCGGCAACTTCACGCAAATGGACGACCACATGAAGAAGGTCAAGTCGGCCTACGAGTCGGCCCATCAGGGCTACACCGTGAAGCTGGTGCCGATCGAGGCGTCGGAGAACGACTACTACACCAAGCTGTCGCTGATGAACCGCTCGCCGAGCACCGCGCCCGACGTGATGTACGAGGACACGTTCCTCGTCAACACCGACATCGCGGCCGGCTTCCTCGCCCCGATCGACGACTACCTCGCCAAGTGGGCGGACTGGGGCCAGTTCACCGAGGCCTCCAAGTCCGCCGCGAAGGCCCTCGACGGCAAGACCTACGGGGTGCCGATGGGCACCGACACGCGCGCCCTCTGGTACAACCAGGATCTCTTCAGGCAGGCCGGCCTGAGCGTGCCGTGGGAGCCGAAGAGCTGGGACGACATCCTCGCCGCGGCCCGCGCCGTCAAGGCCGGGCTGCCCGGCGTCACGCCGCTCAACGTCTACTCCGGCAAGGCGGCCGGCGAGGGCGCCACCATGCAGGGTCTCGAGATGTTGTTGTACGGCACGAAGGACACCCTGTACGACGACGGCGCGAAGAAGTGGGTCGGATCGAGCACCGGCCTGCTCGACTCGCTGACGTTCCTGAAGACCATCTTCGGCGATAAGCTGGCCCCGGACCCGCAGGACGCCCTCGACCCGAACTTCGGCACCCGGGTCGGCACCGAGCTGCTGCCCGGCGGCAAGCTCGCGATCGACCTCGACGGCTCCTGGCTCAGCGGCACGTGGCTGAGCACCGGCACCAAGCCCTGGCCGCAGTGGAGCACCGTGCTCGGCCAGGCCCCGATGCCCACCCAGCACGGCGACGCGCCCGGCAAGACCAGCATGTCCGGCGGCTGGGTGCTCTCCGTCGGCACGCACGCCAAGGACAAGCAGGCCGCGTTCGACTTCGTGAGCCTGGCGCTCAACAAGGAGAACTCCCAGGCCTACGACATCTCCGCCAGCCAGATCGCCGAGCGCGCCGACGTCGCCGCCGACCCGGCCTACGTGGCCGCCAACCCGACCCTGAAGTTCTTCACCGACCTGGTCCAGGTGACCCACTTCCGGCCCGCGTACGCCGACTACCCGCACGTCTCCGACGCGATCCAGGTCGCGATGGAGTCCGTGATGACCGGCCAGCAGCAGCCGCAGCAGGCCGTGAGCGCCTACGTCGACCAGCTCAAGTCCGCCGTCGGCCCCGACAAGGTCAAGTGATCGCGCTGCGGCGGCTCCTGCCGCTGGCCCCGGCGCTGGCGCTGCTGCTGATCTTCTTCGCCGGGCCGATGCTGTGGAGCGTCTACACGGCCTTCACCGACACGGCGCTCACGGGGTCGGCCACGGTGGAGTTCGTCGGCCTCGACAACTTCACCCGGCTGGCCCGCGACCCCTCGTTCCTGCATTCGCTGGTCCTCACGCTGGTGTTCGTGGTCGGCTCGGCGGTCATCGGGCAGAACACGCTCGGCCTGCTCATCGCCCTGCTGCTGCACGGCCGCGGCCGGGCCACCCGCGCGCTCGTCACCGGCGTGGTGCTGGCCGCCTGGACGGTGCCGGAGACGGTGGCCGGCTTCTGCTGGTACGCCTTCCTGCACCGCACGGGCAGCCTCAACGCGCTGATCGGGCACCTCGGCGTGCGGCAGAACTGGCTCTACACCACCCCGATGCTGGCGGTCGTGCTGGCCAACGTCTGGCGCGGCACCGCCTTCTCGATGCTGGTGTACTCCGCGGCGCTGTCCGACGTGCCGCCGGAGCTGGTCGAGGCCGCCGAGGTCGACGGCGCCTCGGCCTGGCAGCGGCTGCGGCATGTCACGATTCCGCTGATCCGCCGCTCGATCGTCAGTAACCTCATGCTCATCACGCTGCAGACGCTGGCCGCCTTCGGCCTCATCTACGTCATGACCGGCGGCGGGCCGGGCACGGCGAGCCAGACGACGCCGCTGTACATGTACCAGCAGGCCTTCAAGTTCTACCAACTCGGCTACGGCACGGCGATGGCCCTGGTACTGCTGGCGATCGGGGCGCTGTTCTCGGCCGTATACCTACGGCTCATCCGCCTGGAGGCCGCCTCATGAGACGCGCCGCGGACGCGGCCCTGGCCCTCGTCGCCATCGCCTTCCTGCTGCCGTTCGGGTGGCTGCTGGTCGCCTCCGTGCAGCCCGGCGCGGCCCTGTCGGCGCGCGTCACGGGGAAGTTCTCCACCGAGAACTTCCGGGCGGTGGCCACCCCGGAGACGCTGTGGCAGCCGATGTGGAACTCGCTGCTCATCTCCGGCGGCACGGCGCTGCTGACCGTGGCCGTGGCGGTGCTGGCGGCGTATCCGCTCTCGCGGTACCACACCCGCTTCGGACGATCGCTGCTGTACACGATCCTGTTCGCCACGGGACTGCCGATCACCGCCGTCATGGTGCCGGTCTACGCGATGTACAGCCGGATCGACCTCGTCGACTCGCGGGCCGGCACGGTCGCGTTCATGTCCGCGGCCGCGCTGCCGTTCGCGATCTGGATGATGAAGAACTTCATGGACGGCGTGCCGGTCAGCCTGGAGGAGGCGGCCTGGACGGACGGGGCCGGCTGGCTGCAGTCGCTGCGCCGCATCGTGCTGCCGCTCATGGTCCCCGGCCTCACCGTCGTGCTGATCTTCACGTTCGTGCTGCAGTGGGGCAACTTCTTCGTACCCTTCATCCTGCTGCTCAGCCCCGAGAAGCAGCCGGCGTCGGTGACCATCTACACCTTCTTCTCGCAGTACGGGCAGGTCGCCTACGGCCAGCTGGCCGCCTTCTCGATCCTTTACACCGCGCCGGTCGTCCTGCTCTACTCCGCACTGTCCCGGGTGCTCGGTGGCGCGTTCAGCCTCACCGGCGCGGTCAAAGGCTGAAAGGCTCGAACATGCGCATCGTCAGCGTCACCGGCACCGAGCTCTTCGTCGCCGGCGTCGACGGGTCGCCCGGCCCCCGGCAGGTGCTCCGGGTCGAGGTCGAGGACTGGCCCGGCCACCTGCGGGTCACCGGCGACGGCGTATCCGGCGCGACAGAGGTCCACAGTGGACCCCTTGTCGAGGTGCCGCTGGACGTCGCCGCCCCGCCCGGCGCGCGCGTGCCGATCGAGGTGAGCGCGGGCGGCGAGCCGGCCACGGCGGAGCTGGTCGTGGCCGAGCCCGGCTGGACGGTCTGGATGATCCCGCACTTCCACTACGACCCGGTGTGGTGGAACACCCAGGCCGCCTACACGTCCACGTGGGACCGCGACGGCCGGCTGGGCACCGAGTTTCGGGCCGGGTTCCAGCAGCCCGGCTTCGAGCTGGTCCGCGCCCACCTGGAGACGGCCCGCCGCGACCCCGACTACAAGTTCGTGCTGGCCGAGCTCGACTACCTCAAGCCCTTCTGGGACACCTTCCCCCACGAGCGTCAGTACGTGCGCACGCTGCTGGCCGAGGGGCGCCTGGAGCTGATGGGCGGCACCTACAACGAGCCGAACACGAACCTCACGTCGGCCGAGTCGACGATCCGCAACCTGGTGCACGGCATCGGTTTCCAGCGCGACATCGTCGGCGGGGACCCGCGCACCGCCTGGCAGCTCGACGTGTTCGGCCACGACCCGCAGTTCCCCGGCCTGGTCGCCGACGCCGGCCTGGACTCCTCGTCGTGGGCCCGCGGCCCGTTCCACCAGTGGGGGCCGATGCTGTGGACGCACGAGCCGCGCGAGGGCTGGGGCGACCCGTCGGTGATGCAGTTCCCGTCGGAGTTCGAGTGGATCTCTCCGTCCGGGCGGGGCGTGCTGACCCACTACATGCCGGCGCACTACTCGGCCGGCTGGCACATCGACTCCAAGCCGACCCTCGCCGCCGCCGAGCAGAGCGTGTACGAGCTGTTCCTGCTCCTCAAGCGGGTCGCCGCCACGCGCAACGTGCTCCTGCCGGTCGGCACCGACTACACCCCGCCGGCCAAGTGGGTGACCGAGATCCATCGGGACTGGAACGCGCGGTACGTCTCGCCGCGCTTCGTGTGCGGGCTGCCGCGGGAGTTCTTCGCCGCGGTCCGCGCGACCCCCGGCTTCGTCCCCTCGCCGCAGACGCGCGACATGAACCCGGTCTACACCGGCAAGGACGTGTCCTACATCGACACCAAGCAGGCCCAGCGGCACGCCGAGGCGCTGCTGGGCGACGCCGAGACGTTCGCGACCATCGCGGCGGGGCACGGGCTGCCGTTCCCGCACGCCGAGCTGGACAAGGCGTGGCGGCAGCTGGTGTACGGCGCCCACCACGACGCCATCACCGGCAGCGAGAGCGACCAGGTGTACCTCGACCTGCTCACCGGCTGGCGCGAGGCCCACGACCTCGCGGCCGCGGTGCTGGACCGGTCGCTCGGGCACCTCGCCGCGGCCGAGGGCCCCGGCCGGCGGGTCGCCGTGTTCAACCCCTCCGCCTGGCCGCGCACCGACCTGGTCCGCGTCCGCGTGCAGTTCCCGGCGCCGGGCCCGGCCGGGGTGCGCGTCGGCGACCTGCCGACCGTGCTCGAGCACCCGGCGCGCCACCCCGACGGGAGCCTGGCCGCCGTGGATCTGGTGTTCCGGGCCGAGGACGTGCCCCCGGCCGGCTACCGCGCCTGGCCGCTGCTCGACGCGCCGGCCGGCGAGACCGGCTGGTCCACCGTGGATGGCCCGGCGGTCGTGGACAACGGGGTGTACCGCATCGAGCTCGACCCGGACCGCGGCGGGTGCGTGCGCAGCCTGGTCGACCTGCGCACCGGGCGGGAGCTGCTGCGCGCCGGGCGGGTCGGCAACGAGCTGCTCGTCTACGACGAGTACCCGGCCCACCCGCGCTTCCACGAGGGGCCGTGGCACCTGCTGCCGAAGGGCGCGGCCGTGCACCGCTCCGGCGACCGGCCGGCCGCCTCGGTCGTGGTCGAGCGCAGCGCGCTGGGCAGCCGGGTCACCGTCACCGGATCGGCGGGGCCGTTGCGGTACACCCAGAGCCTGACCCTGTGGGAGCACAGTGCCCGCATCGACGCGCGCACCAGCGCCGACGACTTCACCGGCGAGGACCAGCTGGTGCGGGTGTGCTGGCCGGTGGACGTGCCCGGCGGCCTGCCGGTCAGCGAGGTCGGCAACGCGGTGGTCGGCCGCGGCTTCGGCCTGATCGACGTGGACAGCGAGCAGGCCCCGTGGACGCTGGACAACCCGGCGCAGCACTGGTTCGCGGTCTCCTCGACGGCCCGCGTCGACGTGCACGGCCCGGACGGGGCGCGGGCGCACACCCGGGCGATCGGCATCGCCGAGCTGGTCTCCGACGACGACGTCCGCGACCTCGCCGCGGCGCTCGCCAGGCGGGGCGTCACCGCCACCTCCTCGTCGCCGTCGGGGAGCCGCTACGGCCGGCTCGCGGTCGACTCCAACCTGCCGGACGTGCGGATCAGCGTCGGCCGCAACGCCTTCACCGACGCCGTCCTGGACGCCGCCGGCCCGGCCTGGCAGGACGAGCTCGACCGGCAACTGGCCGCCGGTGGCCACGCCCGGCTGCTGGTCCCGGCGGCGAGGGCGCTCGCCGACGTGTGGGTGCCCAACGCCGACCTGACCGGGCCGCGGGACCTGCCGGTGCTCATCGTGGCCGGCGAGGGCGCGGCCGAGCGCCTGCGGGCCGACGTGGACGCCGGCGCGATCCCGGTGCGCCAGGCGCTCACCGAGTCCCCCGACCCGGACCTCGACGACTACACCGTCGCCCTGGTCAACCGCGGCCTGCCGGGGTTCGCGGTCGACACCGGCGGCGCGCTGCACCTGTCGCTGCTGCGCTCCTGCACCGGCTGGCCGTCCGGGGTGTGGATCGACCCGCCCCGGCGCACCGCCCCCGACGGCTCCAACTTCCAGCAGCAGCACTGGACGCACGGCTTCGAGTACGCGCTCGTGGCCGGCCCCGGCGACTGGCGCGCCAACGGCCTGGTCCGCCACGGCCACGAGGCAAACCATCCCATGCACGCCGTCGTCGGCGCGGGCGGGGCGGCGGCGCGCAGCTACGTGACGGTGGAGTCCGACGGCGACGTGGTCCTCGCCGCGCTGAAGCCGGCCGGGAACCCCTACGCGACCGGCCGCTCCCCCGGCGCCGCCACCAACCGGGTCGCCGTGCGGCTGTACGAGGCCGCGGGCCGCCCCGCCGCCGTACGGCTGCGGCTCTGGTCCCCCACCGCACAGGCGCACGAGACCAACCTCCTGGAGGAGCCCGGCGACCCCCTGCCGGTCGACGGCGGCGCGGTGACGCTGGAGCTGTCCGGCGCGCAGATCGCGCAGGCCCTCGTCGGGGTCGGCCCGCTCCCGGCCGCCCCGGTGCCGCCCAACCCGGCCTACGCCCGCTACTGGCTGCACAACACCGGCCCCGCCCCGATCGGCAACCTGCAGGTGACCGTCCACGCCGACCCGCCCGTGACCACTGTGGACGGTCCGGCGACGCTGACCGTGACCGTCGCGTCCGAGCTGACCGCCGAGCGCGCGACCGGCTCCGTCGAGCTGCTCCCGCCGCCCGGCTGGGCCGCGCGCCCGCCGTCGCTCGGCTACGACCTGGATCCCGGCGGCCACACGACGGGCGCCGTCGAGCTCACCCCGCCGGACGGCGCCGCCGACGGCGTGTACTGGCTGCGGGCCCGGCTCGGCGACGGGGTCGAGGACGTGGCCCGGCTGCTCGTCGGCGTCCGGGGCCCGGAGACGGTGACCGCGGCGCCCGGCGGCCCGCTGCAGTTGCGGCCGGGCGACGCGGCCGGCCTCGACCTCGACCTGGCCACCGACGCGGCCGGCCCGATCGTCGTCGACGTGGCGCTGATCAGCCCGTGGCAGACCTGGGACCTGTTCCCCTCGGCCGCGCTGCGCGTCGAGCTGCCCGCGCGGGGCAAGGCCCGGGTCACCGTGCCCGTGCGGGTGCCCACGCACCACGCCCCCGGCCGCTGGTGGGCCCTGTTCAAGGTCGCCCACGCCGGCGAGCTGCACTACACCGAGGCGGTCACGGTCGAGGTGCTCAGATGAGCGCCGTGGCCGCCTGGGTCGCCGGCCGGCCCATCCCGGTCGCCGGCGTCGACGCGCGGATCGCGGCGCTGCGGGCCGGGCCGTACGCCGCCCGGCTGCCGGACCCGCACACCGCCGAGGCGCGCACCATGCGCCGCTGGATGGTGCAGGTCCTGGCCACCGAGGCGGTCGTCGAGCACGAGGCCGGGCGGCTCGGCCTGACCGCGGACGGTTCGCCGCCGGCCGCGGTCACCCTGGCCGACGCGCTGCGCACCGGCGGCGTGGCGGCCGCCGTGACCGCCGCCCACCCCCTCGCCGGCCCGCTGCGAGACCGGGTGGCCCCGCCCGGGCCCGTCACGGGGGAGCGCGACTACTACGACCGCAACCGGGACCGCTATCCGGGCTCCTTCGAGGAGGCCCACGCGCCCATCGCGGCGCTGCTCGGCGCGCACGAGCGGGACCAGCGCTTCGCCCGGTGGCTGGAGGAGCGCTGCGCGGCCCTGGTCCGTCTCGAGCCCGGCTTCGAGCACCCTGGCGACCCGAGCCACCCGGACGCCACCCACCGGCACTGAGCGCTCAGTCCCACCAGAAGTACCACTGATCGGCGGGCACCTGCTCGCGGGCCACCCCCGCGGGAAAGCCCACGTCCAGGCCCAGGTCGTCGCAGTAGGCATACTGCTCCATCGCCACCGCCGCGATCTCGTCCGGCTCGGTGGGCGGCGCGCCGACGACGATGTCGAGCCAGCGCGGGTGCAGCCCGCGCACGCACGCGTCGAACCGGCGGTGCCACGACCGCAGGAAGGCCGCGTGGTACGCCGGGTCCAGCCGCGGATGCACGGGCGTACCCCAGTTCAGCGCGTGCGGCTTACCCAGCAGCATCGGCAGGTCCCACCCACCCTGCGGCGTGGCGGTCAGGCAGAGCCAGCGGACGCCGGTCCACCGTTGCCGCAGCCGCTCGGCCGCTCCGCCCGGCGGCGGCACGGGGACACCGGCGGTCATGTCCGGCTCCTCGACCCGCGCGGCCGCCACGATCTCGGCGATCAGCGCCTCGGGGTCGGCCACCGGCGCCAGCCGGTCGGGCCACCGCGCCGGATCGCCCTCGGCCAGGTCGGCCGGGCTCTCGGAGCTGAGGAACGGCCTGTCCGCCGCGGCCACCACCCCGGTCCTGCTCACCGGCGACTTCAACGCCCCGTCCCACCTGGACTGGACGGCCGCGAACTCCCGCTGCGGCTACGGCGCCGTCCAGTGGCCCAGCTCGACGGCCCCGGCCAACGCCGGCCTGACCGACTCCTACCGCCAGGCCCACCCCGACCCGGCCACGAGCCCGGGCAACACGTGGTCCCCGGTCGACAAGACCTTCGCCGGCGGCTACGGCTACGACGCGCACACCGGCGAGCCCGAACCCCAGGACCGCATCGACTTCGTCCACTACAAGGGGCCGCTGACCGTCCTGTCCTCCGACGCCGTGTCGACCGACCTCGGCACCTGGCCCTCCGACCATGCCGCCGTGCTGACCGTCTTCCAGGTCAACTGACCCCGCCGTCGCGAGATCTGAACGGCCCGGGCCGTTCAGATCTCGGGGGCGTATCGCCAGCGGTTGCGGCGGGCGGCCCGGACGATCGCGACGACCGTGCCGACGCCGCCGCCCCCGAGCAGCACCGCCCCCATCGTGGTGGTGAGGGACCGGCCGCCCGGTGACCCCGGCGCTGTCGGGGCCTTGAGGCGCATCGCGTCGACGGCCAGCCCGCGCAGGTCGGCGGCGGACGGCGGCGACACCCCGGCCGCACCGGCGGCGGCCGCCGGGCCGGACGGCTGCATCGGCGGCGCCGCATAGCCGGTCTGCAACGGATGGCTCGACTGCGTCGTCGTGTTCACCGGCCGAGCCGGCTGGGTCGTCGCGCGTACCGGCTGAGGCGGCTGGGTCGTCGTGTTCACCGGCCGGGGCGGCTGGGTCGTCGTGTTCACCGGCCGGGGCGGCTGGGTCGTCGTGCGCACCGGCTGAGCCACGGCCGGGCTCTTCGAGGATGCCGAACCGGCCGGCGAGGCCGAGGCAGACCGGGTGACGGACGGAGAGGCCGAGGCCGACCGGGTGACGGACGGAGACGCGGAGGCGGGCGGCCTCCCACCGGCCGAGGGCGACGAGGTCGGCGGTGCGGCGAACCGGGCGCCGGTCACGACGCCGTTCGCGTCGGTGGTCACCTTGACCGGGTTGCCGATCCGCAGCAGCGCGGGGCAGCCGAGCGCGTCGTAGGCGCCGCTGAACCGCTGCGCCAGGAACGTGAACAGGCTGTTCGCCGCCTGCGGATCGGGCGAGGCGGCGCGGACGGTCAGGCTGCGGTCGAGCTGGATGCGGTCCGCGCCGACCCGCAGCAGGCTGGCGCAGTACGCGGCCGGGGTCTCGGCCGCCTGGTCGATCGGCGGCTGGCCGACCCCGGCGCGATACAGGTTGGTCTTGGCGACGCTGGGCCGGTCGCCGACCTTCGTCATCGGGTCCGACGTCGGGACCAGCGCGACGGGCGCCTGC
The DNA here is from genome assembly GCF_039532525.1 of Dactylosporangium salmoneum. Taxonomy (NCBI): domain Bacteria; kingdom Bacillati; phylum Actinomycetota; class Actinomycetes; order Micromonosporales; family Micromonosporaceae; genus Dactylosporangium; species Dactylosporangium salmoneum. The sequence continues at coordinate 137,685 of NZ_BAAARV010000027.1, forward strand.
TGGTGCGCGGCCGCCTGCAGCTCGTTGAGGGCGAGCGCGGTGGCCGGGGCGCCGGCGTCGGCGAGGTCCGGCGCGCGGAAGGGCGTGCAGCCCAGCGCCGGGAAGACGTGGGCGTCGAGCAGCCCGTTGTCGCTGCCGTTCACCTCGATCCGCGCCTGGCGGCCGGCGAGCGCGGCCCGGTTCGCGGCGGTGTTCTGCGCGGTCCGGCCGTCGGCGAGCACCAGGTACGTCGTGGTGACGTTGTCGCTCTGGTCCATGTCGACCAGCCCGAAGTCGCGCGTGGTCGGGCACGGCCGCCCGTCCGCCGCCGTGTCGAGGGCCGGCACGGTGAGCCGGCCGGCGGCGATCGCGGCGTCGGCGGCGGCGAAGACGGCGGGGGCGTTGCAGTACGCGAACTGGCCGAAGATCGACTGCTGGGCGCCGTTGACGCAGTGCCCGTCGGCGAGGCTCCCGCCGTCGCCGGCCAGCCGCAGGTTGTCGCCGTTGAAGCCGAACCACAGGCCCACGACCCCGCCGGCGGGAAGCTCGGGCACCGTGGGCGCCACCGCGGCGCGCGTGCCGTCGTCGACGACCAGCGGGTCGTACACCGAGACGGCCCCGGTGGCCGGGTCCACGATCGTGGCCTGCACGAAGGCGGCCGAGCCGGCGTCGGCCTCGTGGCACGGCGCCTCGAGCCGGTACGGGGTGGCGAGGCCCTTCGCGCTCAACGGGTCGGCGGGCACGATCACCCGGCAGGTGACCTCGGGGGCGTCCTGCCCGGCGATGGCGGCCTGGGCGGTGAGCGCGGTCCCGCCGAGCGCCGCGGCGAAGGCGGGGAGGCCGAGGGCCAGCAGCGAACGCCAGGCCCGCCGGCGGCCGGAGGGCTCGTCCCGGGGACTGCGGTGACCCGGCGTCCGTGCCGGGCGGTTGTCGAACACGCCGTGCTCCTTGTCGTTGCGTCGCACGAGCACTGGTGGCGGCCGGGGCCGGCCGCGACGATCGCGGCTCGCACGGCGACCTGGCGGCTACGGCCCGACCGTACCGCCGTGAGCCGGCCACCAACCTGCGGCGAAGCAAGGCCTAACGGTGATTTAACCGGGTCCTCAAGGAACTCACGGGCTCGCCGGCCGGCGCCCCGGGGGCGGCATTCCCCGCGGCGACAGGGCGCCTACCAGCGCCGCGACCATCCGCGAAGCGGTCGCCGAAGCGCGGCGCCGAGAGTGGCTTGACATCGACGGCTGTAGTGGCGAATGCTTCCGAGAGAGCGCTCTCTCACAGTGATCACCACCCGCCGCCGATCGATCACACTCTCAGAGCCGAGGTACGACCACCATGACGGTAGAACCTCTACCGGCGCTGCGACGCGCCCGGAAACTCCGTAGACCCCTCCTCCTCGCGGCCGCCGCGGTCCTGCTCGTGGCGTGGACCGCGCTGGTCGTGCTGCCCGCCAGCGCCGCGACCACGCTGCTGTCGCAGGGGCGGCCCGCCACCGCCTCCTCGACCGAGAACGTCGCCTTCCCCGCCTCCGCCGCCGTCGACGGCGACGCCGGCACCCGATGGTCCAGCGCCTTCAGCGACCCGCAGTGGCTGCAGGTAGACCTCGGGGTCAGCGCCACGATCAGCCAGGTCGTCCTGCAGTGGGAGACCGCGGCCGGCAAGGCGTTCCAGATCCAGACGTCGGCCGACGGCGCGTCCTGGACCAGCATCTACTCCACCACCACCGGGGCGGGCGGCACGCAGACGCTCAACGTGACCGGCACCGGGCGGTACGTGCGGATGTACGGCACGGCCCGCACCACGGCCTACGGCTACTCGCTGTGGGAGTTCCAGGTGTACGGCACGACGGCCGGCCCCACGACCAGCCCGACGACCCCGAACACCTCGCCCACCCCGACCGGCAGCTGCAGCACCACGAACGCGGCCCTCTACGGCACGGCGACCGCCTCGTCGTCCGAGAACGACGGCAGCGGCCCCGGCGCGGCGATCGACGACAACACCGCAAGCCGCTGGTCGAGCCTGTTCACCGACCCCCAGTGGCTCCAGGTCGACCTGGGCGCCAGCCTGCCGGTGTGCCAGGTGAAGCTGCAGTGGGAGGCGGCCTACGCGACCGCGTTCCAGATCCAGCTCTCCACCAACGCCAGCAGCTGGACCACCGTGTACTCCACGACGACCGGCACCGGCGGCACGCAGACCATCCCGGTCAGCGGCTCGGCGCGGTACGTGCGGATGTACGGCACGGCCCGGGCCACCGGCTACGGCTACTCGCTGTGGGAGTTCGGGGTCTACACGGTCGGCGGCGTGGTCGCCACGCCGACGCCCACCCCGACTTCTCCGGCGCCCGGCAACTGCCCGTGGGTGAACTCCTCGGCGTCGACCGCGTCCAAGGTCGCCCAGCTGCTGGGGCAGATGACCCTGCAGCAGAAGACCATGCTGCTGCACGGGACCAACCCCACGAAGACGTACATCGGCGAGGTCATCGGCATCCCGTCGCTGTGCATCCCGACGATCAACTTCCAGGACGGGCCCAGCGGCGTCGGCGACGGGCTCGGCGGGGTCACCCAGATGCCCGACGGCGTGACCACGGCGGCCACGTTCGACACCGCCTACGCGAAGCTCTACGGGCAGACCATCGGCACCGAGTTCGCCGGCAAGGGCGTGAACGTGGCCCTCGGCCCGACGATCAACATGGTCCGCGACCCGCGCTGGGGCCGCTCGTTCGAGACCTACGGCGAGGACCCCTACCTGTCCGGGCAGATGGCCGCCGCCGACGTGCAGGGCATCCAGAGCCAGGGCGTGATGGCCCAGGTCAAGCACGCCGCCGCGTACAACATCGAGCAGCCCGCCGGCACGATCATCGTGGACCAGCGCACCCTGCAGGAGATCTACCTGCCGGCCTTCCAGACGGCGATCACGCAGGGCAACGCGGCGTCGGTGATGTGCGGGTACAGCAACGTCAACAACGTCCCGGCGTGCCAGAACCCGCAGCTGCTCAACGTGCCGCTCTACCAGCAGGCCGGGTTCACCGGGTTCGTCGGCTCGGACTGGGGCGGCGCCCACTCGACGGTCGAGTCGGCCAACGCCGGCATGACGATGGAGATGCCCGGCGGGTACTTCTACGCCGACTTCCTCGTCCAGGCGGTCCAGAACGGCCAGGTCAGCCAGGCCACCGTGGACACGATGGTGACCCGGGTGCTCACCAAGATGTTCGACTTCGGCATGTTCAACAAGGCACCCAGCGGCTCGGCCACGGCGAACGTCACCACCTACGCGCACCAGCAGGTGGCGGTCCAGGGCGCCACGGAGGGCACGGTCCTGCTGAAGAACAACGGCGTGCTGCCGCTGAGCGCCACCAGCGGCACGTCGATCGCGGTGATCGGAGTCGACGCCGGCGCCGGCACCCAGACCATCGGCGGCGGCAGCGGCACGGTCACCAGCTCGGGCACGATCTGGCCGATCACCGGCATCCAGAACCGGGTGGCCGGCACCGGCGCGACCGTGACCTACAACGAGGGCACCGACCAGGCCGCGGCGGCCACCCTGGCCCGCAACTCAACCGTCGCGGTCGTCTTCGCCAGCGACAACTACGGCCACGAGGAGGGCGACAACACCAGCCTCAACCTGCCGAACAACCAGGACGCGCTGATCTCGGCGGTGGCCGCGGCCAACCCGCGCACGGTCGTCGTGCTGAACAACAACGCGGCCATCCTCATGCCGTGGCTGAACCAGGTGGCCGGCGTGTTCGAGGGCTTCTACGACGGCCAGGGCTGGGGCAAGGCGATCGCCGCGCTGCTCTTCGGCGACGCCAACCCGTCCGGGCACCTGCCGATCAGCTTCCCGACGGCGCTGTCCAACATGCCGACCAGCACGGCCGCGCAGTGGCCCGGGGTCAACGGGCAGGTGCAGTACTCGGAGGGCATGAACATCGGCTACCGCTGGTACGACGCCCGCAATGTCGCGCCGCTGTTCCCGTTCGGCTTCGGCCTGTCGTACACCACCTTCGGGTTCAGCAACCTGCACGTGAACGCCATCTCCGGCAACTCGGCCACGGTCACCGCGACCGTGACGAACACCGGCAGCCGGGCGGGCACCGAGGTGGCCCAGCTCTACGTCGGGCACCCGGCCGCCAACGGCGAGCCGCCGCACCAGCTGCAGGGCTTCCAGCGGGTGACGCTCAACCCGGGCGCCTCGGCGACGGTCACGTTCACGCTGCCGATGCGCGCGTTCGCACACTGGGACACCGCGTCCAACACCTGGATCGCGTCGGCCGGGTCGTACCAGATCCTCGTCGGCGACTCCTCGCGCAACCTTCCCCTCACGGGCACGGAGACCGTCCCCACGACGGTGACCGTCCCGCTGCACTAACCGACCGAGAGACGCAACAGCTGGTAGCGGTGGTCGGACTGGCCACCGCTACCGCCGAAGCGGTACTCGTGCACCCGGACGTCCGCGCTGGTGAACGCCCAGTCGAGGCGCCACCAGCGCGGAAGCCCGGCCCGGTCGCGGTACGTCGCCGGGTACACCGTCGGCAGCAGCCCGCTCGGGTCCCGCAGCCGGGACGGCACCTTGCGGATGTCCTCCATCCCGGGGGTGGTGTTGAAGTCGCCGGCCACGAGGATCGGGCCGCGATTGCCGTCCACGTCGGCGGCGAGCGCCCGCCACTGCGGCCCCCGCTGCGCGTCCTGGTCGCGGATCGTGCGCCAGAACGCGCCGCCGAACGGGCTCAGGCCGGGCGAGATCTGGACCGGCAGGTGCAGGTTGTACACCGACAGCGTCCGCCCGCCGCCGAGGTCGAGATCGGTGCGCAGGATCTTCTCCCGCTCGAACTCCCCCAGCCAGCCGTTCTCCGTGGACCGGATCAGCGGGAACGCCTGCCTGATCGGGAACCTGGACACGGTGACGAGCTCGCCGGCCACGGCGATCGCATAGCCGGGGAACGCGGCCCGCAACCGGTCGAGGTCGTGCACCGGGGTCGGCACATCCCCGTCGTTGAGGTACTCCTGGAGCAGGTAGACATCGGCCCTCTGGCCTTGCAGGAACGGGTAGAACGGCCCTCCGTCGCTGTCCCAGTACTCCGTGTTCCAGCTGAAGACCGTCACGGCGCCGGGCGGGGACGCGTGTTGCGAGGTCCACAGTGCAGGGACGTTCCAGCCCGACAGCGGCGCGCCGAAGAGCAGCGCCGCCGAGGCGAGGATTGCCACCGGGCGGCGACCACCGCGGGACGGCACCGCGCCGGCGGCCAGCAGCAGCGGCACCACGGTGAACAACGGCGGGGGGACCACGTCGACCAGGTGCCACACCCACCACTGTCCACTGAGGACAAGGTGAGCCGTTACGAAGGTCAGCCAGACTGCGGCCGTGGCCACCAGCAACCTCCGGATCACGCCGGCACCGGGAACGTGCGGTCGTAGAGGCGGCGGAAGGGGCGGGACGACAGCCACTGCAGCGCGCCGGCGGCCACGCCCGCGGTGATGGCGACGTTGACCAGGTAGTGCAGGGCGGCGAAGGCGAGCAGGAATGCCGGACCGTTGCGGCGCAGGACGAACGCGTACATGCCGGCGTCGCAGGCCAGCGAGGCGACCAGCAGTGCCGCCGGGACCACCAGCAGCCAGGGCGAGGCCAGGCCGAGCAGCAGGGCGGGCAGGGCGGCCGCGGCGGCGAGGCTCCCCCAGGCGCGCGACTGCGTCTCGAAGCCCGAGGCGAACCGGCGGGCCCGCAGGTACAGCGGCACCCGCAGCCGGCCGCGATGGAACAGCTTGCGCAGCAGGCCGCGCAGGTCGTGGTCGTGGTCGTGCCGGCCGCGCACCTCGCGGGTCAGCACCATCCGCCAGCGGCGGGTGAGCCGGTAGCCGTAGTCGACCTCCTCGGTCTGGCGAAGGGCCGGGTTGAACGGGCCGACGTCCTCGAACACGTCCCGGCGCAGCGCGCACAGGGCCGGGAAGAGGAAGGTGATGTCGCCCTCCGCGGTGACGGACCAGTAGTGGTACTGCAGCCCGCGGTACCGGGCCACGAGCGAGTCGTGCAGCAGCGGCTCGGGGTCCTCGATGCCGCAGACGCAGCCGATCGCCGGGTCGTCGCGTAGCAGCCGCACGGCCGTCGCGACGGCGTCGGGGGCGAGGCTCACGTCGGAGTCCACGAAGTACAGGATCTCACCCGTGGTCGCCGCCACGCCGACGTTGCGCGCATTGCCGCAGCCGCCGTTGGTCCCGGTGCTGATCACCCGCACGCCGAGGGCCTGGGCGACGGCGACGGAGCCGTCGGTGGAGCAGTCGTCGACCACGAGCACCTCGAGGTTGGGGTACGTCTGGTCCAGCACCGAGCGCAGGCAGAGGTCCAGCGACTCGGCGTAGTTGTAGTTCGGCACGATGACCGAGACGAGCGGCTGGTTCATCGGACCGGCTCCGCGGCGTCGTAGAGGGTGCGGAAGCGGCCGGACCCGAGCCAGGCCAGCGCGCCCGCCATGGCGGCGACGGCGATGACGAGGTTCAGCACGAAGTGCATGCCGACGAAGTACGCCAGGAACAGCGGCGAGCGCAGCCGCGCGACGAACCGGTGCATCGGCAGGTCCCCGGCCACGAACAGCGCCAGGAACGCCAGCGGCACCGCGACGAGCACCGGCCCGAGCAGCAGCGGCAGGGCCACCGACAGCAGGGCGAGCAGCGCGGCCACGCTGACCCACGCCCGGGGCCCGCTGCTGAGCCCGCCCGGGAACGTGGGCTTGCGGATGAACATCGGGATGTGCAGCGCGGTGCGCACGAAGACCTTGCGCACCAGCACGCCGAGCTCGTGGTCGTGGTCGTGCACGCCCCGGACCCGCGGCGAGAGCCACACCTCGTAGCGCTGGGCCAGCCGGCGGCCGTAGTCGGCGTTCTCGGTCTCGCGCAGCTTCGGGTTGAACGGGCCGATCTCCTCGAAGACCCTCTTCGGCAGGGCGAGCAGCGCGGTGTAGAGGGTGGTGATGCGCCCCTCGTCGGCGATGAGCCAGTAGGACTGCTGGAAGCAGCGGTACTCCTCCAGCAGGCTGTCGCGGATCAGCGGCACCGGGTCGTAGTTGCCGCACACCGCCCCGATGTCCGGGCCGGACTCCAGGATGGACACCGCGTTGGCGATCGCGTCGGGCTTGGCCGCCACGTCGGAGTCGACGAAGAACAGGATCTCGCCGTTCGCGTGCTCGGCGCCGAGGTTGCGGGCCGCGGCCGGGCCGCCGTTGACCGGCGTCCGCAGCACGCGCACCCCGAAGCCCGCGGCGACCGAGGCGGAGTCGTCGGTGCTGCAGTCGTCCACGACGATGATTTCGACGTTGCGGTACGTCTGGTCGCGCAGCGCCTGCAGACACAGCGGCAGCGCGCGGGCGTAGTTGTAGTTCGGCACGATGACCGAGACGAGTGGGGTGCTCATGGTCCCATCCAGTGCACGAGATGCGGGTAGTGGTTCAGGGCGATCGCGGCCGCCAGGACCACGCCGACGAGCGCGGCGCTGGCCACGATCGGCCCGTCGTGCAGGACCGCGCGGACCGGGTCGCCGCCCGCGCGGTGGACGTGGATCGCCTGCAGGTAGCGGAACGCGGCGAAGAGCCCGGCCGGCGCGGCGACGAGCAGCACCGCCTGCCGGTAGTGCCCGACGGGCGCGTCGGTGGCGAGGTACAGCAGGAACGCCCCGGCGCTGAGCGCCAGGCTCAGCCCGAGGAGCTGGTCGGTGAGCTGCAGCGTGTAGCCGGCCAGGGCCGGCCGGTGCGCGGGCCCGCCCGCGCCGAGCTCGTGGCGCCGCTTGCCCAGCACCAGCACGAGACAGCCGGTGAACACGGCGCCGAGCAGTGGCAGCGACACCGCGGCGCCGACCGCGTCGTAGCCGTACCAGACCCGCAGCACGAAGCCGAGGGCCACCACGCAGACGTCAAGCGGCGCCGCGTGCTTGAGCCAGCGGCTGTAGGCCACGTTGAGCAGCAGGTAACCGGCGACCGGCCACGGCGGCACGGCCGGCCCGAACAGCAGCAGCGCGGCCAGCAGGGCGGCGACCGCGGCGGCGAACGAGACGGCCAGCGGCACCGACACCCGCCCGGCGGCGATGGGCCGGTGCCGCTTGACCGGGTGCAGCCGGTCGGCCCGGCGATCGCTGATGTCGTTGCCGACGTAGACCAGCACGGCGGCGCAGGTGAACACGGCCACGGCCCAGCCGGCCCGGGCGAGGACCGGCCAGCCCCAGCCGCCCGCGTCGGCGAGGGCGAGGGGGACGGCGAGGAGGTTCTTGGCCCACTGGCGCGGGCGGGCCAGCCGCAGCAGCTGCCAGCCGGCCGGGCGCACGGCGACGGGCACGGGCGCCGGGAGCTCGACCACACCTTCAGCGGACATCGCGGGCCCCCGGCTCAGAAGAAGATCTTCGCGGCGGCCAGGGCGCCCTGCCGCCACGGGTCGCGGCTGGTCCGCCCGGTGCTGCTGACGGTCCGCTGGGTCCGCCACCAGGCGTAGGTGGCCAGGATGGCGTCGCGGTTGGAGCGCTGCGGCGCGAACCCGAGCCGTTGCTGCGCCTTGGCGATGCTCACGTAGGAGTCGGCCATGAGCTTGTGCAGCAGCCGGCCGTACACCGGGGAGAGCCGCAGCCCCTGCAGCGCCCGCAGCGCGAGCAGGGCCGGCCGGGCCGGCACCGAGACCACCCGGCGGCCGTGGCCGGCGGCGTCGAGCACGGCCTGGAAGTCCTCGCGCAGCGTGCCGAAGTCGGCGGCGGCCAGGTTGTAGGTGTCGTTGGCGACGTCCGGCGCGGCCGCGAGCACGCCTGCCACGGCGTCGACGAGATCCTCCACCGCGAACATCTGGATGCGCACGTCGCCGCGGCCGAGCACGGGAAAGTTCCGCCCCTCCTCGGCCCACTCGAAGAGCATCGCGAACAGGCCCATGCGGCCCGGCCCGAGGAACGTCTTCGGGCGCAGGATCGACAGGCACATGCCCTCGGCGCGGTGCCGCTCGGCGATCTCCTCGGCCGCCGCCTTGGCCCGGCTGTAGGTGTCGACGGGACTTCGGGGGTACTCCTCCGTGGTCGGCACCACCGTGGGCAGCCCGTAGACGGCGGTCGAGGAGACGTGCACGACCCGGGGCACGCCCGCGTCGGCGGCCGCCCGCAGCACGGTCGAGGTGCCGCCGACGATGATCGAGCGGATCTCGTCGGCCGGGTAGCTCGGCAGCGCCGCCGCGCAGTGCACGAGGGCGCCGGCGCCGCTCGCCGCGACGGCCATCGCGGCCGGGTCGCGCACGTCACTCACCAGGGTCACGGTCGGGGCCGGCCGGACGTCGACGCCGCGCACGTCGCGGCCCTCGGCGCGCAGCCGCTCGACGAGCCGGGACCCGAGCATGCCGGCCGCGCCGGTCACCGTGGTCACCACAGCGAGCCGACCTTCTGCGCGACGAACCGGGTGACCAGCCGGGTCAGGCCCTGGCCGAGCACCTCGGCGAGCGCGTCGACCCCGCGCTGGACGTCGTCGAGCTCGGTGACCAGCGACGGGCCGAGGACCAGCGGGTTGAGGCCGTTGAGGGTGTAGTAGGTGAAGATGTCGTGGTCGCGGTACAGCGCGTTGATCACCGCGCACGTGACGAGCTTGGCCTTGAAGCGCGGGTCGCGCGACATGCCGCCGGGCGCGAGCCGGGCGACGAGGTCGAGGATGGCCGGGCCGCCGTCGATGAACACGCCCCACAGCGCCCCGGCCCCGGCCACGTGGCTCACCGACTCGGGGAACTGCTTGGCCAGCCGCTGCAGCGCCGGCTCGAGGACCCGCTCGATGGCCCGCGCCTTGGCCGGGTAGTCGTCCTCGACCACGATGTTGACGGCCTCGATCGCGGTGGCGCACTCCTCGCCGAAGCCGTAGTACGTGGTGCTGGTCGACTGCAGCAGCGCGTCGCCGAGGTTGTCGTAGGCGCGCTTGAACACCTTCTCGCGGGCGACGAAGGCGGAGATCGACGACTTGCCGCCGCCGAACGCCTTCGAGGTGGTGAGCACGTCCGGCACGAGATCGGCATGGCGCATGAAATAGAACAGTTCGCCGGTTTTCCCCCAGCCGGTATAGATCTCGTCAAATATGAGGACGATGTCGTGCCGGGTGCACAAACGCCGCACCTCGCGCAGGAACTCCTCGCTGCACCACGACACGGTGGAGGCGCTGAACGGCTCGACGATGAGTGCGTAGACGTCGCCGTCGTGCCGGCGAATCGCCGCGCGCACCGAATCGATGTCGTCGTAGGTGAACGTGGCGATTCCCGGGATCGTCGGGAAATCGAAGTGCGGCTGCCCGGTGAGGCCGCCCGAGCCGAGCAGTTTCCCGTGAAATCCGCGATCCGCGCGAAGGATGGTGCCGCGCCGCCCGCCGTGGTATTTGTACGCCAGCTTCACCGCCCCTTCGACCGCCTCGGCGCCCGAGTTCGGCAGGAAGGACATGTTCAGGTCACCGGGCAGGAGCTGGGCGAGGTTGTGCCCGAGGGCGGCCAGATAGGGCGAGAAGTACGTCTTGTGCACTTCCATCCGGCGGCGTTCGGCAAAGCGCTGCCGGGCGGCCAGAATGCGCGGGTGGTTGTGCCCGTGGTTGAGCACGCCGACCCCGCCGGTGAGATCGAGGATCCGCCTGCCGTCCCGTTGCACGAGGTACGCCCCCTCGGCCCGGTCGACCAATTCCCGGCCGAACCCGAAGGACGTCATCAGGGTCACCTGGCTGGCGTTCACGTAGCGGCGGTAGAGGTCGTGCGTCTCGCGGACGGACAGCCGCTCGCACTCCTCGAGGCCTATCAGGTTGGACATGGGCCGAACGTAGCGACGGCATCGCAACGTTTTCAGGATGATTTCTGGACCGGCTCTGTACGCGGCCTGGACTACCCACCGCAACGCTTGCCCGCCCGCTGTCACGGCGGATAGTTTGGCTGCTGCATACAGCTACAGGCGTGAATGTTTTTTTGAGGAGTCTGAGCATGCGACCGGACGTCTCCGTCATCGTTCCGGCCTTCGACAGCGCGGCGACTCTCGGGGCGTGCCTGGCCGCCGTCCGCGCGCAGCACGAACCGGTCGCCGAGGTCATCGTCGTCGACGACGCCAGCACCGACGGGACCCGCGAGATCGCCCGGGCGTTCGGCGCGACGGTCGTCGAGCAGCCGGTGAACCGCGGCCCGGCCGCCGCCCGCAACGCCGGCATCCGGGCCAGCCGCGGCGAGGTGCTCTTCTTCCTCGACGCCGACTGCGCGCCCGAGCCCGACGCGCTCGCCGTGGCGCTGCGGATCCTGCGCGAGGAGCCCGACGTCGCCTGCGTGCACGGCATCTACTCGCTGCGGCCGCTCTTCGACGACGGCCCGGTGGAGGCCTACCGGCTCCTGCACGGCCACTACTGGCGGCTCAAGCACGCCGGGCGGGTGCGGACCACGCTGTTCGCGGTGTGCGCGATCCGCCGCTCGGTCTTCGACGAGGTGGGCGGCTTCGACGAGCGGCTGCGGGCCTCGGAGGACGTCGAGGTCGGCGACCGGATGCCGGAGCGGCTCGGGATCGTGCTCAGCCCGGCCATGGTGTGCCGGCACGACGACGACAGCCGGCTGGGGGCGCTGCTGCGCAAGCAGTTCCGCCGCTCGCAGCTGCTCGTCCCGGTCGCCGCGCACGAGCGCGGGCCCGCCGGCATCCGGGCCAACTCCCCCGCCACCGTCGCGCTGGCCGCCCTGACCGCCTGCGCTGTTCCTTTCCTGTTCCTCGGGCTTCCACTGGTACCGCTGGCCGCCCTCGCCGCGTTCACCGTTGCCGACCCGGGGCTCCTGTGGTTCGTCCTCCGGCGGCGCGGGCCGCTGTTCGCCGGGTTCTTCTTCGCCGTACACCTCCTGGTGCTGTGGGCCGTCCTCGCCGGCGCCCTCGTGGGAGCCGTGCGGCACCTGCGCGGCGCCGGGCCGCTCGCGGAGCCCGCCCGATGAACGGCGCCCACCTGCTGCACTACGCGTGGTTCGCCGTCCGCGGCGTCCAGGCCCTGCGCCCCCGCCCCGGCCGCGGCCGCCTCGGCCCGGTCTTCGGCGTCGAGGGCCACGCGGTCGCGCTGACCGTCGACGACGGCCCGCACCCGGACTGGACCCCGCCGCTGCTGGACCTCCTCGCCCGGCACGGCGTGCGGGCCACGTTCTTCCTCATCGGCGACCGCGTCCGGGAGCGCCCCGACCTGGCCCGCCGGATTGCCGGCGAGGGCCACGCGCTGGGCAACCACTCGATGACCCACCCCCACCCGTTCGCCGCCCTCGCCCCGGCCGCCCTGGAGGCCGAGATCGCCGGCACCCAGGAGGCGATCGAGCGGGCCACCGGCGTGCGGCCGCGGCTCTTCCGGGCCCCGTCGGGCAACTGGTCCCCGCGGGTGCTGCGGGCCGCCGCCGGCCACGGCCTGACCCCGGTCGACTGGACCGTGAACCCGAGCGACTGGCGCGCGCCGGGCACGGAGCGCATCGCCCGCGCCCTGGACCGCAGCCGCGCGGGCCACATCATGCTCTGCCACGACGGGGGCGGGGACCGGTCGCAGACCGTCGCCGCACTTGCCCACGTGCTCCCGCGCCTCCGGGCCCGGGGGCTGACCTTCGCCACCCCGCCCGGCCGGGGCTGAAAGGAGGGGTCGTGTCCGAGCCTGAGCTCTCGGTCTCGCTCTTGGGTCCGGTGCGGGCGCGCCGCGGCCCGGCCGCGCTGTACCTCGGCACGCCGAGACAACGCGAGGTCCTGGCCGTCCTGGCGCTGCGCTCCGGCATGGTGATGTCGGTCGCCCAGATCGTCGACGCCGTGTGGGGCCCGCGCCGCCCGCCCTCGGTCGAGAACATGGTGCACACGTACATCGGCCGGCTGCGCCGCGCCCTGGAGCCGGTGCGGGAGAAGCCCTCCCGGGCCACCGTGCTGTGCTCGACCCGCCCCGGCTACACCCTCGCGCTGCCCGCCGAGGCGATCGACGTGAACCTCTTCGAGCAGGGCATCCGGCGGGCCCGCGCGGCCCGCGCGGCGGCCCGGCTGCCGGAGGCCCTCGGCCACTTCCAGGCCGCGGTCGCCCGGTGGAGCGGACCGCCGCTGCACGAGGCCACCGGCCCCCTCGCGGAGGCCGAGCGCACCCGGCTGGTGGAGCTGCGCCAGGACGTGCTGGAGGAGATCGCCGGCGTGCGGCTCCTGCTGGGCGACGACGAGAACCTGGTCTCCGAGCTGCGCTGGATGCTCGTCGAGCAGCCGATGCGCGAGCGGCTGTGGGAGCTGCTGCTGGTCGCCCTGGGCCAGTCGTCCCGCCGCGCCGAGGCGCTGACGGCGTTCCAGGACGCCCGGATGACGCTGGCCGACCGGCTCGGCGTGGAGCCCGGACACCAGCTGCAGGACCTGCACCGCCGCCTGCTGCGCAGCGAGCCGGTCGGCGTGCGCCCGTGGTGGAACGGCCGCATCCCGGCCTAGATCTTCACCCGCGCGGTGTCGCGAAGCCGACGTATCGTCCGGATCGGCCCCGGCGCCCGTCCTCCCGCCGTTCGACGCAACGAGCGAAGGTGGGAAGCGCCGATGATCAGAGTGGACAAGCAGAACCTGCCGGCCAGCGCCGCGGGCGCGGCGAAGCGGTGCGAGGAGATCACCAAGGACCTGAAGGACGTCTACACACTGCTGCTGCAGTTCGAGCAGCGGCGGGCGTTCCCGGCGACCGTCAACCCGCGGGGCGAGACGACCCCGCTGGACGCCCAGGAGCAGCAGGAGCTGATGATCCTGCTCAACGAAGGCAAGATGCCGACCGGCGCAGCCGCGAAGAAGGTCAAGGCCCGCATCCCGTCGATCGTCCAGCGCACCGAGGTCGTCCAGGCGTTCACCCAGGTGGAGCCGCCCGACGAGCAGACCGTGAACGGCTGGGCGGCGACGTGGCTGGCCCGGTTCCAGGAGCTGGTCGGGCTGCACGAGCGGCTGGTCGCCCGGCCCCTGCAGGAGGCCTTCGCCAAGGCGCTGGCCGCGCGCATGCCGGGCCTGCAGGAGGACGTGCGCAACGGGCACGGCGCCCACCTGCGCCGGCACTACCAGCTCCGCGCGACGAGGACGCTGCGGCCGTTCTACGACATCCCCTCGGCCCGCAAGCCGAGCTGGTTCCAGCCCGACGAGGTGGCCCGCTGGAAGGTGTTCGAGACGACGCCGCCGCAGGCCGGCCAGCACATGCGCGACGTGCTCGTCAGCGACTACCAGAAGATCCTGCACGAGCAGCGCCGGACGCTGCTGGACGGCGAGCACCCCTGGCTCGTGAGCACGCTGTGGATGACCACCGACCCCGCGCTGATCTCGGCGCCGGCCGGCCTGGACGAGCTGTTCAAGGTCTCCCGCGACCTGTTTGTCAGCCGGCTCCGCACGCAGCTGAACACGGGCGAGTCGCTGCGGATGTGGGACGAGCGGCTGCTCAAGGCGATCCCGCGGGAGAAGTCCGCCGGCACGGCGTACTACTTCCTGGCCGCCCGGGCCTTCGGCGAGCTGCTCGACGCCGCGATGGCGCCCGCCGTCATGAGCCACAAGCGCCTGATGCTGGGCTTCAAGTCCGACAACTTCGACAGCAACCTCTACGGCGGCCACGGCATCAAGGAGGCACTGCTCAACGCGCAGCACGGCAAGTGTGTGTACTGCGAGAGCCTGCCGCGCTCGGTCGCGCACGGCGACGTCGAGCACTTCCGGCCCAAGGCCGGCTACGACGAGGGGCACGGGTACAACTACGGCGGCTACTTCTGGAACGCCTACACGTGGTCGAACCTGTTCTACTCGTGCCAGGTCTGCAACCAGACGTACAAGGGCAACCTGTTCCCGGTCCTGCCGGACGGGACCGGCACGCTGGTCCGCGACACGTACAACAGCGACGTGTCGAAGGAGTCGCCGGTGTTCATCGACGCGGGCCAGGAGGACCCGCGGCAGTTCATCCGCTTCAACCCGATCAACGGCGAGGCGTACGCCTACGACCTGCTGCGCCACCTCGTCGAGTACTGGCAGACGGTGCGCCAGGCCGGCCAGGAGATGCAGGGCGACCTGGGGGCGGGACACTCGATCACCGTCACCGTTCCAGAGGTGACCACGGGCGTCCCGCCGGAGCAGGCGCTGTGGGCCGAGCCGGGCCTCATCCCGGACGAGCTCAACCGCTACCGGGCCGTCATCGACCCCACCTCGAGCTCCTTCGTCGTCACGGGCGACCAGCAGGTCAGCGACGACTGGGACGCGCTGATGGCGCTCGTCGCCCCGCAGCAGCTGCGCGGCCTGCTGACCATCCAGCTGCTCGGGCTCAACCGGCCCGAGCTGGTCCGCCGCCGCCTGGCCCACCTGCGCAGCCTGCGGGCGATGTACGTGGCGGCCCGCGCCGGGGCAGACGGCGGCGAGCTCGCGCAGGCGTGCAACGCGGCGATCCTGCCGTCCGCGGAGTTCTCGTCGCTGGCGACCGACGCCCTGAGCACGTGGGCCGCGGAGGACGCGCGGACCGACGGACCGCGCCGGAACTGGTCCGCCGCCTACAACGCCGCCCTCGCGCAGCCCTTCGAGTACACCTACGAGACCGACGACGACCTGATGCGCAACGACAACCTGATGTACCGGGTCAAGGCGGACGCCCCGGACGTCGACAAGCGCCGGGAAATCGTCAACGTCACCAACCCGAAGGACGGGGACAAGGCCGTCGACGAGGACGAGTTCACCACGGTCGTCAACCGCGACCCGGACCACCTGTACCTGCAGATCCCGGAGGAGGACAACAAGCTGGAGATCGTCAACGCCACCGGCCGGGTCGTCATGACCGTCGGCGAGCTGCGCGCCGTCCTGCCGCAGCACCTCCACCACAAGTTCAAGAGCGGCGAGCTGTACGCCCGCGGCACGTTCGCCCGCGGCACGCAGTTCCTGTAGCCGACCTCAGCGCAGGACCAGGAAGGCGCCCGCAGGGCCCTCGCCCAGGCGGGCCGGTACCTCCCGGTCGACCGGCACGCCGCAGCCGCGGACCAGGTCCACGACGTCGCTCGCCCGGGTGACGTCGTGGACCTGCACCACGATCCGGCCGCGGGGGCTGAGCAGGGCCGGCAGGCGCAGGAGGAGCTCGCGCTGCTCGTGCGGGCTCAGGTAGTACAACACCTCGCGGAGCAGGATCGCGTCGAACCGGGACGGCGTGGTGAAGGTGCGGATGTCCGCGACGGAGAAGGACGTGTGCGGGCGGGCGAGCCCCCGGGCCTGCGCGATGGCGGCGCGGCTCACGTCGACGCCGTGGTAGTGCCGGTAGCGGCCGGGCGGCAGGGGCATGTTGGCGCTGCTGCCGCAGCCGAGGTCGAGGATGGCCGGCATCGGCGCCCAGGTCTCGATCAGGGCGAGGGGCATCTCGCCGTCGCTGAGCCGATCGAGATAGCGCCAGAAGCCCAGCTTGTACTGCAGGTCCCAGGCGATCGAGTTCAGCCGCCGGTTGGGGCGGACGTAGCGCTCGACGGGGCCGCGCAGCACCCGGGACAGGCTCGCGAACAGGGCGTTCATCATGGGGATCGCTCCAGGAGACGGCGGTGCATGAGCTCGGCGGCGAGCAGGCCGCCCGAGCCGACGGCCATCTCGCTGAGCGAGCAGACCAGCCGGGAGGCCAGCGCGACCGAGGTGGCGACCGACAGGGGCAGGACGGTGACCAGGCCGACCATGACGACGGCCTCGCGCACGCCGAGACCGTCGGGGGCGACCAGCACGACGACGCCGGCGACCGCGCCGGCCGCGAAGCCGCCGATGCAGACGAGGTAGGACGCCGCAGGGGGCGCGCCGGCCACCACGGCGAGCAGCCACAGGTGATGGCCGGAGACGATCCACGACAGCGTCTGGGCGGTCAGGGCGCGGCGCATGCCCCGGTCCGAGGCGACGAGCGCGGGCGGTGGGCGGCGGGCGACCCGCAGCGCCCACGCGAGGGCCGCGTTGAACAGGCCGGGGCGGACGAGGAGCGCGACGACCGGGACGGCGGCCAGCAGCAACCAGCCGAAGCGGGCGCCGGCCAGGCCGGGGCCGGCCGCGATGCCGACGGTCAGGCCGGTCAGCGCCACGACACCCCAGCTCAGCCCGAACAGGCCGGCCAGGCGGACCGGCCCGACGTCGACCTCCTTGCCCATCCGCAGCAGGACCGGCAGGGCGATGAACCGGCCGGGCAGGAACTTGGTGAGGAACCCGACGAAGAACAGCCGCGACGACGTCCAGCCGCTCACCCGGGCGCCGAGGTCGGCGAAGAGCGCCCGCCAGGAGACCAGGCCCAGCGCCAGCCCCACCGCGTTGACCAGCGCGGCCAGGCCGAGCACGCCGGCCACCCGCGCGGTGCCGAGCCGGCCGGCCAGGTCGCGGGCCGGGGCCCAGTCCTGGGCGGCGAGGAACAGCGCCAGCCCCACCGCGAGCGCGACCGCGAACAGCGCGGCGAAGGCCTGGTTGGCCCGGCGCCACCAGCCGCGCGCCGCGGCCGCGCCCAGCGCCATGCCGGCGAACTCGGTGACGTGGGTCAGCCACCGCAGCCCCGCGAACCAGAGGGCGAACCAGGGGCCGCGGCGGGCGGCGGCGAAGGCGAGGACGGACCGGTCGAGCGCCAGGAAGCTCGCCAGCGCCAGGAGCGGCAGGACGCCGAGCCACGGCCGCCAGACCGTCAGGGCGAGGCCGGGCGGGACGGCGGCGCAGGCGAGCATCGTGGCGACCGCGGCCACGTCGACGCCCCGCCGTCCCCGGCCGCCCGGCGCGGACACCGTCGTGGCGTAGGTGCGCGCCCGCCGGAACACCTCGCGCAGGTACGGCACCAGCCGATCCCGGTCGTCGTGGCGCCCGAGCACGTCCGCGCTCATCCGGATCCGCCAGGCGTCCGGCAGCCGGGTCCCCCACTCCACGTCCTCGGCGTCGCGCAGCGACTCGGCGAAGCCGCCGACCGCCTCCCACGCCGCCCGCCGGACCGCGGTCAGCGCGAACAGCGTGGCGTCGGCCTCGCCGGCCCGGCGCCGCCGCCAGTGGTGCTCGGCCAGGGTCTTGTACGCGGCGACCGGCCCGCCGCCGGGGAACAACGGCCGGTCGGCGTAGATGCCCTGCACCACCCCGCAGTCCGGGTGCGCGCCGAGCTCGGCGAGCAGGCCGGCGAGGGCGCCGGGCGCGGGGGCGACGTCGGAGTCGACGAACACGAGCACGTCGCCGGTGGCCGCGGCAGCGCCGGCGTTGCGCGCGTGGGAGACGCCCCGGTTGACCTCGCCGCGCAGCAGCCGCACCGGGTAGCGGGCCGCGATCGCGGGCGAGGCGTCGGTGCTGGCGTCGTCCACGACGATGACCTCGGCGGGCGGGACCGTCTGGGCCAGGACCGCCTCGAGGCACGCCGCGAGGGATCGTTCCTTGTCGAAGTTCGGGATGATGACTGAGACCCGCACGGGCCGAAGCTATCGGCGCGACATCGACCGAACCTCGACCCGACCTGAATTACGCAGCGTCCCTCACGGCAGGCGTAGTGCTCGCAGGACGGCGTCGTGGGTGTGGTGCGTGCCGGCGGGGCGCGGTGCGGCGCGGGGGCGGGCCTCGTTGATCAGGACGTTCCAGGCGGGGTCGAGGAGCCGGGCGATGTCGTCGGGCTGGTAGTAGTCGGCGGGGTCGAAGCCCTCCTCGTGGCGCGGGACCAGGTCCGAGAGGGCGTGGGTGGCGAAGAGCAGCGTGCCGCCGGGGGCGACAGCGTCCAGCAGGCCGCGCAGCGCCCCGTGGTCCGGCCGGCGCCGGAGCGGGAAGTAGTGGACGGACACCAGGTCGAAGGCGCCCGCCGGGGGCGGCGCGGTGGTGAGGTCGGCCCGCACCCACGCCACGCGGCCCTCGACGCCGGTGGCAGCGGCGGCGGCGCGGCGCAGGGCGATCTCGGAGACGTCGGCCGCGGTGACCTGCCAGCCGCGCCGGGCCAGCCAGAGCGCGTCGGCGCCTTCGCCGCATCCGACGTCGAGCGCCCGGCCCGGCGGCAGGTCGGTGGCCTCGGCGACGAGCACTGCGTTGGGGTTGCCGCTGAATATCCGGTCGCGGCTGCGATACATGTCGTCCCAGCGTTGGACGTCATCCCGATCAGCGCCGCTGACCTGGGGATTTCGGGTCATCGTGACCACCTCCGACGCCAAGGTGCGCCCACAGCGGCATTCGGGGCAAAGTTCTTTGCGGAAAATGCAAAACACCGGGCACAGTGAACGTGTGGGCGAGGACGTCGATGCGGTGCTGGCCGCGGTCGGGCCCCGGCTGCGCGCGTTGCGCCGCCGCCGCGGCGTCACCCTGACCGCCCTGTCGGAGACCACCGGCATCCCGATCAGCACGCTCTCCCGGCTGGAGGCCGGGCACCGCAAGCCGGGCCTGGAGCTCCTGCTGCCCCTGGCCAGGGCCTACCAGGTGCCGGTCGACGAGTTGATCGGCGCGCCGGCCGACCTCGATCCCCGGGTGCATCCGCAGCCGTTCACCTGGAACGGCATGACCGTCGTGCCGCTGACGCGCAAGCCCGGCGGGCTGCAGGCGTTCAAGCACATCCTGCCCGCCGGCCTGACCGACGGCCGCGATCCCGATCCCCGCTCGCACGAGGGCTACCACTGGCTGTACGTCCTGCGCGGCCGCCTGCGTGTGGTCCTCGGCGACAAGGACTTCATCCTCACCGACGGCGAGGTCGCCGAGTTCGACACCCACCTCCCGCACTGGTTCGGCAATGCCGACGAACACCCCGTGGAGTTCCTCAGCATCCTCGGCCCCCAGGGCGAACGCGTCCACATCAAGGCCCGCTACCGGCCCCGTCCTGATCAAGACAGCTAGGGTGGGGGCCGTGCTCGCCGATCTGCTGGACCGCTACCGCCCCGCCGACGCCGACGAGGAGGCCGACGTCGAACGGGTGCGCAGGCTGCTCGCCGACGCCTCCGACCCGTGGACGCGGGCGATTCCGCTGCACGTCACCGCGTCGGCGCTGATCGTGCACCCGCCGACGCGGCGGGTGCTGCTGCGCTGGCACGCGCGGCAGGAGGCGTGGCTGCAGGTGGGCGGGCACGGCGACCCGGGCGAGACCGACCCGGTGGCGGTGGCCCTGCGCGAGGGCGTCGAGGAGACCGGGCTGAGCGACCTGACGGCGTGGCCCGACGCCGCGGTCGTGCACGTGGTCATCGTGCCGGTGAACGCCAAGGGCGACGAGCCGGCGCACGAGCACGCCGATGTACGTTTCCTGCTCGCCACCGACCGGCCCGGCGAGGCCCGGCCGGAGAAGCCCGACGCGCCGCTGCGCTGGCTCACCGTGCCCGAGGCGCTGGCGGCCACGAGCGAGCCCAACCTGCGCGAGACGATCACCCGCGCCGCGCGCCTGCTCGAGGCGTAGCGCACCCATCGCATTGCCAGGCGTAGCCGGGTCCGCTATGTTAGCGCTCACATAGACGGGTGCCACACCCCGCCCCGCTACGGAAGAGGTAACCATGGCATCACGGCTGCGCACAGCCGTCCTTGCGGCCGCCGCTACGGCCGCCCTGGTCACGGGGATACTCGTGAACGTCGGCATCTCCGAGGCGGCCACGTCGCAACCCTGCGACATCTACGCCAACGGCGGCACGCCCTGCGTCGCCGCGCACAGCACCACGCGGGCCCTCTACGGCTCCTACAACGGATCGTTGTACCAGGTCAGGAGGGCCTCGGACAACGCGACGACCAACATCGGCGTGCTCAGCGCCGGTGGCTACGCCAACGCCGCCGCGCAGGACTCGTTCTGCGCCGGCACGAGCTGCGTCATCACGATCATCTACGACCAGTCGGGCCGCGGCAACCACCTGACCCAGGCCCCGCCCGGCGGCTTCAACGGCCCGGCCGCGGGCGGCTACGACAACCTCGCCAACGCCACTTCTGCGCCCGTCTATGTTAGCGGGCACAAGGCCTACGGCGTGTTCGTCGCGCCCGGCACCGGCTACCGCAACAACAACACCAACGGCGTCGCCACCGGCGACCAGCCCGAGGGGATGTACGCCATCTTCGACGGCACCCACTACAACGGCGGCTGCTGCTTCGACTACGGCAACGCCGAGCGCAACAGCCGGGACAACGGCAACGGCACGATGGAGGCCATCTACTTCGGCAACATCAAGGTCTGGGGCTACGGCACCGGCAACGGCCCGTGGATCATGGCCGACCTGGAGAACGGCCTCTTCTCCGGCGTCAACGCGGGCTACAACGCGAACGACCCGAGCATCGGCAACCGCTTCGTGACCGCGATCGTCAAGGGCGAGCCGAACCACTGGGCCATCCGCGGCGGCAACTCGCAGACCGGCGCCCTGTCGACGTTCTACAACGGGGCTCGACCGAACGTGTCGGGGTACAACCCGATGAAGAAGGAGGGGGCGATCATCCTCGGCATCGGCGGCGACAACAGCAACGGCTCCGCCGGCACCTTCTACGAGGGCGTGATGACCTCCGGCTACCCGTCCGACGCGACGGAAAACTCGGTGCAGGCCAACATCGTGGCGGCCGCCTACACCCCCGGCCCGACGGGCGGGACCACGCTGACGCCCGGCCAGAGCATCTCGCTGCGGGCCACCACGGCCTGCTGCACGACCCGCTACATCAGCCACTCCGCGGCCACGGTCACGACGCAGGTGGTCAGCTCGTCGAGCTCGGCCACGGCCAAGTCGAACGCGTCCTGGGTGGTGCGGACCGGCCTGGCCAACAGCTCGTGCTACTCATTCGAGTCGCGCGACACCCCCGGCAGCTACCTGAGGCACCAGAACTTCCAGCTGTACCTCCACGCCAACAACAACAGCTCGCTGTTCGCCAACGACGCGACCTTCTGCTCGGGGGCCGGCCAGAACGGCCAGGGCAACTCGTTCTACTCGCAGAACTACCAGACGAAGTACATCCGGCACTACAACAACAACGTCTACATCGCCTCCAACGGCGGCTCCAACGCCTGGGACGCCACCGGTACGTGGGCCGACGACGTGAGCTGGGTGGTCACCGGCGCCTGGACGCCGTGACGCTTTTCGGAAAGGCCGCCCGGTCCGCAGGGGCCGGGCGGCCCTTCGAAACAATCGCGAAACTGCGCAACCCGCAGTCCGGCAAGTGCCTCGACGCCGACGGCTGGGGCACCGCCAACGGCACCCAGCTCATCATCTGGGACTGCGGCAACAACCAGTCCAACCAGTCCTGGGCCTGGCAGATCTAGCAGGCCGCCGCGGCCGCTCAGGCCACGGGGAAGTCGAAGTAGGTGTCCGGGAACGGCTCGTGGTCGAGGGTGTAGTGCCACCACTCCTTCGGGTAGTTGGTGAACCCACCGTCGGCCATCAGCCCGACGAGCAGGTCGCGGTTGGCCCGCTGCCGCTGGTCGATCCCGCCCGCGGCCGTGTGGGCGAGCGGGTCGAAGCAGTCGAAGCCGGTGCCCATGTCGAGCGTGTCGTCCGGGAAGCGCTGCCCGGCCGGCGAGGTGCACGACACCAGCGGCTCGCCCGGCCGGTAGGCCCGCTGGGCGGCCGCCGGGAGCGCCACCAGGGTGAGGTCGAGCGTGCTGCCGCGGCTGTGCGCGGTCGGGCCGCCGATGTAGCCGTCGGGGAACAGCTGCGACTTGTCGACCTGCGGGTAGAACTCGGCCTTCATGGCCTGGTCGGGGTTGTCCGCCCAGCGCACGAAGTCGTCGACCGCCCGCTGGGGGCGGTAGCAGTCGTACACCTTGAGGCTGTACCCCCGGGCCTGGGCGCTCTGCTGCACGCGGTGCAGCGCCTCGGCCGCCACCCGGGTGAGCAGGCAGCGCGGCCGCTCGTAGCCGTTCACGACCCGGCCGACGAAGTTGTGCGGCGTGGCGTAGCGGACGTCCTCCAGGATGCTGGAGTCCACATCGGACAGCGCCACGAACCCGTCGGGCAGCTTCACCGAGGGAGACGGCGACAACGAAGGCGAGGGCGAGGGCGAGAGCGCGGACGAGGCCGACGGCGAAACCGAGGGCGACGAGCTCGCGGGAACCCGTGTGGTGCCGCACGCGGCGAGCAGCGCACAGGCCAGCGTGACGATCAGCAGGCGCACGAGGCGAATTATTCGAATTGTGCGGTTGTCGATGCGCCCCCGGCCCCGGCGACGGCCACCTGGCCATTGGCGGCGGTTTGCGGTCGTACGTCATGATCGAAGCGTGCTGCGCTTCGTGCTCAATGTGCTCTGGCTGATTTTCGGCGGCGGCTTCGTGCTGTTCCTCGGCTACGCCCTGGCCGCGGTCATCTGCTTCGTCCTCGTCGTGACCATCCCGTTCGCGATCGCCTCGTGGCGGCTGGCCGTGTACTCGCTGTGGCCCTTCGGCCGGACCGTGCGCGCCAAGCCGGGGGGCGCCGGCGTGGTCACCGGCCTGGCCAACATCCTGTGGGTGGTGCTCGCGGGCTGGTGGCTCGCCCTGACCCACATCACCGCCGGCATCGGGCTGTGCCTGAGCCTGATCGGCATCCCCTTCGGCATCGCGCACTTCAAGCTCGTCCCCGCCGCCTTCTGGCCGCTGGGCCGCGAGATCGTCGACCTGGACTAAGACTGACTGGACCAAGGCTGAACTGGACTAACCTGGCCGCGTCCGCCACCTCGGCTCATCCGGGGTAGAGGACGCCGCTGCGGTACCCCCGCGGGATGGTCGAAACCGAGGACCGTCTCCGTCGGAAGGACGCAGACCCATGGCCAGGGCAGTAGGCATCGACCTCGGGACGACCAACTCGGTGATCGCCGCCTTCGAGGGCGGCCACAGCACGGTGATCCCCAACGCCGAGGGCAGTCGCACCACGCCGTCCGTCGTCGCGTACACGACGGGCGGCGAGCGGCTCGTCGGGCACCTCGCCCGTCGCCAGGCGGCGCTCAACCCTGAGGGCACCATCACCTCCGCCAAGCGCTTCATCGGGCGCCGCTACGACGAGGTGGCCGAGGAGTCCGAGACCGTCACCTACGCGGTGGTCCCCGGGCCCGAGGGCGCGGTCCGGTTCGACGTGCGGGGCAAGCAGATCTCGCCCGAGGAGGTCTCCGCGCTCGTCCTGCGCAAGCTGGCCGACGACGCCGCGAAGTACCTCGGCGAGAAGGTCACCGAGGCGGTGATCACGGTCCCGGCGTACTTCAACGACGCCCAGCGCCAGGCCACCAAGAACGCCGGGCGCATCGCCGGGCTCGAGGTGCTGCGCATCATCAACGAGCCGACCGCGGCGGCGCTCGCCTACGGCCTGGACAAGGCCGGCCACGAGACGGTGCTGGTCTTCGACCTCGGCGGCGGCACCTTCGACGTGAGCATTCTCGACGTCGGCGACGGCGTGGTCGAGGTCCGCGCGACCGCCGGCGACACCCACCTCGGCGGCGACAACTTCGACCACCGCCTGGTCGACCACCTCGCCGAGGAGTTCCGCCGGGAGAACGGCATCGACCTGCGCAAGGACCCGCAGGCGCTGCAGCGGCTCACCGAGGCGGCCGAGCGGGCCAAGATCGAGCTGTCGACGGTGCCGCAGACGCAGGTCAACCTGCCGTTCATCACCGCCGACGCCAACGGCCCCAAGCACCTCACCACGACCGTCTCGCGGGCCACGTTCGAGGAGCTCACGCACGACCTCCTGGAGCGCACGATGGGCCCGGTGCGCCAGGCGATGACCGACGCCAAGGTGGCCGAGGGCGACCTGGACGAGGTCATCCTGGTCGGCGGGGCGACCCGTATGCCGGCCGTGCAGGCGCTGGTGCGCCGGCTCACCGGCGGCAAGGACCCGAACATGAGCGTCAACCCGGACGAGGTCGTCGCGCTCGGCGCCGCGATCCAGGCCGGCGTGCTCAAGGGCGACGTGCGCGACGTCGTGCTGCTCGACGTCACCCCGCTCTCGCTGGGCGTGGAGACCCTCGGCGGGCTCATGACCCGGATCATCGACCGCAACACCACCATCCCGACCCGGCGCACCGAGACGTTCACGACCGCCGAGGACAACCAGCCGGCGGTGGAGGTGGTGGTACTGCAGGGCGAGCGCGAGCGCGCCGCCGACAACCGGACCCTCGGCCGGCTGCGGCTGGAGAACATCCGGCCGGCCCCGCGCGGCGGCCCGCAGATCGAGGTCACCTACGACATCGACGCCAACGGCATCCTCAACGTCTCGGCCCGGGACAAGGACACCTCCCGCGAGCAGCAGATCACCATCACCGAGAGCGGCACGCTGGACAAGGACGAGGTCGAGCGGATGGTCCGCGAGGCCGAGCAGCACCGGACCGAGGACGAGCGCACCCGCCGGGCGGTCGAGGCCCGCAACGAGCTCGACAGCGCCGCCTACCAGGTGCAGCGGCTGCTGGAGGAGATCGGCACCCAGGTGCCCGAGCACGAGCGGGCCCGGGCCGAGATGCTCATCCAGCAGGGCCGGGACGCGGCCAAGGACCCCGACGCCGACCAGGCGCGGCTGCAGTCCCTGACCGCGGACCTGCGCCAGGTCGCCTACGGGCTCGCGCAGGGGCAGGCGCAGCAGCAGGCACAGGGGCAGGGACAGGCGCAACAGTCGCAGCGGCCGTCCTCATCAAACCAGGACGAGGACGTCGTCGACGCCGACTTCACGGGCGGGTGATCGCGATGGCGGCCGAGGAGACCGCGGAGGTCGACTGGGAGGAGCGCTGGCGGCGGGCCGCCGCCGAGGCCGACAACGCCCGCAAGCGGTGCGAGCGGCTGATCGCCGAGCGCACCGCGGCGGAGCGGACGCTGGTCGCGGCGGCCTGGCTGCCGATCCTCGACCACCTGGACCTCGCGCTGCACCACGCCGACGCGGACCCCGCGGCGATCGTGCAGGGCGTGACGCAGGTGCGGGACGAGGCCCGGGCCGTGCTGACCCGGCTGGGCTTCCAGCCCGTCGGCGCCGAGGGCGAGCCCTTCGACCCGGCCCGGCACGAGGCCGCCGAGGCGGTCGAGGCCCCGGATGCGCCGCCCGGCTCGGTGGTCCGGGTGGTGCGCCCCGGCTACGGCGGCCCGGCCGGCCTGCTGCGCCCGGCTGTCGTCGCCGTCGCGCGGCCACCGGCGGAGAAGGGCGCCGACGATGGCGGATGACTACTACCGGGTCCTCGGGGTGCCGCGGACCGCGACGGCGGAGGAGATCCAGCGGGCGTACCGCACGCTGGCTCGCCGCAGCCACCCCGACGTCAACAAGGAGCCGGGCGCCGAGGACCGGTTCAAGCAGATCACCGAGGCCTACCACGTGCTCTCCGACCCGAAGAGCCGGGCGAACTACGACCGGTTCGGCGCCCAGTGGCGCCAGGTCCCCGAGGACTTCGATGCGCGCCGTCACGCCGGGGCGTCCACCGGCCCGCGCCGCACGACCAGCTTCGTCAACATCGACCTCGAGGACCTGCTCGGCGGCGTCTTCGGCGGCGGGCGCGGCGGCCCGGTGCAGGGCGCCGACGCGGAGGCCGAGATCACCATCGGCGTCGAAGACTCCTACCTGGGCGGGCAACGCACGGTCACGCTGCCCGGCGGGGACCACTACAAGCTGACGATCCCCCGCGGCGTCACCGAGGGCCAGCGGATCCGCATCGCCGGGGAGGGCTCCACCGGGCTGGGCGGCGGCCCGCGGGGCGACCTCTACCTGGTGGTGCACTTCCGGCCCGACCGGCGGTTCACGGTCTCCGGCCGGGACGTCACCGCCCGGCTGCCGGTCGCGCCGTGGGAGGCGGCCCTGGGCGCCAGGGTGCCGCTGACCACACCCGGCGGCGAGGTGCAGGTCAAGGTGCCCGCGGGCTCGTCGTCGGGGCGGCGCCTGCGGCTGCGCGGCCAAGGGTTGCCCGACCCGCACGGCGACCCCGGCGACCTTTACGCCGAGGTCCGGATCCTCGTCCCGCCGCACCCGAGCGCCGACGAGCAGCGGCTGCTCGAGGAGCTGGCGCGGGTCTCGTCGTTCGACCCCCGCAGCAGCGACTCCCGGAGTAGCAAATGAGTGTTGCCCTCGTGCACCGCCCGTCCATGACGCTGGAGGCGTTCGCCAGCGCCGGTGGCGTCCATCCCCTGTTCGTCACCCGCATGGTCCAGCTCGGCCTGCTCGAGCCGGTGGCCGGCGCCTTTCCCGACTCGCAGCTGGCCCGGCTGGCCCGGATCCGGCGCCTGCACGCGACGCTTCCCCTGAACTACGCCGCCATGGGCGTGGTCCTGGATCTGCTCGCCCGCATCGACGACCTCGAGGAACAGCTCAGGAGGCGGCCGTGGACCTGAACCGGCTCACCGAGAAGTCCCGCCAGGCGCTCATCGAGGCCCAGCGCATCGCCACCCGCGCCGGGCACACCGAGGTCGACGGCGAGCACCTGCTGCTGGCCCTCATCGACCAGCCCCAGGGCATCGCCGCCCGGCTGCTGGCCGGCTGCGACGTCGACGTCGGCGCGCTGCGCGACCAGGTGCAGAGCGACCTCGACCGCCGGCCCAGCGTCTCCGGCCCGGGCGTGCCGGCCGGTCAGGTGGCGGTGACGCAGCGCCTGGCCCGGGTCCTCGACGCGGCAGAGCAGGAGGCGGCGCGCCTGCGGGACGAGTACGTCTCGGTCGAGCACCTCCTCCTCGCGCTGATCGACGAGGGCTCGGCCACCGCGGCCGGGCGCCGCCTGCAGTCCGCCGGCGTCGGCCGGGAGCGCCTGCTGGGCGAGCTGACCAAGGTCCGCGGCGCCCAGCGGGTCACCTCCGACAACCCGGAGGCGGCCTACGAGGCCCTGTCCAAGTACGGCCGCGACCTCGTCGCCGACGCCCGCGCCGGCCGCCTCGAGCCGGTCATCGGCCGCGACGAGGAGATCCGCCGGGTCGTGCAGATCGTGTCGCGCAAGACGAAGAACAACCCGGTGCTGATCGGCGACCCGGGCGTCGGCAAGACCGCCATCGTCGAGGGGCTGGCCCAGCGCATCGTCGACGAGGACGTGCCGGAGGGCCTGCGCGACAAGACCATCTTCGCCCTCGACATGGGCTCGCTGGTCGCCGGGGCCAAGTACCGCGGCGAGTTCGAGGAGCGGCTCAAGGCCGTGCTGGCCGAGGTGAGCGGCGCCGAGGGCCGGATCCTGCTCTTCGTCGACGAGCTGCACACCGTCATCGGGGCCGGCGCCGCCGAGGGCGCCATGGACGCCGGCAACCTGCTCAAGCCGATGCTGGCCCGCGGCGAGCTGCGCATGATCGGGGCGACGACGCTCACGGAGTACCGCCAGCACATCGAGAAGGACGCGGCCTTCGAGCGGCGGGTCCAGCCGATCCTGGTCTCCGAGCCGAGCCCCGAGGACGCCATCACCATCCTGCGCGGCCTGCGGGAGCGGCTGGAGGTCTTCCACGGCGTGCGGATCCTCGACGCCGCCCTGGTCGCCGCGGTGCGCCTCTCCCACCGGTACATCGCCGACCGGTTCCTGCCCGACAAGGCCATCGACCTGGTCGACGAGGCGTGCGCGATGCTGCGCACCGAGATCGACTCCCAGCCGGCCGAGCTGGACGAGGCGGCCCGGCGCCTGATGCGCCTGGAGATGGAGGACGCGGCCCTGGCCAAGGAGAGCGACCCGGCCAGCGTCGCCCGCCTGGACCAGATCCGCCGCGCGATCGCCGACCTGCGCGGCGAGGTCGACGCCATGCGGGCCCAGTGGAACGCCGAGCGCCAGGCCATCCGCAAGGTCCAGGAGCTGCGCGAGGAGATCGAGCGCCTGCGCCGCGAGGCCGACCTCGCCGAGCGCCGCTACGACCTGGACCGCGCCGCCCAGCTGCGCCTGGGCCGCCTGCCGGAGCTGGAGCGCCGCCTGCACGGCGAGGAGGAGCGCCTGGCCGACAAGCAGTCCGGCCACCGCCTCCTGCGCGAGGTGGTCACCCCGGACGAGATCGCCGGCATCGTCGCCCGCTGGACCGGCATCCCCACCACCCGCCTCATGGAGGCCGAGCGCGACAAGCTCCTGCGCCTGCCGGAGCTGCTGCACGAGCGCGTGGTCGGCCAGGACGAGGCCGTCCAGCTGGTCGCCGACGCGGTCATCCGGGCCCGCTCGGGCATCCGCAACCCGGACCGCCCGATCGGCTCGTTCCTGTTCCTGGGCCCGACCGGCGTGGGCAAGACCGAGCTGGCCAAGGCCCTGGCCGCCGCGCTGTTCGACACCGAGGACAACCTGGTCCGCCTCGACATGAGCGAGTACCAGGAGCGGCACACGGTCTCCCGCCTGGTCGGCGCCCCGCCCGGCTACGTCGGGTACGAGGAGGGCGGCCAGCTGACCGAGGCGGTGCGCCGCAAGCCCTACTCGGTGATCCTCCTCGACGAGATCGAGAAGGCCCATCCGGACGTCTTCAACACCCTGCTGCAGCTGCTCGACGACGGCCGCCTGACCGACGCCCAGGGCCGCACCGTGGACTTCCGCAACACGGTCGTCATCATGACGAGCAACCTGGGCTCGCAGTACCTCCTGGAGGGCGTCACCCGGGACGGCGAGATCACCGAGGAGGCCCGCACGGCCGTCACCGCGGCCCTGCGCTCCCGGTTCCGCCCGGAGTTCCTGAACCGCATCGACGAGACGGTCCTCTTCCGCCCGCTGACCATGCCCGAGATCGAGCAGATCGTCGACCTGATGCTGGACGACCTGCGCGACCGCCTGGCCGAGCAGCGCATCACGATGCGCGTGACCGAGCCGGCCCGCCACCACATCGCCGAGGCCGGCTTCGACCCGGTGTACGGCGCCCGCCCGCTGCGCCGCTACCTCCAGCGCGAACTGGAGACGCGCATCGCCAAGGCCCTGCTCGCCACGGGCACCACCGAGGACGCCGAGATCACCGTCGACCTGGGCCCCACCGGCCTGGACGTGACCTTCGTGCCCGCCCCGGCCCATCAGCACGCGATGTAGACAACCCGGGCCCGGTTGCGGGCCGCCCCCACGTCGGAGACCGCCGGGTTCCCGGCGTCCACGGTGAACAGCGGCACGGCTCCCTCCTCGAGGAAGCTGGCGGCCCCCGACCCGCGGGTGAACTGCACGGACTCGATCCGGTCCGCCCATCCCCAGGCCGCGAGGTCCACCGTTGCGACCGCGATCGTCATGGGCGATGACGAGGACCGCGGTGCCCCTGGGTGTGCGGCACCACCACGCCTCGGCCGGCCGCAGGGACAGCGCCACCCGCTCGGCGGCCCGGACCGACGACACGTGCCGGAGCGTCGCGAAGAGCTCGCGCGTCCCGATCACGAGCAGCCCCGCGACGAGGGCCCACACCTCAACCATCCGATCCCGTCCTCCCTGCCGGCGCTCCGCCGAGCGCGTCTGCCACTCCTCGCACGAGCGCAGGGATTCCGTCCAGACCCTTGGATAACAACTCGGCCACCGGCGGGTCCGGCGATGTCAGAGGCGGTCGGCCAGGCCCGTCAGGCGCTCCGCGTGGTGCTCGATGGCGCGGACCATCCGCTGGTCCTCGGGCCGCACGCGCTCGGCCAGGATCTCCGCGTAGCCGCGGATGGGGGTCAGGCCGGAGCGCAGCAGGAAGGACAGGTCCTCGGGCTCCGGTGCGGGGTGCGACGGCCGGGCGCGGCGGGGCAGCACGGCCTCCAGGCCGGCGGCGAGCACCACGAGCACCACGAACACGGTGAGTCCCAAGGCGTGCGCCCCCTTCGCGAATGGTTGGACCTGAGTTCGGTCCGGCCCCGCGAAGGGTGAGCGCGGGTACCGTCGCGCAACCGGCGGTACCCGAAAAGATCTCAGCCGGCCAGGGCGAAGATCTCCGCGTGCAGCTGGGTGCGGGGCACGCCCAGGGCGCGCAGGGTGGACAGGACGGCGCCGGTCATCGCGGCCGGGCCGCAGACGTAGACGTCGCGCCCGCGCACGTCGGGGACCAGCGCCAGGAGGTGCTCGCGGCCCAGCGGGGCGGGGGTGGTGTCCCGGGTGCGGCCCGTGACCAGGTGCAGCTCGGCGCCCTTGGCCGCGGCCAGCTCGCGCAGCTCGGCCAGGAGCGGGGCGTCGGCCTCGGAGCGGGCGCGGTACAGGACCACGATCGAGCCCTGCAGGTCCTCCAGCAGCGACCGGATCGGGGTCACGCCCACGCCGCCGGCGATCAGCAGCGTCGCCGGCCGGGTGCGGTGGGCGGGGGTGAAGGCGCCGTACGGGCCCTCGATGAAGACCCGGGTGCCGGCCTTCAGGTGGCGCAGGCCGGCGGTGCCCCGGCCGACGGCCTTGGCGGTGAGGCGCAGGCTGCGCCCGTCCGGGGCCTTGGAGAGCGAGAACGGGTTGACCTGCCACCAGCGGGCCGGGGTGAGGAAGCGCCACAGGAAGAACTGGCCGGCGTGCACCGGCATCCGGTCGAGGTCGCGGCCCGTGACGTGGACGGAGACGACGTCGCCGGTCTCCGGCACCACCGCGGAGACCCGCAGGCCGTGGCGCAGGTTGCGCCAGAGGGGCAGCGCGATGCGCCCCGCCACGAACGCGCCGATGGCGAGCGTCCACAGCAGCACCCAGTACACCTTGGCCCACAGCGCCGGCTGGGAGATGGGGTTCTCGACCGTCTGGTGCACAATCGCGAAGCCGATGACCAGGTACGTGGCCAGGTGCAGCAGGTGCCACAGCTCGTAGGGCAGGCGGCGGCGCGCGGCCTTCGCCGAGGCCAGCACCACGAGCAGCA
The DNA here is from genome assembly GCF_039532525.1 of Dactylosporangium salmoneum. Classification (NCBI taxonomy): domain Bacteria; kingdom Bacillati; phylum Actinomycetota; class Actinomycetes; order Micromonosporales; family Micromonosporaceae; genus Dactylosporangium; species Dactylosporangium salmoneum. Next base: position 169,177 of record NZ_BAAARV010000027.1, read on the forward strand.
GCAGCGTGCCGGCGACGACGCCGGCGAGGGTGCCCAGCGAGCCGAGCCACTTCTCCACCAGCGTGCCGAAGGACCAGTCACGGATCCGGGCGTACGCCCACGAGGCCAGCGTCGCGTGCACGGCGATCGTCCACGCCAGCGCGATCCCGACCCAGCGGTGCCAGGCGGTGAGCTGCCCCATGCCGAGGCGCCGGTCCAGCCACGGGATGCGCGCGACGAGGACGAGCTGCAGCGCGAGCAGCACGGCGGCGTGCAGGCCCAGGAAGCGGCCGGCCGCGAGCATCGAGTTCTGCGCGTCCGTGGCCGTGAAGTACAGGATCTCCACGACGACGGCGTTGCCGAGCGCCGTGGCGAGCAGGGTGGCCGCGGCGCGCTGGGGACCGGTCACTCAACCCTCGAATCGGTCGGACAAGGCGTACCGCAGCAGGACCACGTCGTCCATCTGACGGACCTCGACCACGGTGGCCCGGTGGCCGGAGTGCCACGGGAAGTGCCCGTCGCCGACGAAGCGCGGCGCCCGCCCGTCGCCGACGAAGAACGGAGCGATGACCAGGTGGAGCTCGTCGACCAGCCCGGCGGTGAGGAACGTCGTGTGGATCGTGCTGCCGCCCTCGACCAGCAGCCGGCGCACGCCCCGGGCGGCGAGGTCGTCCAGGGCCAGCGCGAGGTCGACCGGCTCGCCGCCGTCGACCACCTGGGCCCGCCCGTCGAGCCGCTCGCGGTTGCGGCAGGCGGTGCCGGTCGCGCAGTACACGATCTTGTCGGTGTCGCCGTCGGTGAAGAACCGGGCGTCCGGGTCGACGTCGCCGTGCCCGACGATCGCCACCTTGGCCGGCAGCGGCGGCAGCCCGCGCTCGGCCCGCCGCTCGCGCCGCTCGGGGGCGCGCACCATCAGCCGCGGGTTGTCCCGGCGGATGGTGTTGGCGCCGACCAGGATGGCGTCGCAGCCGGCCCGCATCGCGTCGACGCGGTCGAGGTCCTCGCTGTTGGAGAGCATCAGCCGCTCGTCGGTGGCGTCGTCGAGGTACCCGTCGAGCGACATCGCGCAGCTCAGCAGCACGTACGGGCGCTCGCGCAGGGCGGCCTCCGGGGGCTCGCGCAGCGCGAGGGCCTCACCGCGCGGCGGCACGGCTCGCCTTTGCCGCGAGGTAGCCCGCGTTGGCCGGGCTGAGGAACACGCCGGTCGGCACCACACTGGCCACGGTGACGCCGAGCCGGTGGAGCTGGTCGGCCTTGTCCGGGTTGTTGGTCAGCAGCGCGATGCGGGACGCGCCGAGCGCGCCGAGCATCTGGGCCGCCGCCGAGTAGTCCCGCGCGTCCTCGGCGTGGCCGAGCGCGACGTTCGCCTCGTAGGTGTCCAGGCCGGTGTCCTGCAGCGCGTACGCGTCCAGCTTCGAGTAGAGCCCGATGCCGCGGCCTTCCTGGCGCAGGTACAGCAGGAAGCCCCCCTTGTCCGAGATGCGCTCGATCGCCTCGCGCAGCTGCGGCCCGCAGTCGCAGCGCTGGCTGCCGAAGATGTCGCCGGTCAGGCACTCGCTGTGCAGACGGACCAGCGGCGCCGGGCCGCCCTCGGCGCTGCGCCGCAGCGCGCCGGACCAGTCGCCCAGGCCGAAGGCGACGTGCTCGCGCCCGTCGACGAGCCCGTGGAACGAGAACAGGCGGGCGGTGGCGGAGTATCCGTCGAGGAGCCTCAGCGGCACCGTCACCTGCGTGCGCATCGTTGCCCCGGGCAGTGTTTCGAACATGCTTCTCCTTCAGCTGGCCACGGCGCGTCGGCGGAGCAGGAGCACCGCGACGCCGGGAAGGCTCGACACCAAGACCAGTACCCCGTAGACGGTCGCCGTTGCGACTCCTTGCGCGGCGCTCAGCCCGGCCGCGCCGAATGCCCAGGCGGCGACGCCCTCGCGGGGGCCGAACCCGCCGATGTTGGCGGGCACCCCCATGGCGAGCAGGGCCAGCAGCGTGAGCGGCAGGAGCTGGGCGGCCGGGGCGGTCAGGCCGGCGGTCCGGGCGGCGACCAGGAACGTCACGAGGTGCCCGCCGACGGCGACGGCGGAGAAGAACACCACGCCGGGCCAGACCCGCCGGTCGAGCAGCACCCGGCGCACGTCGGTGCGGGCGGTGTGCACCAGCCGGCGCCAGGCGCCCGGCCCGCGCCGCCCGGCGACCAGCGCGAGCAGCGCCACGGCCGCGGCCACGGCGGCGACGCCGAGGGCGATGCGGGGCACGAACGGGCGCACCGGCGACGGCAGGACCCACAGCAGCCCGACGGCCAGCACGCACTGCACGACCTGCCCGGCGCCGCGCTCCCACACCACCGCGCGGACGCCGCGGCCGACGTCGCCGTGCTCCCGGCCGTGCCCGACGGCCCGCTCGACGTCGCCGAGCACGCCGCTGGGGACCGTGGAGTTGATCAGGCAGGAGCGGTACATGTCGGCCACCGCCGCCCACAGCGGCAGCTCCAGGCCGAGGCCGCGGGCGACCAGCCGCCACCGCCAGGCGCACGCCACGATGGTGGCCGCCCCGACCCCGACCGCCGCGGCCAGCGCCCACGCGTCGATCGTGCGCAGCCCGGCCAGGAACGGCCCGCTGCCGAGCCGCCACAGGAGCAGCAGCAGTACCGCCGCGCCGCCCACCGTCCGCACCAGTCCCCACGGGACCGCGGGGATGCGGATGCGCGGCATGGCGGACTCCTTCGCTCGGGGGGATCTCTTTGTCATACGCCCCGCGGCCACCGCAGGTTCAGTCCCACGCCGGGGCACGCTGCCGGGAAAGTGCCGCGGCCACCGCCGCGGCGGTGCTCGCCCAGCCGTCGAGGGTTGCCCGGCGGGCGAGGGCGGCGGCCCGCAGGCGCCGGCGCAGCGCCGGGTCGGCGAGCCACCGCCGCAGCGCCGAGGCCAGCGCGCCCGGGTCGCCCGGCGGGACCAGCAGCCCGGGCACCGTGCCGTCCGGGGCCCGCCCGACCGCGTCCGGCAGCCCCTTCGCCGTGGTCGCCAGCACGGGGATGCCGCGGGCGAGGGCCTCGGCCGCGACCATGCCGTAGGTCTCCCCGCGCGAGGGGTGGACCAGCAGGTCGGCGCCCGCGTAGAGGGCGTCCAGGGCGGCGCCGGCGAGCGGGCCGGCGAGCGTCAGCCGGCCGTCCAGCCCGGCCGCGTCGATGCGCGCCCGGAGGCCGGCCACGAACGCCGGGTCGCGCTCCACCGCGCCAGCGCACACGCAGGTCCACTCCCCCGGCAGGCCGGCCAGGGCCTCGACCAGCACGTCGTGGCCCTTGTGGCGGCCGAGCACGGCGACGCAGAGCAGCGCGCCGCCGGTGCCGGAGCCGGGCGCGGCCGGGGCCGGGGCCACGCCGGGCGGGGCCACGCCGATGCGGTCGGCGGGCAGGTCGTAGAGCTCGGCCAGGCGCCGGCCGGTCCAGTCGCTGGTGGCGATCACCGTGGTGGCCGCCCGCAGCGCCCGGGCCTCGGCCGGGCGGGCCGCCGGGTCGTCGTCGCCGAAGGGCAGGTGGACCAGGACGACGAGCCGCAGCCGGGCCGCGTGGGCGGCCAGCGGGTCCGGGTGGGCCGAGGCGACCAGGCCGTCGAGCAGGACCAGGGCGCCGTCGGGCCGGGCCGCCAGCAGCGCGTCCAGGGGCTCGAGGTCGGCCCGGTGCTCCCGCACGGTCCAGCCGAGGGCGGCCAGCCCGGCGCAGACCTCGCGGTCGTACCGGTTGCCGCCGCTCGGCGTCGCGGCGCTGTCGATGTCGCCCGGCAGCACCACGTGCAGATGACCGCTCACAGCGCTCGCTCGTAGGTGGCCCAGGCGACGTGGGACTCGCGCAGCGTGACGGCGATGCGCTCCAGGCCGGACGCGCCCGGGCCGAGCGCACCGGCGTGCACCCGCGCGGCCAGCCGGTCGGCGACCACGGCGGCGAGGAACTCGGTCGAGGTGTTGACGCCGGCGAAGTCGGGCTCGTCGTCGAGGTTGCGGTAGTTCAGGGCGCCCAGGACGGCCTTGAGCTCGTCGGAGGCGAGGCCGATGTCGACCACCAGGTTGTCGGCGTCCAGCTCGGCGCGGAAGAAGGTCACGTCGACCACGTAGGTGGCGCCGTGCAGGCGCTGGGCCGGGCCGAAGACCTCCCCCCGGAAGCTGTGGGCGATCATCACGTGGTCACGGACGGTGAGGCTGTACACGCTGCTCCTATCGTTGGTCTGGGCTGGTCGGTCCGGGGTCACCGGTCACCGTAGGTGATCGCGTGGCACAGGGCCGGCAGCTCGCCGGTGGCCAGGGCCGGGAGCACCCGCGGCAGGTCCTCGAACGGGGACTCGCCGGTGATGAGCGCGTCGAAGGCGGGGTCGCGCAGCAGGCGCAGGGCCAGGGCCAGCCGGTCGGCGTAGGAGCGGCGACCGGCCCGGGCCGGGGACACGGTGCCGACCTGGCTGCTGCGGATGGCGAGGCGGCCGGAGTGGAACACGCCGCCGAGGGAGAGGGTCACGGGGCGGTCGCCGTACCAGCTCAGCTCCAGCACCGTGCCCTCCGGGGCGAGCAGGCCCAGCGCCTGCTGCAGGCCCGGCTCGGTGGCGCTCGCGTGCACCACGAGGTCGCGGCCCGCCGACGCCTCCTGCGGCGTCGCGAAGGTGACGCCGAGCGCCTCGGCGGTCGCCCGGCGGGCCGGGTCGACGTCGATGAGCTCGACCTCGACGCCCGGGAAGCGGGCCAGGAGCGCCGCCACGCAGCAGCCGACCATGCCGGCGCCCAGCACGCTCACCCGGTCGCCGACCAGTGGCGCGGCGTCCCACAACGCATTGACGGCGGTCTCCACCGTCCCGGCGAGCACCGCGCGCCGCGGTGGCACCCCGGCGGGGATTTCCACGACCTTTTCCCGCGGTACGACATAAGCGGTTTGATGCGGGAACAGGCAGAACACCGCGCGGCCGACCAGCCGCGCCGGACCGGCCTCGACGAGTCCCGCGCTGAGGTAGCCGTATTTCACCGGAAACGGGAAGTCACCCTCCTGGAACGGCGCGCGCATGACCGAGTGCTGGTCCGGGGGCACCTTGCCGGCGAAGACGAGCGTCTCGGTGCCGCGGCTCACGCCCGAGTAGAGCGCGCGGACCAGCACCTCGTCCTCGCCGGGTGTGCGCAGCGGCTCTGGCCGGATCTCGCCTTTTCCGTCACCGACGCTCCAGAAAGCGCGGGCCTCGTGCATGAGCGGCTCCTTCGTTGTTCGGACCCGTACATGTACCCGTTCCGGCGAACCATGCGATCGAACCGTCGCGCCGCCGTGCGCGTATGCATTGTCAGGTCCATGGTCACGAAGCACAGCCTCGTATACGGAGCGATGATGCCGCGGGTTCGAACCGGTCCGGTCGCTGGACTGATCTTCCACTGCACGGTGCTGGCCGCCCTGGCCGCGAGCGTCGGGCTCGGCGCGGCGGGCTGGGTAGCCGGCCTCGCGAGCGGGCTCGTCGCGTTCGTGGCGCTCGGGCACGGGCTGCAGCGCTCGGCCGCGGTGGCGTTCGGCGCGGCGAACTGGGTGACCCAGACCCGGGCCGGGCTCATCGGCGGCGTGGCCGCGCTGACCGCCGACTCGCTCTTCGGCCGCCCGGCGCCGGTGGTCGTGCTGTGCGCGCTGAGCGCCGTCGCCCTGGCCATGGACGCGGTGGACGGCAGCGTGGCCCGGCGCACCGGCGGGGTGACCCCGCTCGGCGCCCGCTTCGACATGGAGACCGACGCCTGGCTGATCCTGGTGCTCAGCGCGTACGTCGCCGAGACGGCCGGCCCCTGGGTGCTCGCGATCGGCCTCATGCGCTACGCGATCTGGGTGGCGACCGCGTTCGTGCCGTGGCTGCGCGGGCCGATCCCGCCGCGGTACTGGCGCAAGGTCGTCGCGGCGATGCAGGGCGTGACCCTCGCCGTGGCCGCGTCCGGGCTGCTGCCGCCGGCGGTGAGCACCACGGCGGTCGCCATCTCCCTGCTGTTCCTGGTCGAGTCGTTCGGCTCCGAACTGCTGTACCGCTGGCGCCGGGAGTCGCTCGCGGTCGCGGTGTCGTCCTGATGGCCGTGCAGGCCACGGCCCCGCGCTCCGGCCGCGTGCGCGCCGCGCTGCGCTGGACCGGCACCCTGCTGGGGGCCGTCGTCGTGTACTTCACGCTGGTGAGCCCGGACCGCCTGACCCAGTACAGCGCGGCGTCGTTCGTGCGCATCCCGATCGAGGGCCTGCTGCTCGTCGCGCTGTTCCTCGCCGCGCGCGGGCGGATGCGCGCGGTCGTGCTCGGCGCGGCCGGCGTGCTGCTCGGGGCGCTGGTCATCGTGCGGCTGTTCAACCTCGGCTTCTACACCGCGCTGTCCCGGCCCTTCGACCCGGTGCTCGACTGGGTGCTCTTCCGGCCGGCGTTCGAGCTGGTCGAGTCGTCCGTCGGGCGGGCCGCGGCGGTCGGGGCGGCCGTCGTGCTCGGGCTCGTGGTGCTGTCCGTGCCCGTGGTGATGACGTTCGCGCTGCGCCGGCTCGGCCGGCTGGCGCTGCGCCACCCCGCCGCCACGACCCGCGCCACGGCGGCGCTGGCGGTGGCGTGGGCACTGCTCGCGCTGCTGAACGTGCAGTTCGTGCACGGCCTGCCGGTGGCCTCCGACGGGGCGACCGGGGCGCTGGGCGACCAGGTGGCGCTCGTACGGCGGGACATCAACGACGGGCAGAAGTTCGGCAGCCAGTCCGCCGTCGACGCGTTCCGGGACGTGCCGGGCTCGCAGCTGCTCACCGCGCTGCGCGGCAAGGACGTGCTGTTCACGTTCGTGGAGAGCTACGGGCGCAGCGCGGTGCAGGACCCGCAGTACGCGCCGCAGGTGAGCGCCACCCTCGACGAGGGCACGCGGCGGCTGGCGGCGGCCGGGTTCTCCGCGCGCAGCGGCTTCCTCACCTCGCCGACCACGGGCGGCGGCAGCTGGCTGGCGCACGACACGCTGCTGTCCGGGCTGTGGGTCGACAACCAGCAGCGCAGCGACACCCTGCTGGCCGGCGACCGGTTCAACGTCAACGCGGCGTTCCGGCGGGCCGGATGGCACATCGCCGGGCTCATGCCGGCCAACGACCGGGACTGGCCCGAGGGCCGGTACTTCCAGTACCACGACCTGTACGACTCGCGGAACATGGGGTACCGCGGCCCGAAGTTCTCCTACGTCCCGGTGCCCGACCAGTTCACCCTCGCCTCGTTCCAGCGGCTGGAGCGCACCCCCGGCCACCAGCCCGTGTTCGGCGAGATCGCGCTGGTCTCCAGCCACGCGCCGTGGACGCCGATCCCGCAGCTGGTCGGCTGGGACGAGGTCGGCGACGGCACGGTCTACAACTCGATGAGCACCGCGGGCGACCCGCCGGACGTGGCCTGGCGCACGTCGGAGAAGATCCGCACGGCGTACCGCAACTCGATCGTCTACTCGCTGAGCAGCCTCATCTCGTACGTGCAGCGCTACGGCGACGACAACCTCGTGGTGGTCTTCCTGGGCGACCACCAGCCGGCCCCGATCATCGTCGGCGACCAGGCCAGCCGCCACGTGCCGATCACGATCGTCGCCCACGACCCGAAGCTGCTCGACCGGGTCGCCGGCTGGGGCTGGACCGACGGCCTGCGCCCCGACCCGCAGGCCCCGGTCTGGCCGATGAGCGCCTTCCGGGACCGCTTCCTGACAGCCTTCGCCTGACCGCTGCGTTTGATCGGGGCGGCGGGGCCTCCGTATCCTCGATCGCGGTGCACAGCCCGATTCGCGGATGGAGCTAGGGATGCCGAGAGGAACGCGCCGCCTCGGTGAGCGCGGGAGATTCGGCCCGTTCCCGCCGTGGGCGATCGTCACCGTGGCGCTGGCCGCCCTCGTGGCCGGCGTGATCGTCGTGATCTCCGCGATGGGCGACGGCGAGGGCCCGCCGGCCACGGCGAGCGCCTCTTCGCACGCGGAGTCGCCCGTGGTGCCGACTCCCGGCGCCTCCGCCACGCCGGCGGACTGCGCCACCTCGCTGGTCGCCAAGCTGCCGATCGAGCAACAGGCCGCCCAGCTGCTCATGATCGGCACCCCGATCGACTCGCCGGGCGGGGCCGTGGCGACGATCCAGAAGTACCGCATCGGCGGCATCTTCCTGGCCGGCCGCAGCTCGGCGTCGGCCGCCACCATGCGCCAGTCGATCGCCCAGCTGCAGGACGCCGCCCGCAAGAACGGCGGCCTCGCCCTGCAGATCGGCATCGACCAGGAGGGCGGCCAGGTCCAGACCCTGAAGGGCACCGACTTCCCGGCCATCCCGACCGCCGTGTCCCAGGGCAAGCTCGACGCCGCCACCCTGAAGACCCAGACGGCGGAGTGGGCCGCCCGCCTGAAGGGCATCGGCGTGACGATCGACCTGGCCCCGGTCGCCGACGTGGTCCCGGCCGACGTCGGCAAGGCCAACCCGCCGATCGGGGGCTACGAGCGGCAGTACGGCACCACCCCCGACCCGGTGGCCGAGGACGTCACCACGGTGGTCACCGCCATCGAGGGCGCGGGCGTGCAGACCACCCTGAAGCACTTCCCGGGCCTGGGCCGGGTGCGGGTCAACACCGACACCTCGACCGGCGCCCGCGACGACCTGACCACCCTCGACGACCCGTCGCTGAAGCCCTTCGCCAGCGGCATCAAGGCCGGCTCGGCCGCCGTGATGATCTCCTCGGCCACCTACCCGAAGCTGGACCCGCAGAACGTCGCCGCCTTCTCCCCCGCCATCGTCACCGACCTGCTGCGCGGCAAGATGGGCTTCGACGGCCTGGTCCTGTCCGACGACCTCGGCGCCGCCCAGGCCGTGAGCGCCGTCCCGCTCGGCCAGCGCGCGGTCCGCTTCGTCCGGGCCGGCGGCGACATGGTCCTGAGCGTGCGCCTGCAGGACGCCGGCCCGATGACGGAGGCCCTGGTGTCGGCGGCCAAGAGCGACCCCGCCTTCGCCGCCAGGGTCACCCAGTCCGCCACCCGAGTGATCCGCAGCAAGCTCGCCGCAGGCGTCGTGAGCTGCTAGGACGACCGACCTATCGGACTTTTCCCCGGGCGGGCGGCAGGTAGCGGTACACCCGAACCGGCCCGGGGCGGAGGGCTATTTCTTGTTCTTCTTGCGGGGCTTCACGGTGATGTGGATCGGGGTGCCCGTGAACTCGAACTCCTCGCGCAGGCGGCGCTCGACGAAGCGGACGTAGCCCGGGTCGAGGGCGCCGGTGGTGAAGAGGACGAACTTCGGCGGGGAGACGCCGGCCTGCGTGGCGAAGAGCACGCGCGGGGCGCGGCCGCCGCGGACCGGGTGCGGGGTGGCCTGGACGAGGGCGGTCAGCCACTGGTTGAGCTGGCCGGTCGGCACGCGGCGCTCCCAGTTGGTCAGCGCGGTGCGCAGCGCCGGGGCGAGCTTGTCGACCGCGCGGCCGGTCAGGGCGGAGACGTTGACCCGGACCGCCCAGGGGACCCGGCGCAGCTCGCGGTCGATCTCCTTGCCGAGCTGGTAGCGGCGGTCCTCGTCGACGAGGTCCCACTTGTTGAAGGCGATGACCAGCGCCCGGCCCGACTCGATGACCATGGAGATGATCCGCTGGTCCTGCTCCGAGATGGGCTCGCTGGCGTCGAGCAGCACGATGGCGACCTCGGCGGCCTCGATGGCGGCGTTGGTGCGCAGGGAGGCGTAGTACTCGGTGCCGCTGGCGTGCGAGACGCGCTTGCGCAGGCCGGCCGTGTCGACCAGGTGCCAGGTCTCGCCGCCGAAGTCGACCAGGCTGTCGACCGGGTCGACGGTCGTGCCGGCGACCGAGTCCACGACCGCCCGCTCCTCCTTGGCCAGCTTGTTGAGCAGGCTGGACTTGCCGACGTTGGGACGGCCGACGAGGGCGATGCGGCGGGGGCCGGCCTCTCGCGGTTCGACCTGACGGGCTTCCGGGAGGTTCTCCAGGATCTTGTCGAGGAGGTCTCCGGCACCGCGGCCGTGCAGGGCCGACACCGGGAAGGGTTCGCCCAGGCCCAGGCCCCACAGGCTGGCGATGTCGTTCTCGATCCGGTCGTTGTCGACCTTGTTGGCGACCAGGATGACCTTGCCGGCGCTGCGGCGCAGCATCCGCACGGCGGCCTCGTCGTCGGCGGTCGGCGGGATCGTGGCGTCGACGACGAAGAGGACCACGTCGGCGGTCTGCGCGGCGATCTCGGCCTGGGTGGCGATGGCCCTGGCGCGCTCGCGGGCGTCGGGCAGCCAGCCGCCGGTGTCGACGATCGTGAAGTTCCGGCCCGTCCACTCCGCGTCGTACGCGACCCGGTCGCGGGTCACCCCGGCGACGTCCTCGACGACCGCCTGGCGGCGCCCGAGCACGCGGTTGACCAGCGTCGACTTGCCGACGTTGGGGCGGCCGACCACGGCGACGATCGGCAGGCTCAGCTCGGCCTCGAGCCCGGCCTCGACGGCGTGCGCGGAGGCCTCCGCGGGCGTTGAGTTCACGCCATGACCTTGTCGAGCATGTGTTGCAGCCGCTGGACTACCTCGTCGATGCCGAGCGTGGTGGTGTCGAGCACGACGGCGTCCTCGGCCTGGCGCAGCGGGTCGGCGGCGCGGGTCGAGTCGAGGCGGTCGCGGCGGGCGAGGTCGGCGGCGGTCGCGGCCTGGTTGGTCGCGTTCTCGCTGCTGCGGCGGCGGGCCCGCTCGGCGGCGTCGGCGGTGAGGTAGACCTTCAGGTCGGCGTCGGGGGCGACCACGGTGCCGATGTCGCGGCCCTCGACGACGATCCGCTCGGCCTCGGCGATGATCTGGCGCTGCTGGGCGACGAGCAGGGCGCGCACCGCCGGCACGGCAGACACGGCGGACACCGCCCCGGTCACCTCGGCCCCGCGGATCTCCCGGTCGACCGGGACACCATCGACGGCGATGTGCGGCGCGGCCGGGTCGGTGCCGATGGTCAGGTGCACACCCTCGGCCACGGCGGCGATCTTGACGGCGTCGCGCAGGTCGACGCCGTCGCGCAGCACGGCGTACGTCACGGCCCGATACATGGCGCCGGTGTCCAGGTAGCGGGCGTTGAGCGCCTGGGCGACCCGCCGGGAGATGGTCGACTTGCCTGAGCCGGACGGCCCGTCGACGGCAACCACCAGTTGCCGGCCCTCGTCGTGCACGCCCGTCTCCTCTGCTCGATGAAGCCCTTCAAAACAGTACTTGACCCGCCGATGACGCCCACCCACGGGAGGTGCCCGTGTATGTGGTTTGGCACACCGGGCATCCTCACGTTCAAATGTCGGACATTTCGCCTGTCGGCGGGCATTCCGGTGGCCCGCATTCTGGTGGCGCGACCCCGCACGGGTCCGCGCCGTCCTCCGGGGCGCACGGCCCGCACGGCTCACCCATCGCGCGGTCGGCCTCCGGGAGGCGGGACAGCACCGTGCCGGAGAGCTCGATCAGCGCCTCGACCTGCTCGGGCCGCAGGGCGTCGAAGAACCAGTGCCGCACGTGCGCGACGTGGCGCGGGGCCGCCGCCTCGATCGCCTCCCGGCCGGCCTCGGTGAGCACGACGAACGCGCCGCGGGGGTCGTCGACGCAGGGCTCGCGGGCCACCAGGCCGCGGGCCGTCATGCGCGTGATCTGGTGCGTGAGCCGGGTCTTCTCCCAGTCGGCCGCCTGGCGCAGCTGAAAGACCCGCAGCCGGCCCCCCGGCGCCTCGGACAGGCTGACCAGCACGGCGTACTCGGCGGCGGTGAGGCCCGTCTCGCGCAGCAGCTGGCGGGCCACGCGCCGCTGGACCTCGGCGTTGAGGGCAAGGTACCCGCGCCAGGCCTGCTGCTCCCGCTCGTCGAGCCAGCCCGGATCCGTCACACAGGCAAGTCTAGGGGATGGGTGACATGTCACCGTGGTCCTGCGCTACTGTCTTGGTGACACGTCACCCTTCCGTGCTCGTGGTGCACGCCGGCGTTCGGTGAGAACGTCCGTGTTCGTGGAGAACATCCGTGCTCGCGGAGAGAATTCAGAAAAGGAACCATTCATGACCAAGGTCGCAATCATCCTCGGGAGCACCCGTCCGGGCCGCAACGGCGAGGCCGTGGCCAAGTGGGTGTACGACATCGCGTCCCGCCGCGGCGACGCCGAGTTCGAGCTGGTCGACCTGCTCGACTACAACCTGCCCCACCTCGACGAGGCGATGCCCCCGTCGCTGGGCCAGTACGCGAACGAGCACACCAAGCAGTGGGCCGCCAAGATCGCCGAGTTCGACGCCTACATCTTCGTGACGCCGGAGTACAACCACTCGACGAGCGGCGCCCTGAAGAACGCGATCGACTTCCTCTACGCCGAGTGGAACAACAAGGCGGCGGGCTTCGTGAGCTACGGCTCGGCGGGCGGCACGCGGGCGGTCGAGCACCTGCGGCTGATCGCGGGCGAGCTGCAGCTGGCCGACGTGCGGGCGCAGGTCGCCCTCTCGCTCTTCCACGACTTCGAGAACTTCAGCGTCTTCAAGCCGGGGCCGCAGCACGAGGGCACGCTGAACACGGTGCTCGACCAGACGGTGACGTGGGGCAAGGCTCTGGCGACGGTCCGCAACAAGGGCTGACGCGGGTTCACCCGCCCGGAGGACTTGAGGGAGGCTCTCCGGTCGGACAAGGGATAGGTCGGGCGCCGGCACGGGCCCGGCCTATCCGGCTTTCAGCGCTCACGCGGCGGCAGGCCGTTCGCTCCGGCTTTCAGCGCTCGCACGGCGGCAGGGCGTTCGCTCCGGCTTTCAGCGCTCGCACGGCGGCGGGCCGTTCGCTCCGGCTTTCAGCGCGTCCGCGGCGGCAGGGCGTTCGCGAAGCGGTCGGCGAGCGACTCGGCGGCCTCGATCAGCTCGGGCGGGCCGACCAGCTCGAAGTCGACGCCGAAGATGCCGAACCAGGCCGCGAGCCCGGTCCAGCTCCACGAGCCGGCCGTGACCCGGCACCGGTCCGGCGCGATGTCCTCCACGACCGCCTGCCCGCGCAGGGCCTCGTCGACGGAGGCCGCCGGGGCCCGCAGGATCGCGGTACCACGGCACGGCGTCGGATCGTGACGATCGAACCGCTCGGCGATGAACTCGGCCAGGCTCGGCGCCGGCAACTCCCGCGGCCCGAACCGCGGACCGTTGGGCGTGCGCGGGGTCATGCGGTCGACCCGGTACGTGCGCCAGTCCTCGCGGTCGAGGTCCCACCCCACGAGGTACCAGCGCCCGCCCCACGTCACGAGGTGGTGCGGCTCGGCCCGCCGCGGCGGGCGCTGCGGTCCGGGCCCCTCGGCCATCTCCCGCCGGCCCTCGTAGTCGAAGCGCAGCACCTCCCGGGCGCGGACGGCGGTGCCGATCGCGAGGAGGTGCTCGGCGTCGATGTCGCCCTGACGCCAGGTGTTCTTGACGATCCGGGTGACCTGCAGGGCGTCGACGCGATGGCGCAGGCGGGCCGGCATGACCTGGCGCACCGTGGCCAGCGCGCGAAGCGCCGCCTCCTCGACGCCTTGCACGGCCATCGTCGCCGTCTGCAGCGCCACCGCCACGGCGACGGCCTGGTCGTCGTCGAAGAGCAGCGGCGGCAGCTCGGAGCCGGCGTCGAGGCGGTAGCCGCCGTCGGGGCCCCTCGTCGCCTGCACCGGGTAGCCGAGCTCGCGGAGGCGGTCGACGTCCCGGCGTACCGTGCGGGAGCTGACCTCCAGCCGGTCGGCGAGCGTCCGCCCGGGCCAGTCCCGGCGCGCCTGCAGCAGCGAGAGCAGCGCCAGCAGCCGGGCCGAGGTCTCCAACATGCGTCAAGTATCGCGGACGAAGAGGACAGCTCCTGTCCTCATGTCCGGCCGACGCTACTCGCCGACCGCCTTGAAGAGGGCGCCGATCTCGCCCTGGGACAGGTGGCGGGTGCGGCCCGGGCGCAGGTCACCCAGCCGGATGGGGCCGATCTGGGTGCGGATCAGCCGCTGGACCGGGAAGCCCACCGCCTCGAACATGCGCCGCACGATGTGGTTGCGGCCCTCGTGCAGAACGACCTCGACCAGCGCCGCCCTGCCGAACGCGTCGACGACCCGGAACGAGTCGACCTTCACCGGGCCGTCCTCCAGGGTGATGCCCGCCTTGAGCTCCCGGCCCATCGAGCGCGGGACCGGGCCGGAGATCTCGACCTGGTAGGTCTTGGCCACCTCGTACGACGGGTGCATCAGCTTGTGCGCCAGCCCGCCGTCGTTGGTCAGCAGCAGCAGGCCCTCGCTGTCCTGGTCGAGCCGGCCGACGTGGAACACGCGGGTGTTGATGTTCGGCAGGAAGTCGGCGATCGCGTCGCGGCCCTTGTCGTCGTCCATCGTCGAGACCACGCCGCGGGGCTTGTTCAGCGCCAGGTACACCAGGCGGGTGTCGGTCACGAGCCGCTGGCCGTCCACGTGGATCGCGTCGCGCGCCGCGTCGGCCTTGTCGCCGAGCGTGGCCTCCTTGCCGTTGACGGTGACCCGGCCCCCGTCGATCATGCGCTCGCACGTGCGCCGCGAGCCGAGGCCCGCCGCCGCGAGGATCTTCTGCAGCCGCTCCTCGTTGCGCGGCGGCTCGGCGTCCGGCGGCGCGTCGAAGGCGGAACCCTCGAACTGGCCGGCCACGAACTCGCCGGACTCGGACTCAACTGACGGGTCAACGCTGGGCATCGGCGATCTCATCTATGTCGTCGGGCAGGAACGGGGCGAGGGGCGGCAGCTGATCGACGCTGTCCAGGCCGAGCTTCTCCAGGAACAGCATGGTCGTCCGATACAGGAACGCGCCGCTCTCCGGCTCACTCCCGATCTCCTCGATCAGGCCCCTGGTAACCAGGGTACGGACCACCCCGTCACAGTTCACACCGCGGATGGCTGAAATCCGGGATCTGGTCACCGGTTGCTTGTACGCGATTACCGCCAGTGTCTCCAGCGCCGCCTGGGTCAGCCGGATCTGCTGCCCGTCGAGGACGAACTTCTCCACATACGCGGCATACTCGGGCCGGGTGTAGAGCCGCCAGCCCCCGGCCACCCGCCGAAGATCAAACCCGAAACCCAGCGACGTGTACTGCGCGGAAGCCGCCTCCAACGCCGCCAGCACCCGTTCGACGGGCTGCTCCAGCACCTGGGCCAGCGTCACCTCGCTGGTCGGCTCGTCGACGACGAGGAGGATCGCCTCGACCGCGCTGCGGAGCTCGGCGTCCGGCATCTCCGCCCGCACGCTCTCGGCCGGAGCCTCCGCCGCCGCGGGCGCCTCGACCCCAGCCAGCGGCAGCGCCTGCTCGACAACGGCCTCGGGCAACGCCGCCGCCTCGCCAACCGCCTCAACGACGGCAACCGGCTCGACCTCGACCTCAACGAACGGCTCGACGTCAAGGGACGGCTCGGCCTCGACGGACGGCTCGACGTCAAGGGACGGCTCGGCCTCGACGGACGGCTCGGCGTCAAGGGACGGCTCAACCTCGACAGAGGGCTCGGCCTCAACGGACGGCTCGGCCTCGACAGTGGGCTCGGCGTCGGCTACCGGCTCGGGTTCCGGGACAGTCTCGGGCTCGGCGTCCGCGGCAGGCGTGGGCTCGACGGGCTCGAACTCCGCGACCGGCTCCGGCTCCTCGACAGAATCGGACTCCACGGCCGGCTCAGGCTCGACGGCCTCGGGCTCCGGAGCGACCTCAGCTTCCGCGGCCGGCTCAGACTCCGCCACAGGCTCGGACGCCGGGACGGGCTCAACCTCCGCGACAGGCTCCGCATCGGGCTCGGACTCCGGCGACTCAGAGGCGACATCCGCAGACTCCGCGACGACCTCCGAGACGGAGGGCGGCTCCTCCGAAGCGGCCGGGCCCTCCTCCGAAGACTCCGCAAGCTCCTCCGAAGCGTCGTCCGCAGCGGGCTCCGAGGCGGCGGGCGACTCGTCGGCGTCGGACTGCCACTGCAGCTCGGGGAAGGACTGCGCCTGCGGCTCCGGCTTCGGGCGGGCCCAAGGTGGAATCCAGTTCGCGGCCTGGTCGGCGAGCGACCCCGTCGGCTTCTCGTCCTGGCTCACTCGTCCACCTCGTTGTCCACGTCCACCGCGGCCTCGCCGCCCGCGGCCTCGCCGGCCCCGGGCTCATCCTCGTCCGCCAGGGAATCCGCATCATCCGCAGTGCCGCCGTCGTCCGCAACCGCTGCCCCGTCCGGCGAGCCGGCCGCCGCCGAGGGCGGGGGCGCGCCGTCGTACTCCTCGACGGTGATGTCCACGTCCGCGTCCGAGGCGGCCGTCCAGCGGACCACCAGTTCCCCCAGGGCCTGGACCTGTTCGAACGAGATGAGGTCCTCGCGGTACAACTCGAGCAGCGCCAGGAACCGGGCCACCACCTCCAGCGTCGACTCGCAGTCGATGCACAGGTCGCTGAAGGTCGCCACGCGCTGCTCCATCAGGCGGTCGCGCACGATGTTGGCGTGCTCCCGCACGCTCACGCGGACCATGTGGATGTGCGCGATCGACACGACGGGCGGCGCCTTGGGCGTGAACGCCCTGATGGCGAGCTTGAGCAGGCGCTGCGGCCCGACGCCCAGCACGAGATCAGGCAGCGCCTCGGCGTAGCGGGGCTCCAGGGTCACCGCGCGCGGGTAGCGCCGCGAGCCCACCGCCTCCAGGCCCTGGATGTGCGCCGCCGCCTCCTTGAAGGCCTTGTACTGCAACAGCCGCGCGAACAGCAGATCCCGCGCCTCGAGCAGCGCCAGGTCCTCCTCGTTCTCGACCGAGGCCGACGGCAGCAGGCGGGCCGCCTTGAGGTCGAGCAGGGTCGCGGCCACGACCAGGAACTCCGAGGCCTCGTCGAGGTCCCAGTCGTCGCCCATCGCCCGGATGTACGCGATGAAGTCGTCCGTGACCGTGTGCAGCGCGACCTCGGTGACGTCCAGCTTGTGCTTGCCGATCAGCTGCAGCAACAGGTCGAACGGACCGGTGAAGTTGGCCAGCTTGACCTGGAACCCGGAGGTGGCCGGCGCAGCCGACAGATCGACGTCAGCCGGAGGCGACGGCGACTCCGAGGACACAGAGACCGGCTCAGTCACGCGAAGAACCTAGCGCAAGAACTGCGGAAACCCCGAACAGCGGCGCGCTAGAGCCGCCGCTCGGCCTGCTGCGCGATCACCTCGCGGGCCAGCTGCCGGTAGTTGCGCGCCCCCGACGACGACGGATCGAGCGTGGTGATGGGCGCGCCGGCCACCGTCGACTCGGGGAACTTCACCGTCTTGGTGATGACGGTCTGGTACACCTTGTCGCCGAACGCCTCCACGACCCGCTGCAGCACCTGGCGGCAGTGCGTGGTGCGGCTGTCGTACATCGTGGCGAGGATGCCCTCGAGCTCGAGGTCGAAGTTGAGCCGCTCGCGCACCTTGTCGATCGTGTCGAGCAGCAGCGCCACGCCGCGCAGCGAGAAGAACTCGCATTCCAGCGGGATCATCACGCCGTGCGCCACGGTGAGGGCGTTGATCGCGAGCAGGCCCAGCGACGGCTGGCAGTCGATGAGGATGAAGTCGTACTCCTTGAGCACCGGGCGCAGCACCCGGGCCAGGGCCATCTCGCGGGCGACCTCGGTGACCAGCTGGATCTCGGCGGCGGAGAGGTCGATGTTGGCCGGCAGGAGGTGCAGGCCGGCGAGATCCGTCTTGATCCTGATGTCCTCGACCGTCACGTCCGAGTCCATCAGGACGTTGTAGATCGTGAGATCGAGGTTGTGGGGGTTGACGCCGAGGCCGACCGAGAGGGCGCCCTGCGGGTCGAAGTCGACGAGCAGCACCCGCCGCCCGTACTCCGCCAGGGCCGCACCCAGGTTGATGGTCGACGTCGTCTTTCCGACACCGCCCTTCTGGTTGGCCATGGCGATGATGCGCGCGGGGCCGTGCCGATCCATCGGCATCGGCTCGGGGATCGGCTTGCGCATCGTGTACGCGGTCGGGTCCGCCGGCCCGAGCTCCGCACCGAGGTCAAGCGAGGCCTGCTCGGCGCGCATCGTGGTGGTCCACGACTCCGCCTGATCGCCCATGCCTGTCATCGCTGTCTGCGCCCCTCCCGGCGGTCGCTGTCTCCACCCGGGACCGATTTGGCGTCGGCCTGATTGGGGGGAGGGAGTCAGCCGCTGACCGACTGTACGTCACTGCAGGGTACATATGGCACAGCGCGCCCGGCGTGTCGCGAAGCTCATCGTTGGGTACCTTCATGCACGTGCTGCAACCAGGGGACGTTCTCGGCGACAGATACCGCCTCGATGAGTTCGTCGCCAGTGGCGGCATGGGCCAGGTGTTCAAGGCCACGGACAAGACCCTCACCCGCACCGTGGCCGTGAAGGTCCTGCTGCCGGGGCACGTCAGCAACACCGAGTTCGGCCGCCGGTTCCGCTCCGAGGCCCGGCTCATGGCCTCGATCGGCCACCCGGGCGTCGTCGGCGTCTACGACTACGGCGAGACCCCAGAGGGCACGCTGTTCCTGGTCATGGCCTTCGTCGACGGCCGCCCGCTGGGCGAGCTGATCAAGGAGGCGGGCACCCTGCCGGTCGGGCGCACCCTGGCGATCGTGGCCCAGGCGGCCGATGCGCTGCAGGCCGCCCACGAGCGGGGGATCATCCACCGCGACGTGAAGCCGGGCAACCTGCTCGTGGGCGAGAACGGCGCGGTGACGCTTGTCGACTTCGGCGTGGCGCGCTCCGAGGAAGTGACCGCCGTCACAAAGGTCAACGCGGTCATCGGCACCGCGCTCTACATGTCCCCGGAGCAGGCCTCCGGCGACCCGATCTCGCCGGCGTCCGACATCTACGCGCTGGGCGTGGTGGCGTACCACTGCCTCACCGGCACCCCGCCGTTCACCGGCAACTCGCCGCTCGAGATCGCCATCAAGCACCTGCAGGACGAGCCCCCGCCGCTGCCCGAGACCGTGCCGGCCGCCACGCGGGCGCTGGTCGAGCGGGCGATGAACAAGGACCCGAAGGAGCGCTACCCCACCGCCGCCGCGATGGCCGCCGCGGCCCGGGCCGCCGAGGACGCCACGATGGAGGAGGAGGTGGCACCGCTGCTGCGCGGCGCCGCCCCGGCGGTGCTCGCGGCACCCGGGTCGGACGCCGATCCCGACGAGGAGCCGGCCGGCCGCCCGCTGTGGGTCCCGATCGCCGCCACCGTGGCGGTCGCGGCGCTGGTCACCGGCGTGCTGCTGGCCGTGATCGCGCTGACCCGCAAGGTGATCAGCCCGCCGGACCCCGACGCCCGCCCGACCGTCACCGTCAGCCAGACGGCGACGGCGACGGAGCCGGAGGAGCCCGCGGCGACGCATGCTCCCACCCGTACGACATCCGGCCCTTCCGTGAGCGCCCCACCGTCCGCCGCGGCGTCCTCGGCCGAGCCCGCGACGACCACGACCGCGCCCACGCCGACGACGCAGGGCCCACCCCCGCCCACGCCGACGACGCAGGGCCCGCCCCCGCCCACGACGGGGGGGCCGCCGCCCTCGAACGAGGTCACCCCGGCGGCCCAGCAGTAGGCCCAGGTCGTCCGGTCGTATCGACTTTGCGCGGCATTCGCCCGGATAGCTCCCGATAGCCGGCAGTTCGCCGGAAAAAGATTCTCCGAACGTGTGCAACCCTTCGGTCTGCGGTTCCGTCTACCCGCGACGAAGGGAGCCCAGACGGGTGAACCAAGACGACGAGGCGCACTTCCGCGAATTCGTCACCGCGCGATTCGACGGGCTGCGCTCGCTCGCCTACCTGACGTGCGGGGACTGGCATGCCGCCGAGGACGCGGTGGCCGCGTCCCTGGCCAAGCTGTACGTGCGCTGGAACAAGGTCGACACGCCGCTGGCCTACGTGCGCCGGGCGATCGTGCACGCGCTGGTCGACGAGAGCCGCCGGCCATGGCGCCGCCGCGAGCGCTCGGCCGGCTACGCGCTGCCCGACCTGCCCGGACCGGACCACGCCGACCAGGTCGACGAGCGGCTCCGGATCCGCGCCGCGCTCGCCCGCATGGCCCCCGGCCAGCGCGCCGTGCTGGTGCTGCGGTACTACGAGGGACTGAGCGTTGAGGAGACCGCCGAGGTGCTCGGCCGCCAGCCGGGAACCGTCAAGAGCCAGACCGCCAGGGGGCTCGCCGCGCTCCGCGCGCTGCTCGGCTCGGAGGAGCTCCGGGTCACGGACGGCACTGCGGGCGGCGCTGCACCGAGTGATGTCGCCGGGCTCAGCCTCGGCCACGACCGGGATGGGAGGGAAGGGCATGGACCAGGACCTGCACACGCTGCTGAGCTCGGTTCGGGACGACGCGCCGCCACCGCGGCTCACCGTTGACGACATCACGGCGGCCGGCCGCCACCTGGCCCGGCGCCGCCGCGTCGCCCTGCTCTCCTCGATCGGGGGCGGTGCGGCCGCCTCGATCGCGGCCCTCGCCACGACCGTCGTGCTGGTCACCGGCCCGACCGCCCCGCTGACCCCGGCCGTCGACCCGCACGTCCTGGGCTCCCAGGCCGCCATTGCGGTCCCGACGGCGTTCGCCGACACACAGCCGTTCGTCACCAACTACCGCGGCTACACCGCCGGCGACTACCTGGTGAGCGACCCCGACCTGGTCACCCAGGCCTACCAGCAGTCCTCCATCGACATCGGCCTCAGCGTGGGCGGCGCACCCAACCCATCGGTCGCCACGCCGGCCACCAGCGCCAGCCCTGCGGTCCCGTCGAGGGCGCCCGGCCTGCTGCGCGGCGGCACCCTGGTGGTCTACCGCCCGGGCGCCTTCGAGCCCCGGGACTTCGAGAAGGGCGGCGAGAAGGTCCGGGTGGGCTCGGCCGTGGGCGTGTTGCGCTACGCCGGCGGCCCGACCGCGCCCACCGTCTCGCCGAACGAGCTGCTGAAGGCGCAGAAGGCCTCTCCGACGGTGCCGACGCTGGCGTGGCAGTACACCGACAGCGCCTGGGCGGCGATCTACTGGTCGTCGTGGGAAACCGTGCCCGACCGCGACACGCTGCTGGCGATCGCCGAGGGCCTGACCCCGGCCGCCACCCGCCCGTTCCCGGTCGGCTTCGTCCCGGGCCCGCTCCCCCGCGGCTACCAGCTGCTGTCCGTGAGCTACGGCACCGGCATGAGCCCGATCAACCGGGTCGTCTCCGCCGCCCGGCTGACCCCGAAGCAGCCCTCGCTGCCGCTGTACGCCCCCTACGACTTCGACAACATCCCTGTGCTGACCCTGTCGATGGGCCGCGCCGACCCGGACCCGAAGAGGCTCGACCGCCTCGACTGCCTGGACTCGAGCACGTGCACCCGCGTGGTGGGCGACGGTTCGACGTACGTCCAGGCCAATCTGAGCGGCATCAAGCCCACGTCCAACGTCCAGATCAGCCAGATCACGCTCGCCATGAAGCCCGAGGACCCGGACAACCTCTCGGCCTGGCCCTCGGCCCTGAAGACCTTCCCGTAGCGCACACACCCCGGCCGGCACGTAAAACGCACGTGCGCGACCGGCCGGGGTGCTGTTACCGTGGTCCCATGCGTTTCTGAGCCCACTGACGCCGCGCGTGCCCGCCGCTGTTCCTTCTGCGGCCGGCCCCCGTTGTGGGTTCATCACTCCCCGCTTCGCGTTCGCGCGGCCATGCCTGCCTGTCGTCGTGTTTGCCGCTTCTGCCCGTCCCGCGAAGGAGACGCTCACATGCCTGCCGAAGACCAGCCCGACAACCCGGCCGCCGAGACCGACGAGTCCGCCCCGGCCAACCCGCTCGAGGCCATCCGCCGCGCCCAGGCCAACCGCTCGCTCCCGCCGGGCTCCGGCAACCACGGCGGCCGCGGCGGGGTGGGCAAGGGCAGCAGCCCGAAGGCCCCGCGCAAGTACAACCGCCACAAGTAGCCGCACCCGAAGAGGGCCCGCTCGCGAGAGTGGGCCCTCGTGTGCTTTTTTGGGACTCCGGTCCGCGCAACCAGGGCTCCGCCGCTCCCGTCAGCGCCTGGTCTGGGTCGATCAGAGCGAAGCCTTATCGAGCCAGACTGGGCGAACCGGTCGGCCCTGGGGGCCTCCCTGCCAGCGCCGCCGTGCCAAGAACAGCCGGTCGCCGGCGTAGCGGCGTCGGCAATGTGGATGCTCGTCGATGTCGGCAGCTTGCCGGAACGGGTCTGGTCAGCGTCCGCCGACGCCGATGGTGGTGGCGTGGCTGGGGGACAGGACGATCGGTTGGGCCCAGCCCCGGACGACCGCCGCGATCTGGGTCCGGTACGGCCGGACCGGGTGGATGTCGAGGCCACGTGACCAGTTGTCCAGCAGTCCCTGGGTGGTGGCGAGCGCGGTGGTCACTAGGGTGTGCGCCCGTGCCCGACCGTCCCAGGTGTGCCACAGGGCCTAGCCTTCGGCGCGGGTCTCGACACCCAGTTCGGCGCAGCGGGTCTGGTAGAGGTCATGCTCCTGCGGCGTGCGGCCCGGTGCGATCAACGCCGCGCCGCCCAGGTGGAGCACCGCCCGGTCGTCGTCCAGACAGCCGTCGCCGTCGAAGTGGTGGTGGCGTACCTGCCGGGCCAACTCGTTGACCGCACGCTGCAACGGCGTGGCCTGGTCGGGATCGGGCTGGTAGCTCAGCCATCCCTCGCCACGGGCCTGGTCGACCACATCGATGGCCAGCAGCTCGATCTGGCGCAGGTACTCCTGCTCGCTGAGGTCTGGTTCCGGCACCTGATCAGTGTGGACGGCGGTGATGGGCCCTGTCCCGCTATAAATTGGTCGAGCCTGGGTGCCGGTATGTCCAGTTCATCCGATTTATACCCCGGCATCGTATAAATCCGACAAGTCGCCCGACTTGTCGTAAAAGCCCCGGATCAGCGAGCTCTCGGGTGAGCGGTCGCGTAGATCTCGCGCAGGCGGTCGACGGTCACCAGCGTGTACACCTGCGTCGTGGTCACCGAGGCGTGTCCGAGCAGCTCCTGCACCACCCGGATGTCGGCCCCGCCGTCGAGCAGGTGCGTGGCGAAGGAGTGCCGCAGCGTGTGCGGCGACACCCCGGACGGCCCGTCGACCGGCAGCCCCGCCCGGTCCGCCGCCTTGCGCAGAATGGTCCACGCGCTCTGCCGCGACAACGGCCCCCCGCGCGCATTGAGGAACACGTTGGGCGACCCGGTCCCGTTGGCCGCCAGGGAAGGCCGGCCGCGCACGAGGTACGCGTCCAGCGTCGTGCGCGCGTAGCTGCCCATCGGCACCAGGCGGGTCTTCCCGCCCTTGCCGTGCAGCACCACCATGCCGGGCCGGGCGTCCAGGTCGAGGTCGTCGACGGCGATGCCGACCGCCTCCGAGATGCGGGCGCCGGTGCCGTACAGGAACTCCAGCAGTGCGGCGTCGCGCAGTTCCAGGGGGCCGGCCGCGGCCTGGGCCGGCACGGCCAGCAGGCGCGCCACCTGGTCCACGTCGAGGGCCTTGGGCAGCCGCTTGGGCAGCGACGGCGGCTTCACCTCGCGGGACGGGTCGCTCGGGGCCAGGCCCTCCAGCAGGGCGAAGCGGTGCAGGCCGCGCACGGCGCTGGCGGCCCGGGCGGCGGAGGAGGCCGACAGCGGCGAGGCGTCGCCGGCCGGGGCGCGCAGGTCGGCGACGTGGGCGGCGATGTCCCGGGTGGTGACGTCGGACAGGTCGGACACCCCCGCCGCGACCAGCCACTCGACGTAGCGGTCCAGGTCGCGGCGGTACGACGCGAGTGTGTTCACCGCGAGCGCCCGCTCGACGGTCAGGTGGTCCAGGTAGGTGTCGACGGCGCGGCTCAGCCGCGCGCCCGCTCCCCCGCCGTCGACTGCCACCATGGTGTTCTATGCCAGGACGTCCGCCAGGGCAATGTGACCCATCCCGTGCGCGTCGGCCACCGGGCCGTAGGTGACGTGGCCGTCGTGCGTGTTCAGGCCCAGGGCCAGCGCCTGGTCGCGGCGCAGGGCGTCGCGCCAGCCGCGGTTGGCCAGCTCCAGGGCGTACGGCAACGTCACATTGGTGAGCGCGTAGGTGCTGGTGTGCGGCACCGCCCCGGGCATGTTCGCCACGCAGTAGAAGATCGAGTCGTGCACCTTGTAGGTGGGCTCGGCGTGCGTGGTCGGGCGGGAGTCCTCGAAGCAGCCGCCCTGGTCGATCGAGATGTCGACGAGCACACTGCCCGGCTTCATCCGCTTGACCAGCTCGTTGGTGATGAGCTTCGGGGCCTTGGCCCCGGGCACCAGGACGGCGCCGATGACGAGGTCGGCGTCGAGCACGGCCCGCTCGATCTCATAGCCGTTGGAGGCGATCGTCTGCAGGTGGCCCTGGTAGATCGCGTCGGCGCCGCGCAGCCGGGAGATGTTCTTGTCCAGCAGTAGCACCTCGGCCTGCATGCCCACCGCGATCGCGGCCGCGTTGAGGCCGGAGACGCCGGCGCCGATGACGACGACCTTGGCCGCGTAGACGCCGGACACGCCGCCGAGCAGCACGCCGCGCCCGCCGCCGGCGCGCATCAGGTGGTAGGCCCCGACCTGCGGCGCCAGCCGGCCGGCGACCTCGGACATCGGGGCGAGCAGCGGCAGCGACCGGTCGGGCAGCTCGACCGTCTCGTAGGCGATGCCGGTGACCTTGCTGTCGATCAGCGCCTGCGTGCAGTCGCGGGAGGCGGCCAGGTGCAGGTAGGTGAAGAGGACCTGCCCGGCGCGCATCCGGTGGTACTCCTCGGCGATCGGCTCCTTGACCTTGAGCACCAGGTCGCCCTCGGCCCAGGTGTCGTCCGCGTCCGGCAGGATCGTGGCGCCGGCCTCGCGGTACTCCTGGTCCGTGATCGACGAGCCCTCGCCCGCGCCGGTTTCGACGAAGACCTCGTGCCCGTTCGCGGCGAGCTCGTGGACGCCGGCGGGTGTGATCGCCACGCGGTACTCGTGGTTCTTGACCTCGCGCGGAATTGCGACCTTCACGTTGGACCCCTCTCCACTCAGCGCACCGTTACGCTGTGTGCATACGCCGGAGTTTATGGCCGTCAACCGGGCCGTGCGGGCTGCACAGTGTGAACTCCTACGCGGGCGGATTGACACTGTGTCGCCCGACCGGCTGATCTATGCTTCACGGCCATGACCGTGTACGGCGGGCCGCGTCCCACGCCCCCCGCACCCAAGCCTGACAAGTTGCTCTTCGGCGCGTTCGGCTTTCTCGTGGTGGCGGTGATCGCCGGCATCGTCTTCGCCGTGCAGGCCTTCCGCTCGCAGCCGCCGCAGGCCACCGGCGCCGCGGGCCAGCCGGGCCCGGCCAGCAACGCTGCGTCACCGGCCGCCCCGCCACCCGCCGCCTCCTCGGCCGCGCCCCCGCCGTCGCCGACCGCCTCCCCCACCCCGGCCAAGGCGGCGCTGCTCGCGGCCAAGCCGACGCTGATGCGCCCCGACCACTCCGGCCTGTGCATGCAGGCCAACCAGGGCAACGGGGGCAACGCGTCGCAGCAGCAGTGCGACGGCAACAACACCACGATGGTGTGGGTACCCCGCGCCATGAACGACACGCAGGACACCTTCGAATTCGTCAACGCCGCCGACAACCGGTGCCTGGACGTCAACGGCGGCTCGAAGGACAACGGCGCGCAGATCCTGATCTGGGACTGCCACGGCGGCCCCAACCAGCTGTGGAAGCTGGTCCGCAACGGCGACGGCTACCAGCTGGTGAGCCTCAACAGCGGCCGCTGCATCGGCATCGACTCGGGCAACCCCAGCCCGGGCGCGGCGGCCCGCCAGTGGGACTGCGACAACTCCACCAACCAGCGCTGGCAGTTCCAGCCCCTCGGCTGATCGGCCGAGGGTCGCCGGAGGCGCCCCTGTCCCGGTGCGCTGACGCAGATCCGGATGATCGGATCGGGCCACAGTGATCGGGTGCGACCGGTGTGCCTTCGGCCAAGGTTGACATCGGAAGGAGGCCTCATGATCTCGGCACTCAACCGGCTCGTCGACCTTGTCGAGGAAAGCCTCACCGAGGATTTCGACGTCAAGGATGTGGCCAGGACGCTCGGCACGACCGAGTACCACCTCCGGCGGATGTTCTCGTCGTTGGCCGGCATGCCGCTGTCGGAGTACGTGCGCCGCCGCCGCATGACCGTCGCCGCCGCCGATGTGGTCCGCGGCGAGGAGGATCTGCTGACCATCGCGGTCCGGCACGGATACGGCTCGACCGAGGCGTTCGGACGAGCGTTCCGGGCAGTCCACGGCGCCGGCCCCGGTGACGTCCGCCGCGACGGAGGCCCCCTTCGCACACAACCACAGCTCAGGTTCCGCCTGACCGTCGAAGGGAGCAAACGCATGGACACCCGCGTCGTCGACCACCCCGGGTTCCGGCTCGTGGGGCACGCGGCCCGCGTTCCGCTGATCCACCAGGGCGTCAACCCGCACATCCAGCAGCACGTCACCGCGCTGCCGAAGGAGGAGCACGGGCGCCTGAAGGCCCTGAGCAACACCGAGCCAGCGGGCTTGCTCGCGGTCAGCGACGACCTCGATCCCGACCGCACCGAAGGTAGCGAACTGACCTACCTGCACGGGGTCGCCGTCTGCGCGGATACGCCGGTCCCCGAGGACCTCGACGCCATCGAGGTCCCGGCCGGCAGGTGGGCGGTCTTCCGGACCGCGGGCCCGTATCCGCAGGCCCTGCAGGAGGCGTGGGCCGCGACCGCGACCGAGTGGTTCCCCTCCAACCCGTGGCGCCTGCGGCCAGGTCCGGAGATCGTCGCGGTGCTCGAGCGTGCGGACGACTTCAGCACCGCGACCTGCGAGCTCTGGCTGCCCGTCGCACCGGCGTAACGACCCGCTGCGGACATCCGGACGGCGTCGCGTCCGGCGATCCGCCCGGGCCCGCTCGTCACCGAAACCGGGGTGACGAGCGGGCCCAGCCCGGGGTCCGGACCCACCGGCGTTGCGTCGCCGGCCCTAACCGAAGTCCAGCCCGTCCAGCAGCGTGCGCAGGCCCAGCTCGAAGATACGGTCCAGATCCAGGTCGTAGCCGTCCGGCCCGAAGCCGTCCATCAACGCGCTGAAGTGCGGATACCACCCGCTCGCCGCGATCGCGTCCAGCCCCGGCCCGTGCAGCGACATCCAGTCGTCCTCTGACAGGCCCGTCGCCGCCTGGGCCTGGGCCTCGGCCTCCAGCTGGACGGCCAGGCCCTGGATGTGGGTGTACAGCATGATCTGCACATCCAGCCGCGCGGACGGCGACAGCCCGCGGCTGTCCAGCGCGCGCAGGATCGCCTCGCCGTGCCGCAGCAGGTTGGGCAGCGGAAGGGGCCGGGTCAGCGGCGTGACGTGGGCCAGCCACGGGTGGCGCCGATAGAGCCCCCACAACGTCCGCCCGACCCGTTCGAGTTGCTCC
The DNA here is from genome assembly GCF_039532525.1 of Dactylosporangium salmoneum. Taxonomy (NCBI): domain Bacteria; kingdom Bacillati; phylum Actinomycetota; class Actinomycetes; order Micromonosporales; family Micromonosporaceae; genus Dactylosporangium; species Dactylosporangium salmoneum. The sequence goes on from NZ_BAAARV010000027.1 coordinate 196,448, forward strand.
CGCGGCGAACCCTCGATCGAGTCGTTCCCGAGCTCCCCGTATGCGGCGTCGGCCATCAGCCCTCGACGAGTACGACGAGCGGATGCGGCCCTTCGTGGCGGCGAACCAGGCCCTGGCCACCGAGAACCCGGGAGGCCCGGCGTCGGAGGAGTCGATCGACCGGGCCAAGCGGGCCATCACGCTCTGATCAGCGCGATGGCCAGGGTCAGCAGCGAACCCGCCGAGGCGACGGTCCGCACGGTGTTCCAGCCCACCCACGGGCCCTCGAACGCCTGGCGGACCGCGGCCGGGTCGGCGATCGCCGCGGCCGGCCCGGCGGCGTCGAGGGTGTCGTTCATCGGCACGTTCAGCGCCGCGGTGACGACGAAGACGATGCCGTAGAGGACCAGCGTGGCCAGCAGCCAGGGCAGCGGGGCGCGGTGCCCGGGCGCGAGGTGCAGCAGGACGGCCGCGACGGCCAGCAGCAGCGCGCCGACGTACGCGGTCAGGAACCAGCCGTTGAGGATGGCCGTGTTGATCTTCTGCATGACGTCGATGAAGGTGCGGTCCTCGACCTTGCGCAGGGCGAGCATGACCGACGTGGAGTAGGCGAAGAAGACGCCGGCGGAGAGGCCGACGAGCAATGCGGTCGCGGCGAGGACTGCGTTTCTCATGGTGATCAGTGAATCCGGCCGCCGCGAGACGTACCATGGCCAGGACGCGCCGATGCATAAGCCGGCGTCTACGGTGGGGCCATGGATGCGCTCACCGCCCTGCTCGACGGCCCCCGCGCCCGGGGCGCGTTCCTGCTCCGCTCGGTGCTCACCCCGCCGTGGTCGCTGCGCATCCGCGACGAGGCGGCCCTGGCGGTCGCGGCGGTGGTGCGCGGCGAGGCGCACTACGTCGGCGACGACGGCGAGACGGTGGCGGCCGGCCCGGGTGACGTGATGGTGATCCGCGGACCGGACCCCTACACGGTCGCCGAGCCGCCCGGCACCGCGCCACAGATCGTGATCCACCCCGGGCAGCGCTGCACCACCCCGGACGGCGCGGACCTGGCCGAGGTCATGCACCTCGGGGTGCGCACCTGGGGCACCGACCCGGACGGCCCGACGCTCATCCTCACCGGCGCCTACCAGGCGGCCGGCGAGGTCAGCCAGCGACTGCTCGGCGCGCTGCCGCGGGTGCTGGTGGTGCCGCGGGCCGACTGGGACTCGCCGCTGGTAGCGCTGCTGGCCGACGAGATCGCCAAGGACCGGCCGGGCCAGGTGGCGGTGCTGGACCGGCTGCTCGACCTCGTGCTGATCACCGCGCTGCGCACCTGGCTGGCCAAGCCGTCCTCGGGCGCGCCGGGCTGGTACCGCGCCCAGTCCGACCCGATCGCCGGCCCGGCCCTGCAGCTGCTGCACCACAACCCGGAGTGGCCGTGGACGGTCGCCGGCCTCGCGGCCAAGGTCGGGGTCTCCCGCGCGCTGCTGGCCCGCCGCTTCACCGAGCTGGTCGGGGAGCCGCCGATGGCCTACCTCGCCGGCTGGCGGCTGGCCCTGGCGGCCGACCTCCTGCTGGAGCCAGACGCCACCCTGGCCGCCGTGGCCCGGCGGGTCGGCTACGGCAGCGCCTTCGCCCTCAGCGCCGCCTTCAAACGGGTCCGCGGGGTGTCGCCGCAGGCCCATCGGGAACAATGTTCGGCATGAACAACTGCCCGTGTGGACTCGGCGAACCGTACGACGACTGCTGCGGCAAGTACCACCGCGGCGCCGAGCCGCCGAGCGCCGAGCTGCTCATGCGGGCCCGCTACTGCGCGTACGTCGTGGGCGACCGGAAGTTCCTGCTGCGCACCTGGCACGAGAAGACCCGCCCGCGGGCGCTCACGCTGGAGGCCGACCAGAACTGGCAGGGCCTGGCGATCCTGGACCGGGTCGGCGGTGGGCTGTTCGACACCGAGGGCATCGTCGAGTTCCGGGCCCGCTACGTGGCCGACGGCCGCCCGGGCACCATGCACGACCGCAGCCGCTTCGTGAAGGTCGACGGCGCCTGGCGCTACGTCGACGAGGTCGACTGAAGCGAGCGCCACTCGCGGTCCAGGATGGCGTAGATGTACTGGTCGCCGAACGAGCCCTTGAAGATCTCGTCCTCGACGAAGTGCGCCTCCCGGCGCATGCCGAGGCGGGCCAGCAGCCGCCAGGAGCCCTCGTTGCGGGTGTCGCAGGCGCCGAAGACCCGGTGCAGCCCCAGCCCGTCGAAGGCCAGCCCCAGCATCGCCTCGGCCGCCTCGCGGGCGTAGCCCTTGCCGTGGTAGGCCGGGTTGAGCACGAAGCCGAGCTCGCCCTGCCGGTGCTCGGCGCTGGCCCACTTGAGCACGACCTGCCCGATCACCGTGCCGTCGAGGTCCAGCGCGAGGACGAGCCACTGCCCCTCCTCGGTCAGCGCGTCCTGGCCCATCCGCCTGGTCAGCGCGGCGCGGGTCTCCTCCAGGGTGTGCACGTCCCAGTAGAGGTACCGCACCACCTCCGGATCCCCGGTGAGGGCGTGCAGGTCGTCGAGGTCGGGGTCGGCGAAGGGGCGCAGCAGGAGGCGCTCGGTGCGGATCGGGTAGTCGGGTCGCAGCACGGCCCGATGTTAGACCGATGTCTTGCTGCTCAGCCTCACAATTGTTCCGGCCTCGCCGGTGCTTACGGTGACGTCGTCGACCAGGTGCCGGGCCAGCCACAGCCCGCGCCCGCTGACGGCGTAGCTGGGCGGGAGGGCCTCTCCTCCGCTGAGCCGCTCGTCGGGGATGCCCTCGCCCTTGTCGGTGACCTCGCACACCACGACCCCGTCGGACACCCACAGGCGCAGCGTGCCGCCGCCGCCCGCGTGCCGGACCGCATTGGTGACGATCTCGTTCACCGCGAGCACGAAGTCTTCGAGGCGCTGCCCCAGCAGCCCCGCCATGGCGGCGCCCCGGCTCACGGCGTGACGCACCGGGGTGATCTGCGCGACGCCGAAATCCTCGACCAGTAGCGCCGTCGTCTGAACGGCCTCAGCCACGGTGCCACCTTTCCCAAGCGGCTTCGCCCCGGCTGAGACTACCCCCAGCGGAAGCCGGCCCGATGTCAAGTCACCCCTGCGGTGCAACATGCATTCCCCATCTCGCATCCTGGACGGCATGGACGACGATCTGCGGGTGACCGACGACATAGTTCTGCCGCGGGCGGAGCTGGCGTGGCGGTTCAGCCGCTCCGGCGGCCCCGGCGGGCAGTCGGTCAACACCACCGACTCGCGGGTCGAGCTCCGGTTCGACCTGGCCGCAACGGAAGCACTGCCCGAGCCGCTCAAGGAGCGGGCCCTGCAGCGGCTGGCCGGGCGGCTGATCGACGGGGTGTTGTCGATCGTGGCGTCGGAGCACCGCTCGCAGCTGCAGAACCGGCGGGCGGCCGAGGAACGCCTGGTGGCGGCCATCGCGGCCGCGATCGCGCCGCCGCCCCGGCCACGCAAACGGACGAAGCCCTCCAAGGGCGCGGTACAGCGGCGCCTCGACGACAAGCGCCGGACCGCCATTCGCAAGCAGGAACGCCGCCGCCCGGACGAATAATCGGCGAAAATCCAGATATGTCCCGCCGAATCGCACCCGCGCTCTGCGCCGTCCTCCTGGTCGCCGAATGCGTTGCCGGGTGCGGCGGCCACGACGAACCGGCGGCGGTGATCAGCGAGTCGCCCGGCCACCCGCCGGCGACCGGCGCGTACCCCAGCCTCGCCGTCAGCCTCGCCACGGGGAGCCCGGTGGAGCTCGCCGGCTGGGAGGTCACCGTCTACTACACGGCGGTGGAGACCTTGCACACCGACAAGAAGACCGCGGTCACGGGCTGCCCCACCATCGACTGTGACAAGAACCGCAACCAGCGGCCGCTCGGCGACTTCCCGGCCTCGTTCGTCAAGGCGGTCAAGGACGAGGGCACCGGCAAGACCGCCGACGGGCGGTACCTCAACTGGTCCTACGACACCGGCTACTGGATGGACACCGCCCCGCGCGACACCGCCGGCCGCCCGCTGCAGCCGTGGAACTCGGCCGCGGCCGACAGCGGCGTGCTCAAGGCCGGCTCGCGCTTCACGATCATGCGCTGCGGCACCGCCGGGGTCACCGCCGAGGTGTGCGCCCGGCTGAAGGCCCCGACCTGGACCATCGTCGACGAGTTCACCCCCGGCCTGGGCGGCAGCAAGCACGTCGACGTCTACGTCGGCGAGGAGACCGAGCCGGGCTTCACCGACTCCGACCTGTACACGACGCTGGAAGGCGCCACCCTCTCGGCGATCCGGGCAGAATGAGAGCCATGAGGGTCATCGTTTTCGGGGCGACCGGCATGGTGGGCCAGGGCGTGCTGCGCGAGTGCCTGCGCGCCGCCGACGTCGTCGAGGTCCTGGTGGTGACCCGCGCGCCGACAGGCGTGGCCCATCCGAAGCTGCGCGAGATCCGCCACGAGGACTTCACCGACTTCGAGGGCGTGGACTTCGGGGCGTACGACGCCTGCTTCTTCTGCCTCGGCGTGAGCTCGGTCGGGATGTCCGAAACGCTGTACCGCCGCATCACCTACGACTACACGCTGGCCGCGGCCCGGCGCATGGCCGAGCAGCGCCCCGGCATGGTCTTCGTCTTCGTCTCCGGCGCCGGCACGGACACCGGCGGCCGGCAGATGTGGGCCCGGGTCAAGGGCCAGACCGAGGACGACGTCGCCGCCCTGGACCTGACGGCCTACGCGTTCCGGCCCGGCTTCATCCGCCCGGAGCACGGCGCCCGCTCCAAGGTGCGCCTCTACCGGGCGATGTATGCCCTGCTCAGCCCGCTGTCGGCGCTGCTGGTGCGGTTCGCGCCGGGCATCGCGACCAGCACCTCCCAGCTGGGGCGGGCCATGCTGGAGGTGGCGCGGCACCGGCCGGACCGGCGGGTGTGGACGTCGCGCGACATCGCGGCTGTGTGACGTGTGTGACGCCAGGTGTGTCTTCTGCACTGCCGTTTACCTGGTGTTAGGCTGGACTCCCGTGGATCGCTGACTCGGCAGCGTGACGAACCCCACGGGAGCAGGCTTTGTCCTCAACAGCACGGTCCGGTGCGAGCCGGCAGGCTAAGCACATCTTCGTCACCGGGGGCGTTGCCTCCTCACTCGGCAAGGGCCTCACCGGCTCGAGCCTGGGCAGCCTGTTGAGCGCCCGCGGACTGCGGGTCGTCATGCAGAAGCTCGACCCCTACCTCAATGTCGACCCTGGGACGATGAACCCGTTCCAGCACGGCGAGGTGTTCGTCACCGAAGACGGCGCCGAGACCGACCTCGACATCGGCCACTACGAGCGGTTCCTCGACCAGGACCTCTCCCGCAACGCCAACGTGACGACCGGCCAGATCTACTCGGCGGTCATCGCCAAGGAGCGGCGCGGCGAGTACCTCGGCGACACCGTCCAGGTCATCCCCCACGTGACCAACGAGATCAAGGCCCGCATCCGCGCGATGTCGGCCCCCGACGCCGACGGGGTCGCGCCGGACGTGGTGATCACCGAGGTCGGCGGGACCGTCGGCGACATCGAGTCGCTGCCCTTCCTGGAGGCGATCCGCCAGGTCCGCCACGACATCGGCCGGGACAACTGCTTCTTCCTGCACGTCTCCCTGGTCCCCTACCTGGCCCCCAGCGGCGAGCTCAAGACCAAGCCGACCCAGCACTCGGTGGCCGCGCTGCGCAGCATCGGCATCCAGCCCGACGCGCTGGTCTGCCGGTCGGACCGGGAGATCCCCGACAAAACCAAGAACAAGCTGGCCCTGTACTGCGACGTCGACGCCGAGGCGGTCGTGTCCGCCCCCGACGCCCCGTCCATCTACGACATCCCCCGCGTGCTGCACGAGGAGGGCCTCGACGCCTACGTGGTGCGGCGCCTGGGCCTCTCCTTCCGCGACGTGGCCTGGAAGAAGTGGGACGACCTGCTCGACCGGGTGCACCACCCGCGCCAGACGGTCACTGTGGCGATCGTGGGCAAGTACGTCGACCTGCCCGACGCCTACCTCTCGGTCACCGAGGCGGTGCGCGCCGCCGGCTTCGCCCACCGGGCCCGGGTCGAGATCCGCTGGGTGCCCAGCGACGCGTGCACGACCCCGCAGGGGGCCGCGCAGGCGCTGGCCGGCGTCGACGGCGTGATCATCCCCGGCGGCTTCGGGGTGCGGGGCATCGAGGGGAAGATCGGCGCGGCGCAGCACACCCGCGAGCGCGGCATCCCGACCCTGGGCCTGTGCCTCGGCCTGCAGTGCATGACCATCGAGGTGCTGCGCCACGTGGCCGGCGTCAAGGGCGCCAACTCGCTGGAGTTCGACGCCGACGCCCCCGACCCGGTGATCTCCACCATGGCCGACCAGCAGGACATCGTGGCCGGCAAGGGCGACCTGGGCGGCACGATGCGGCTGGGCGCCTACCCGGCCGTGCTGACCCCGGGCACCCTGGTCGCCGACGCCTACGGCGAGACCGAGGTCTCCGAGCGCCACCGGCACCGCTACGAGGTCAACAACGCGTACCGCGACGCGATGACCGAGGCCGGCCTGCGAATCTCCGGCACCTCGCCGGACGGCCGGCTGGTCGAGTTCGTCGAGCTCGACCGCGAGCAGCACCCGTTCTTCGTGGCCACCCAGGCCCACCCGGAGCTCAAGTCCCGCCCGACCCGGGCCCACCCGCTGTTCGCCGCGTTCGTCGGTGCCGCGGTCGCCTACAACGCGGCCGATCGCCTGCCGGTGGAGCTGGAGACGGTGGACGCGTGACGACCTACGAGGTGCGCTCCCACACCGAGCGCCTGCGCAACCGGGTGTTCTCCGTCGTCACCGACGCGATCGAGATGCCCGGCGGCGAGGTCGTGGACCGCGACTATCTGGTCCACGTCGGCGCCGTCGGCGTGGTGGCCCTCGACGCCGACGGGCGGGTCGCGCTCGTGCGGCAGTACCGCCCGGCGGTGCGCCAGGTGCTGTGGGAGCTGCCGGCCGGGCTCATCGACGTGCCGGGCGAGTCGCTGGTCGACGCGGCCGCCCGGGAGCTCGCCGAGGAGGTGGACCTGGTCGCCGCCCGCTGGGACCTGCTGGCCGACGTGCACCCCAGCCCCGGCTGCTCCAACGAGCGGATCCGGCTGTTCCTGGCCCGCGAGATCGGCCCGGTCCCGCCGGAGGAGCGCCACGAGCGCACCCACGAGGAGGCCGAGCTGGAGCTGCACTGGGTCGACCTCGACACCGCGGTGACCATGGCCCTTTCCGGCGAAATCACCAACGCCGCCTGCGTGGTCGGCGTGCTGGCGGCGGCGCAGTCCAAGCTGCGCGGCTTCGACACCCTTCGCCCGGCCTCCGCGGCGACATGACACCACAGGACCTGGCCGAGGCCTGCGCCGCGAAGCTGTACGCCGAGGACACCGCCTCCCGCGGCCTCGGCATCGGCATCGCCGGCGTGGGCCCCGGCCGGGCCGTCGCGACCATGACGGTCACCGGGGCGATGCTCAACGGGCACGCGATCGGCCACGGCGGGTTCGTCTTCCTGCTCGCCGACACCGCGTTCGCCTTCGCCTGCAACACCTACGACCGGGTCACGGTGGCCGCCGGCGCCGACGTGACGTTCCTCGAGCCGGTCCGGGCCGGCGACGTGCTCACCGCCACCGCCGTCGAGCGGAGCCGCCGCGGCCGCTCCGGCCTCTACGACGTCACCGTGACCCGCGCCGACGGCACCGTGCTGGCCGAGTTCCGCGGCCGCTCCCGCAGCCTGGACACGCCCATCCTTCGCTGAGCGCCTGCAACATATCGACCGCCCGGCGTCGTGAATAGAGCGTGCAACCCATGAGGGTCACGTTCGAGGAGTTCCTCGGCGCGCGGCTGGCGGCGCTCAGCCGCTACGCCACCGCGCTGGCCGGGGATCCCGACACCGGTGCGGACATCCTGCAGGACGTCCTGATCAAGGCCCAGCCGCGCTGGGCGCGCATCGCGGCGATGGACTCGCCCGAGGCGTACGTGCGGCGGATGGTCATCAACGAGCTGACCTCCGCCCGCCGCCAGGTCGCGGCCCGGCTCCGGCGGGAGTGGGCCAACCATTCCGCCCCGCCCGCCGGCCTCGACGTCGACGAGCGGGTCGCGCAGCGAGACGCGCTGGTCCGGATGATCCGGCAGCTGCCGACCAAGCAGCGGATCGTCGTCGTGCTGCGGTACCTCGAGGACATGTCCGACGCCGACATCGCGGTGCTCATGGGCTGCAGCCTCGTGACCGTGCGCACCCAGGCCTCCCGGGCCCTCGCCACGCTGCGCGGCATCGCGCCTCAGCCGAGCTTGGAGCAACGATGAGCAACGACCTCGACGCGATCCGGGAGGCGGTCGCGGCCCTGGCCGACGAGGCGCACCCGGAGCAGCGCATCCGGGCGCGGCTGGAGGCGCGGGCGCGGGCCTACCGGCAGCGCCGCCTGCTGCTGCGGCTGGCCGGGGCCACCGCCGCCGTCGCCGCGACCGGCGGGGCCGCCCTCGCCGCCCGCGACCTGCTGGGGCCCCACCGGCGCACCACGCCCCCGACTCCCCCGACCGGCCACGGCGACTTCCCGGGCGTGTCCGCCGGCCCCGGCGGCGGCTGGGCCCGCCCACCGGTCCAGTGGGGCCCCGGCTGGCTGCCCGACCGCTACGGCCTGGTCGCCGTCGAGGCCGTCGGGACCGGCGACCGGGTCACCGGCGTGGGCCGGCGCTGGTCGGTGTACACGCAGCCCCTTTACGAGCGGAAGATGCTCGGCCTCTACACCGGCCCGTTCGGTCCGTTCCTCCGCGACCGCACGGGAGACCCGCAGGACGTCGACATCAACGGCGTGCCCGGCCGCCTGGCCTACGACGAGCGCGGCCTCACCCTGACGTGGCAGCCCGCCGGCGAGCCCGAGCTCACCGTGACCGCCTTCGACGACGCCGACATGGAGGCGGCCGTCGAGCGGGCACTGCAGTTCGCCCGTTCCCTGCAGCGCGACCAGCGCACGGTCGCCGTCGGCCCGCGCTTCGCCGGCAGCCCGGCGTGGCACTTCACGCTCACCGTCGACACCATCGCCCTGCACTGGCTGCAGGTCCTGGAGTCGCCCGACGTCACGCGGGTCACGATGGGCCCCGGCGTCGGCGAGGGCCTGGAGGCCCTGGGCGGCCATGCCCAGACCCGCGTCCGCGGTACCGACGCCTGGCTGCTCAACGGCGTCCCCGCCCTGCTGGTCAAGTTCGGCGACTACAGCCTGACGGCCGACGCGCCCGCCCCCGACGTCGTGGAGTCCATGGACCTCGGTCCCGTCCCGTCCGTGGACTGGTTCGGCGAGCGCTGATGGCCGCGGTTGGCCCTAGCTCTCGAGGGCCGTCTCGGGAATGCGCGGGGCGGGCTGGCTGCGGTCGTCGGCGTGGTCGAGCACCCGCAGGCAGGACAGCACCACCAGCGGCAGCGCGGTGGCCAGGGCGGCCCCCAGGACGTTGAACGAGACGCCCTCGACGATCCCGGCCAGCAGCGCCGCCACGACGAGGCCCGACAGCGCGCCGCGCACCGGCGGGAACACGCCGAGCAGCCGGCGGACGCCGCCCCAGTCGCGCAGGAGGACGAAGGTGGCGTACACCAGGGCGCCCAGCACGAGCACCGTGAGCGGGCTCGTCACCGTGGTCACGACGTCGGCCTCGGCGATGCGGCGGGCGATGAACCCGATGGTGCCGTCCTGGGTGCGCACCAGCGCGCGCCCGACGCTGCTGCGCTGCTCGAGCGGCCGGAAGAGGTCGAGCACCGCGAAGCCGGCGGTGACGAAGAGCGCGGCCGCGCCCGCCCACAGCAGCCGGGTCATGCTGAGCCAGCCGCCGACGGCCATCGCCGCGGCGACGCACACCCCGGCGGTGAGGGCCACCGCGCCCAAGGCGTCGGCGCCGAGGTACGGGCTGCCGACGACCACCATGCCGACCGCGCCGATGACGGCCATGACGAACGGGCGCCACCGCCGCTCGTACCGCTGGGCGAGCGCGGCCCCGCCGAGCAGCGCGCCGGTGACGAGCAGGCCGAGGCCGATCACGCCGACGCCGGCGTAGCGGCCGCCGATCGCGGCCGAGTAGCCGGCCACGCCGTTGAGCTGCAGCCGAGAGCCGGTGAGCACGTCGAAGGCGACCGCGAGGGCCGCAACGGTGGCCACCCCGCCGAGCGGGGCGATCGCGCGGCTGCGCCGGCTCAGGTAGGCGATGGCGAAGGTGGCCACGGCCAGCACGCCGATGGTGACCCCGCCGAAGCCCCAGCCCGGCCGCGACCACCGCCACCAGGGCAGCAGGTCGGCCACGAGCGCGGCCGACACGGCCAGCGAGGCGGCGATGAGCAGCACCTCGGCGGCGCGCACGACCGGCCGCGGGACGGGCCGGTGGGTGAGCGGCCCGGCCGGGCGCCGGGCCCGCTGCAGCAGCGGGACGCACGCCAGGAACAGCAGCAGCTCGGCCACGACGAGGGTGGTGAAGAAGTTGGTGCCGACCCGGCGCTGGACGGTCGCCTCCCGGTCGGCGTCGGCCAGCCGGCTGACCGCCGCGGCGACGTCGGACGGGCGGCCGCCGTCGCTCTCGGAGGCGGCCCCGCCGGCGAAGAGCTTGCCGGGCACCGGCCGGTCCAGGGCTGCCAGCGCGGTCGGGGCGAGGTCGACGACCTGCACGTAGCCCGGGCGCGACGTCGTCGGGGAGATGAGCCAGCCGCCGCCGAACCCGGGGCCCTGGGCGATGGCCACGTGCAGCCTGCTGGTGGCGTCGACGTCGGAGAGGCCGGCCAGCACGACGACCGAGCGCTCGGGGCGGGCGGCGAGGATCGAGGCGAGGGAGGCGTCGACCCGGCGGGCGTTGGCGGCCCGCGAGGCGGGGTCGTCCCCGGCGATCTGCCCGAGGTCGATCATGGTGAGCGCGCAGGCCGACAGCAGGCCGTCGTCCAGCGTCTCGGAGTAGCGGTCGATCCTGCCGTACGGGCGGGCCGCGGCCAGGGCCGCCCCGGGCCCGATGGCGGTGGTGCAGCGCACGCCCTCGGCCAGGGCACCGGGCTGGGCGCCCCAGTGCAGGCTGCGGTTGCGGGTCACGATGTCGCCCTGGTCGGGCAGCGAGGCGCCGGACTGGTCGGCGGCGATCGGCACGTTGAGATCGGGGCAGGCCGGGGTGACCGCGCCGGGCGTGTAGACGGCGAAGTTGCCCGACCCGAGGGTCAGCCAGCCGTCGCCGGCGCAGGTGATCCGGCGGGCCGAGCGGACCGACAGCGCCCCGATGGCGCCGTGCTGGGCCATCTGCCACATCGCCGGTGTGTCGGTGGCGTTGACGTCGTCCCAGCGCAGCCCGGCGACGCCGACGATGAGCACGTAGTCGGCGGTCGGGGCGGCCGGGGCGGCGGCCGGTCGCGGGATCAGGGCGACCAGCCCGAGCAGGCCGGCGAGCAGCGCCAGCAGGGCCGGCAGGGACCGATGCAGCCAGTGCCGCATCAGCCCTCCCCGCGGCCGCGCAGCCGCGCGTACACCGCCTCGACCTGATCGATGGTGTCCCGCTCGGTGGGCCAGGTGGCGGCCCGCTCCTGCCCGCGGCGGGCCAGCTTCGCGCGCGCGTCGGGGTCGTCGAGCAGCTCGACGACCGCGGCGTCCACGGCGTCGACGTCGTGCGGCTCGACCAGCCGGGCGGCGTCGCCGACGACCTCGGGGACGCCACCCACGGCGGTCGAGACCAGCGGTACCCCCGCGGCCAGCGTCTCCTGGACGAACAGCGGCTGGCCCTCCCACACGCTGGTGGCCACGACGAGGTCGGCCGCGCCGAGCAGGTCGGGCACGTCGTCGCGGTAGCCGAGCAGGTGCACCGGGGCGTGCTCGACGGAGATGCGCTGGGCCAGGGACATGTACGACGGCCCGCTGCCGGCGATCGCCACGAACGGCTCGGGGTCCCGGTCCCGCCAGCGGGCGGCCGCGGAGACGAGCGTCTCGAAGCCCTTCTGCGGGTGCAGCCGGCCCACCGCCAGTACCAGCGGCTGCCCCGGCTCGGCGCCCAGCTCCGCGCGCACCGCCTCGCGGTCCTTGCCGATCGGCCGCGGCACCGGCGCCGGCACCTTGGCCAGCTGCACGTCGCGGGCGCCGAGCTCGCGGGCCCGGGCGACGAGGTCGGTGGAGACGGCGAGGGTCACGTCGGCGGCCCGGGCCACCCGCCGCTCCAGCGGGTGGTAGAGCTTGGCCCGAAGCCCCGTGGCCAGCACGAGGTTGTGCCAGGTGACGACGAGCGGGGTGCCGGCCGGGCGGGCCAGCGCGGCGACGAGCCCGGCCCGCAGGCTGTGCACGTGGATCACGTCGGCGCCGCGCACCGAGCGGCGCAGGGCGCGGACCGCGAGCACGTCGCCGGGCTGCGGGCTGGCCGGGATCTCCACCGGTACGAACCGCGCCCCTCGGGCGGCGAAGCCGAACTGCTCGTCCGTGTCGGCGGGCCCGTGCACGCTGACCTGGTGGCCGCGTGCGACCAGGCCTTCGGCGAGCATGCCGACGTGCCGGCCGATGCCGCCCGTGCTCGACGCGAGGACCAACGCGATGCGGGCGCCCACCTAACCGTCCCTTCTCCTGACCAGTCGCTGCAGGGCTCGGCGGTCCGTCACGCCTGCCCCGGCGAGGAACACCACCGCCACCACGACCCCGCACAGCATGCCCTGCACGACGGCCCCGCCCACACCCGGGGTTGTCAGATGCGCCCGGACGAACAGGCCGGCGGCCACGGCGGCCGCTGCCGAAAGACAAGACCCGGCGGTGGTACGCCAGGTGCCCGCCAACGCCTCCGCACCGGCCCGGCGATGGACCGCGACCAGCAGCGCCGCCCCCAGCACCAGCATGCCGACCGAGTTGGCGGCGGCCACGGCGGCCACCCGGTCGGCGACGGGCAGCGTCACCGCGAGCCCCAGCGCCGCCGCCGCGGCGGCCCCCCAGCCCACCGCCGTGGCGGCCGCGGCCGGGTAGGCGTTGGCCCCGGCGTAGAGCGCCCGGGACAGCAGCGCGAAGAGCCCATACCCGAGCAGCCCGGGTGCGAACCAGGCGATTCCGCCGGCCAGCGCATCGACCGGTGGCGGATGGGAGGCGACCGCGGCCAGCAGCACCGCGGTCGGCCGGGCCAGCACGATGAGCGCGGCCGCCCCGAGCCCGCACAGCAGCACCACGGCGCGCACGGCCGGCGCCAGCGCCGCGGCGAACCCGGCCCGGTCCTTGGCCGCCCCGTGCTCGGCCAGCGCCGGGTACGTCGTGGTGGCCACCGGCACGGCCAGCACCGCCCACGGCAGCAGGAAGATGGTCTGGGCCAGGTTGTAGGTGACGATGACCCCGTCGTCGGGGGTGTAGCTGACCAGCCGGATGGCCAGCCCGATCACGAGCTGCTGGGTGCCGACGGTGACGATCCCGGCGATGGCCAGGGGCTTCAGCGTGGCGATCGCGTGCACGTCGAGCCCGGTCCGCGGCCGGATCCGCAGCCCGAGCCGCCCGACCGGCCCGACCAGGCACAGCGACAGCACCGCCACGGCCACGGTCGTGCCGAGGGACAGCAGCAGCAGCTGCCCACCGGTCGCGTGGCTCAGCGCGATCCCGCGCCCGGCCACCACCCCGAACGCGACGTACGTGCCCATGACGGTGAGGCTCGACAGCAGCGGCGCGATGACAGGCCAGGCGAAGCGGCGGTACGTCTGCAGCGCCCCCGTCAGCACGATGCCCACCCCGTACAGGGGCAGCTGCGGCGCGAAGACCCGCAGCATGGCCGCCCCGGCGTCGACCACCTCGGGCGGCTTGCCGCTGGTGAGCAGCTGGACGAGCGGGTGGGCCAGCAGCGCCACGAGCAGCGCGACGGGCGCGAGGATGAGCACGACCCAGGTGAGCAGCGCCGACACGGTCCGCCCGACGGTCTCCTTGTCCTTGCCGGCCAGCAGCGGCACCACGAGGCTGGCCAGCGCACCGCCCGCGACGAGCTCGAAGATGATGTTCGGAACCGTGTTCGCGGCCTGGTACGCGTCACCCAGCTGGGTGGTTCCCACGGTCGAGTTGAACACGAGAATGCGGGCAAAACCGGCAAGCCGGCTCAAAATGGTGAGCCCGGCGACCAGAGCCGCCGCCCCGAACAGAACCTTTCGCGTCACCCGCCCAGTGTCACCCGCGCGGGTACGGCGACGGTTTGCGCGGCTTCCGCTCGTCCGCGTCGCCCTCCGGGTCGGGGCCGGCCTCGGGAGCGTCGAGTGGCCGGCGGCCCCACTGGTCGAGGCGGTTCAGCAGCGGGTTGCCCTCGATGACCTTCGTGAAGCTCACGCGCTCGCTCGCCGCGGTCAGCGCCGCGATCCCGGCCAGCGCCACCAGCCGGCCGAACGTGCCGGTGCGGGCCGTGTACGCGGTGCCGAGCAGCGCGCCGAGCGCGTTGGCCCCGGCGTCGCCCAGCATGATCTCCTCGCCGAGGTCCGCCGGCAGCAGCGCGCTCGCCGCACCGAGCGGCCCCGAGGCGCCCAGCGGCGTGCCGGCCACCAGCCCCGCCTTGAGCGCCCGGCCGGGACGCAGGTCGAGGAGGTTGAACAGGTTGGCCGCGCCCGCGATGACCCCGGCCCCGAGCAGCACGTCGACCTTGCGGCGGCGGGGCAGCAGCGCGGCGGCCGCGAGCCCGGCGGCGCCGACCCCGGCGATCTTCACCAGGCCGCTGGTCACCCTGCCCTCACGCAGCGCACCCACGTGGCCGCGGAAGCCCTTGGCCGCGTGCTCGGGCCGGCCGCCGACCAGGTCGTCGTAGAGCCCGACGGCGCCCGAGCCGAGCCCCGCGATCGCGGTCGCCGCGGCGTGCTCGGGCCGGTGCACGACGGCCCCGGCGGTCGCGCCGAGGGCGAGCGCCGGCCCGCCGGCGAGGGTGACCGTGCGCCCCCGGAAGTTGGTGCGCTCCAGCCGTGGGTCGCCCTGCAGCGCCCGCAGCGCCGCCCGGGCGACCGCGCCCCCGACCGGACCGGCCAGGGCGCCGGAGACGAACCGCAGCACGCGACTACGAGCCACTGGTCACGCTCGCCGTCTTCGGCAGCAGGCCGCTCGCCCCGTCGCCGATGCCGTAGTGACCGGTCTTGCCGCCGAACCGCTCGACGAGGGCCATGACCGCGGCGACCTGCCCATATGCGGTGACCGCGTTGTCGACGGTGGAGACGGACTTGGCGACGGAGGCGTCGCCGCGCACCGAGGAGACCAGCCCGCCGTACGACAGCCCGGCGACGACGACCCGCCCGGCCAGGTCGAACCGGCCGGTCAGGGTCAGCAGGGCGGCTTTGCGGTCGTTGGCGTCCTTGCCGGTGGCCGGCGCGCCGGCCACGATGATGACCGCCTCGGCGGGCGCCTTGAAGTCGCCGTCGAGCCCGATGAACCCGTTGGACTCGTAGGCGCTCAGCACCGTGCGGGTGCCCTCGACCTGCGGCGTGCCGGCCTTGCCGACCAGCACGGCGGCGAGCAGCGCGGCCGAGGTGTCGACCCCGTCGGCCTGGTTGGGCAGGGCGCCGGAGATGCTCGGCGGGGCCGAGGACTCGGCCGTGTCGAGCAGTATCGCGCTGCTGCTCGGGGCGGTGAGCTTCTCCTTGACGGTGAGGGTGCCCACGACCTTCGCCCCGGCGGTGCCGAGCAGGGCGGCGACCCCCTCGGCGGCGGTGTTCACGTCGCCGCTGTCGCTGCCGTCGACCTTGATGAGCAGCACGCTCTTGTTCTGCAGCTTGTTGGTCAGCAGCATCGGCGCCACCTCGGTGGCGAAGTCGGCGTTCTTCTTCAGCTCGGCCCGGGACTGCTCGAGGGAGTCGCGCAGCTGCTGCTTCTCATCGGTGATCTTGTTCACCTGGTCGTTGAGGTTCTCGGCAAGCGGCCCGTTCGCCGCCGCGGTCCCCACGACGAGGCCGATGGCGAGCGCCAGGAACACGGCGGCCAGCGACACCACGTGGTACCGGAAGTTGATCACAGGAAAGCGGCCCGTCTAGGAGAACAGCGTGAAGATCAGGTTGTCCCACCACTCGGCGATGACGCCGAGGTAGGCCCGGCCGATCGTGGTGACCGCGAGCGCGGCGGCCATGGCGGCGATCGCCGAGGCGAGCAGCAGGATCAGCGACGACCCGGACAGGCTCTGCCGGTACAGCCTACTGACGCCCTTGGCATCGACGAGCTTGCCGCCGAGCTTGAGCCGGGTCAGGAACGTCGAGGCCATGCCGCCGCGGCCCTTGTCGAGGAACTCGATGAGCGTGTTGTGGGTGCCGACCGCCACCAGGAGCGACGCCCCCTTCTCGTCGGCCAGCAGCATCGCGATGTCCTCGCTGGTCGCCGCGGCCGGGAAGGTGATCGCCTCGACGCCGAGCCGCTGCACGCGGGCCAGCCCCGGCGCCCGTCCGTCGGGGTAGGCGTGCACGACGACCTCGGCACCGCAGCGCAGCACGTCGTCGCTGACCGAGTCCATGTCGCCGATGATCATGTCCGGCGTGTACCCGGCCTCGACCAGCGCGTCCGCGCCGCCGTCGACGCCGATCAGCACCGGTTTGTACTCCCGGATGTAAGGCCGCAGCACATCGATGTCGGCCTTGTAGTCGTACCCCCGCACGACGATCAGGCAGTGGCGCCCCGCGATCTGGGTCTGGACCTCCGGCACGCCGACGCCGTCGAGCAGCAGCGCCCGCTCCTGCTTGAGGTACTCCATGGTGTTCGCCGCGAACGCCTCGAGCTGCACCGACAGCCCCTCGCGGGCGTCGGCCATCGCCTCGGCCACGGAGTCGGCGTCCTGGCGCACGCCCTTGGCGACCGCGTCCTCGCCGACGTACACGGTGTCGCCGTCGATGCGCACCGAGTCGCCCTCGCGGAGCCGGTCGAAGAGGTCCTCGCCCAGGTCGTCGACGAGCGGGACGCCGGCCTTGATCAACCCCTCGGGCCCGAGGTTCGGATACCGCCCCGACACCGACGGCTTCGCGTTGAGCACGGCCGCCACTCCGGAGGCGGCCAGCGAGTCGGCCGCCACCCGGTCGAGGTCCACGTGGTCGATGACCGCGATGTCCCCCGGCCGAAGGCGCCCCACCAGGCGCTTCGTCCGCCGATCGAGCCGCACGACGCCAGCGATGACACCCGGCTCGGCGGGCCGGGTGCGGCGCAAGGTTGGAAGTCGCATCACAACCATCCTGGCATGGACAGACGCCGAAAGCCGTGCGCGACATGTCCACGACCAGGTGGTACGCCCCATTTCACGTTTCAGCGTGACGCCGGTCACCCTGCCGAACGTCCGCGCGGTGTCACGCAGTTGACACCTACGAGGCGTATTTACGACCCGCCCGGCTGCCTCAAGTCAGCACAGGGGTCCATCGTGAGGAGTCGCCAGATGGAAACATTATCGTCGATCCGCCTGACCCGCGTGCCCAACCTCGCCGGCAAGACCCCGGCCGAGGCGACCGCCGCGCTACGAGCCGCCGGCCTCGAACTCGGGGTGATCCGCGAGATCGGCCCGGCCGGCACGATGATCGTGCTCGAGCAGTCCACCCTCGCCATGACCGTCGCCCCCGTCGGCACGAGGGTCAACCTCCTGGTCGGCCGGCGCTGAGAAGCGCCGGAAGGCCTCGGCGAACAGCAGCAGCGCCGCCGCCCCCGCGTAGGCGAACAGCAGCGCCTTCCAAGGCTTGCCCTCGAAGTAGATCCCGCAGCAGTACCCGATGAGCCCGGCCATCGAGGCCCAGAGGCTCACCCCGAGCGCCGTCCAGGCCTGAAAGCGCCCCGCCGGGTACCCGACCACCCCGGCGGCGAGCGCCGAGGCCGAGCGCCCGCCGGGCAGGTACCTGGCGAAGACCAGCACCTGCCCACCCCGGCTGCGCAGCGTCCTGCGCGCCCAGTGGTACGCGGCCAGCCCCCGGGTCTTGCCCTGCAGCCGCCGCAGCACCCCGGGTCCGGCCCGGACCCCGATCCGGTAGGACAGCAGATCCCCGGCGAACGCCCCGGAAGCCGCCGCGGCGATCACCAGAAGGATGCGCGGCTCCCCCGTGCTCCCGGCGAGCACCGAAACAGCGATCAGCGTGGACTCACTGGGCGAAAGCGGAACGATGGCGTCAAGCCCGGCGACGACGAACACCACCAGCAACACCCACGGCGACCCGGCGACCGCATCCACCACGATCAAACCGTAGAGCGGCAGCTCAAACGGTCAATGAACGGCAGTCAATCCGTGAGGGGCCGGCAGAGCGCAGACCCCTCCCCAGCCCCCGCAGGCCCGCTCAGGCCCTCGTCTTCTCGCGGTCGGCGACAGAGAGCAGTTCCTCCGCGTGGGCGATGCCCAGGTCGGAGTCCGGCAGGCCGGCCAGCATCCGGGCCAGCTCCCTCGCCCGGTCCGTGTGCTCCACCACCCGGACCCCGGAGGTGGTCACCGCCCCGCTGGTGTCCTTCGCCACGACCAGGTGACGGTCGGCGAACGCCGCCACCTGCGGCAGGTGCGTCACCACCAGCACCTGGTGCTCCCGCGCCAGCCGGGCCAGCCGCTTGCCGATCTCGACCGCGGCCGTCCCGCCGACGCCGGAGTCGACCTCGTCGAAGACCAGCGTCGGAGGGCCCCCGGCCCCCGCGAACACGACCTCGATGGCCAGCATGACCCGCGACAGCTCGCCGCCCGACGCGCCCTTCTGCAGCGGCTGCGCCGGCGCGCCCGGGTGCGGCAGGAGCCGCAGCTCGATGTCGTCGCCGCCGTCCGGCCCGACGCCGCTGTCCACCCCGGACGCGGTCGGGATCGTCGGCCCGCTGCCGGCCGGCTTCGGCACCACGACCACCTCGATCCGCGCGTGCGGCATCGCCAGGCCGGCCAGCTCGACGGTGACGTCGGCGGCGAACCGTCCGGCCGCCTCCTGCCGGGCCGCGGACAGCACCGCCGCCAGGTCGGCCACCTCGCCGTGCAGCCGCTGCCGCTCCCGGTCCAGCTCGTCGAGCAGCTCGTCGGAGGTGTCCAGCTCGGCCAGGCGGGTGCGGGCGCGGTCGGCCCAGGCCACCACCCCGTCGACGTCCTCGGCGTACTTGCGGGTGAGCGCCCGCAGCGCCGCCCGCCGCTCGTAGATCTCCTGCAGCCGGCCCGGGTCGGCGTCCAGCGACGCCAGGTAGGTGCCCAGCTCGGTCGACACGTCGCCGGCCAGCGTCGCCACCTCGTCGAGGCGGGCGGCCAGCTCGCCCAGCACCCGGTCGACGCCGGTCTGCGCCTCCAGGGTCCGCCGGGCGGTCGCGATGAGGCCCAGCACGTCGGGCACGTCCTCGCCGTCGCCGGTGCCCGACAGCGCCACGTGGGCCAGCTGGGCGGCCGTGCGCAGGCCCTCGACGTGCTCCAGCCGCTGGGCCTCCTCGCGCAGCAGCTCGTCCTCGCCCGGCTGCGGGTCGACCCGGCTGATCTCGTCGAGGCCCAGCCGCAGCAGCTCGGCCTCCTGGGTGCGCTGCCGCGCGTTGGCCCGCCGGTCGGCCAGGTCGTCCTCGACGGCCCGCCACCGGGTGTAGAGCTCGGTGAACTGCCCGAGCAGCTTCTCGTGCTCCGGCCCGGCGTAGCGGTCCAGCGCCGCCCGCTGCTCGGCGGGGCGCAGCAGCCGCAGCTGGTCGGACTGCCCATGCAGGGCGAACACCCGCTCACCGACCTCGGTCAGCAGCGACACCGGCACGGTGCGCCCGCCGACGTGGGCCCGGGAACGGCCCTCGGCGGTCAGCGTGCGGCTCATGAGCAGCGTGCCGTCGTCGTCGACCTCCGCGCCGGCGTCGGCGATGCGGCTCTCCACCGCGGCCCGCACGTGCCTGGGCAGGGTCAGCCGCCCGTCGACGGTGGCGCGGCCCGGGTCGGCGCGCACCCTCCCCGCGTCGGCGCGGCCGCCGAAGAGCAGGTTGAGGCTCGTCACGACCATGGTCTTGCCCGCGCCGGTCTCGCCCGTGATGACCGTGAGGCCCGGGCCGAGGGGCAGGGTGGCGTCTTCGATCACGCCCAGTCCGGTAATGCGGAGTTCCTCCAGCACGTGAGGAACACTAGCCGCGGGGTATGACAGTTCTCCACTCGGCCGTAGTAAATGTCGCGCTTATGGCGTGCTCAAGCGTGCCGTTTCTGGTGCCGCCACCCCTCGACGGGGAGGCCGAACTTCGCCACGAGACGGTCGGTGAAGGGACGCTCACGCAGGCGGACCACGCGGACGGGGAGGGCTCCCCGCCGTACCGTCACCGTGGAGCCCGGCGCGAGGTCCATCACCCGCCGGCCGTCGCAGGACAGCAGCGCGAAGCTGGTGAAGGGCTCCACGTTGATCGTGATCGTCGAGTCCGGCGAGATCACCAGGGGCCGGCTGAACAGCGCGTGGGCCGAGATCGGCACCAGCAGCAGGGCCTCCAGCTCCGGCCACACGACCGGCCCGCCGGCCGAGAAGGCGTAGGCCGTCGAGCCCGTCGGGGTGGCGCAGACCACGCCGTCGCAGCCGTACCGCGACAACGGCCGCCCGTCGACCTCGACGAGCAGCTCCAGCATCTTCTCCCGGGCGCCCTTCTCGACGGTGGCCTCGTTGAGCGCCCACGAGTTGCCGACCGGCCGCCCGGCGTGCTCGGCGGTGACGTCGATGGTGAGCCGCTCATCGACGGTGTACGTGCCCTCGACGACCTCCCGGACCGCCTTGTCGACGTCGCCGATCTCGGCCTCGGCCAGGAACCCGACCTTGCCCAGGTTGATCCCCAGCAGCGGCGCCTTCGCCGGCCGGGCCAGCTCGGCCGCGCGCAGCAGCGTGCCGTCGCCGCCGAGGGCGAAGACGATCTCGACCCCCTCCGCGGCCTGCTCGCCGGAGACCGGCACGGCCCGCGGGATGGCCAGCTCGGCCGCCTCCTCGGCGAGCACCCGCACCGTGAAGCCGTTGTCGAGCAGGTCCGCCGCGACGGTCCGGGCATGGTCGTTGTTGCTGGCCTTGCCGGTGTGCGTCACCAGCAGCGCCTCGCGCGCGTTCATCCGGCTCCCCCCTCCGCGACGACGTCGTGCACCGCGGCCGGGTCGACGGGCGGTGCGTCGCGCCGCAGCCACAGGAAGAACTCCACGTTGCCCTGCGGCCCCGGCAGGGGGCTGCGCGCCACGCCGGCCACCCCGAGGCCCAGCCCGGCGGCCGCGGCGGCCACGTCGAGCACCGCCGCGGCGCGCAGCTCCGGCTCGCGCACCACCCCGCGGTCGCCCAGCGCCTCCCGCCCCACCTCGAACTGCGGCTTCACCATCGGCACGAGGTCCCCGTCCGGGCCCGTGCAGGCCGCCAGCGCCGGCAACACCAGGCGCAGCGAGATGAAGGACAGGTCGGCCACGGTAAGCTCGCACGCGCCGCCGATCTGCTCGGGCGTCAGGGTGCGCACGTTGGTCCGCTCGATGACCTGCACCCGCGGGTCCGTCCGCAACGACCAGGCGATCTGGCCGTACCCCACGTCGACCGCCGCCACCGAGGCCGCACCGCGGCGCAGCAGCACGTCGGTGAACCCGCCGGTCGAGGCGCCCGCGTCGAGGCAGCGACGCCCCTGCACGCCCAGCGCGGCGAACGCGTCCAGCGCACCGGCGAGCTTGTGCCCGCCCCGCGACACGTACTCGTCCTCCGCCGACTCCAGCACCCGGACCGGGTCCGCCGGGTCCACCTGGGCCGCCGCCTTGGCCGCGGCCGTGCCCCGCACCTCCACGCGCCCCGCGGCGATCAGCGCGGCCGCCTGCTCCCTGGAGCGGGCCAGCCCACGGCGCACCAGCTCGGCGTCGAGTCGGTTCCGGCGCGCCATCTGCCAGCAGCTCCCTGAAAGCTCAGCGTTCCTCGATCGTGCCCAGCGTCTCCTGCAGCGTGCGGTGGGCGTCGGCGTACACCGACACCTGCTGCCGCAGCGGAAGCGACGGTACATCGCCCAAGGCCGCTACTGCCGCCTCGACCCGCCCGAGCACGCCCGCGCCGGGCGGCCCGGGCATCGGCGCCGGGCCTGGCACCGGACCCGGGCGGGGGCCGCCACCAGGCACCGGGGCCGTCATGACGCGGTCTTACGGGGCGCGCGAGTGGTCTTCTTCACTGGCAGCTTGGCCGAGGCCGGCCCGGCGTCCATCGCCGCCTGATGCACGGTCTCGATCGCCTTCTTCGCCGCGGCCTTGCGCGCCGGGGCCGCCTTCTTCGCCGGCGCGGCCGCCACGGGCTCGGGGGCGGGCGCGGCCGGTGCCGTCTTCTTGGCCACCGTCTTCTTGGCCACGGTCTTCTTCGCCACGGCCGTCTTCACCGCGGCCGGCTCCTCGACGATCGCCTCGGCCCCGACCGGCGGCGCGGGCTCGTGCGCCGGCGCCACCGCGTTCACGGTCGCCTCCTTGAGCTGCGCCTCGAGCTCGTGCACGCGGGAGGTCAGCGACGCCACCTCCTCCGCGGTGGCCAGGCCGACGGCGCCGAGCGCCCGGTCCAGCTCGTAGCGCACCAGCTTCGTCAGCGCCTCACGGTTGGCCGACCCGGCCTTCAGCAGGTCCTCGGCCATCGCCTGCAGCTGCTCCGCGGTGGCGCCACTCTTGCCGACCAGGCGCCGGACCGTCTTGGTCGCCTTCTTGGTGGTGGCCTCGGTCATGCCGTAGGCAAGCTCCAGATACGCCCGCCATGCTTCCTGCGCCATATTGCGTCACTCCTCCAAGTGGTGTACGCCATCACGCTACCGGGCGAGCCTGGGCGCCGTACGGTACCGTCACATTCCACGCAACCGCACGGAGACGGGGATGCACGCCATGGCAACGGTTGAGGACTGTCGCGCCGCGCTGCTGAAGCTGGCGGAGCGCCTGGCGGCCAAGGCCGCCGAGGCCCGGGAGAAGCTCGACTTCGACCGGTCCCTGGCCTGCCGCGTCACCGACCTCGGCATCGCCTTCCACGGCCAGCTCAAGGACGGGCAGCTCTCCGGCCTCACCGACGGCGACGACCCGCGCGCCAAGATCAAGCTCACGTCGTCCAGCGACGACCTGGTCGAGCTGGTCAACGGCCAGCTCAACGTGATGTCGGCCTGGACCAGTGGCCGCATCAAAATCGAAGCCGGCATGCTCGACCTGCTGAAGCTGCGCAAGCTGCTCTGAACCAGCTGCGTTACCCGGCTCTTCGCGTTCCCCGAAGTCTTCGCGTTACCTGGCTCTTCGCGTTACCCGGCTCTTCGCGTTACCGAGCTCTTCGCGTTACCCGAGCTTGAGCCACTTCAGCGCTGCCTGAGCGGCCTCGTCGGCCCCCGTCACCGGGCGCACCTCCCCGGCCGCCCACGCCACCCGGCACAGCGCCATGAGGGCGTCGACCCGGCGTCCGTCCCCCGCGAGCTCCCAACCCCCATCGCGGTCCGTGACCTGCCATTGCGATTCCTGCGGTACCGCGTGAGCCTCGAACAGCCCCGAGAGGTCCTCGGCGACGAACGTGGGCCGCCGCTCCACCGGAGCCGCCAGCAGCTCGGTCGCGTCGGACACGCCGGTCAGCACGAGCAGGCTGTCCATGCCGGCCCGGTACGCGCCCTCGATGTCGGTGTCGAGCCGGTCCCCGACCACGAGCGGCCGCTGGGCGCCCCGCTCGCGGGCCGCCTCCAGGAACAGCCCCGGGTCCGGCTTGCCGACGATCGCGTCGGGCTGGCGCCCCAGCGCCGTGGCCATCGCCACGACCAGGGAACCGTTGCCCGGCAGCGGCCCCCGCGGCGACGGCAGCGTCTTGTCGGCGTTGGTCGCGATCCAGTCCGCGCCGCCGCGGATGGCCACGGCGGCGTCGCCCAGGTCCCGCATGCGCACGTCCGGGCCGTACCCCTGGACGACGACCCGCGCCTGCTCGGCCTCGGTCACCGGCGTGAGCCCGGCGGAGACGACCTCCTCGCGCAGCGCCGGCGCCCCGAGCACGAGCACCGGCGTCCCGGCCGGGTACCGCTCCGCCATCAGCAGCGCGGTCGCGTGGGCCGACGTGACGACCTCGCCCGCCTCGGCCGGGATGCCGATCCGAGTGAGCAGGGCCGCCACGTCCCCGGGCAGCCGGGAGGCGTTGTTGGTCGCGTACGCGCTGGGGATGCCCCGCTCCCGCAGCCTGGCGCAGGCCTCAGCCGCGCCCGGGATGACCTGGTCGACGAGGTACAGCACCCCATCGAGATCGAAGATCACAAGGTCGTAGTGCCCGACCAGGTCGTCCCCTGCTGCGGTCACGCCTTCCCCTTCTCGTTTCCGCCCTTGGCGCCGTCCTTGTCGCCCTCGGCGTCCTTGTCGTCCCCGGCGTCTTGTGCGGCGTCGGTTTCGGCGTCGGCGTCGTTCTCGACGAAATCGCCGTCGCGCTCGTCGTCGCCGGCGGCCAGGTCCGGGTCGCGCGGCTCGTCGCCCTCGCCCTCGTCCTCGTCCGGGTCGTCGTCTTCGCCGCCGTCGCCGTCGCGCTCGTCGTCTACGTCGTCGTAGTCCTCATCGTCCTCGTCGTCGTAGTCATCGTCATCGTCGTCGTCTACGTCGTCTTCATCGTCGTAGTCGTCGTCATCATCTTCGTCGTCTTCGTCGTCGAGGTCGTCCTCGTCGCGGTCGTCGTCCTCGTCGTCGTCGCGGTCGTCGTCCTCGTCGTCGTCGCGGTCGTCGTCTTCGTCGTCGAGGTCGTCGTCTTCCCCGTCGTCGTAGTCGTCGTCCTCGTCGCCTTCGTCGTCGTCCTCGTCCGCGTCGTCGTAGTCGCCGCGCGCCTGCTCCTGGCCGGCGTCCTCGCCCTCGGCGTCCTCGTCGTCGTCCGTGTCGCCGTCCAGGGTGATCCCGTCGAGCTCCAGCAGCCGCTCGGCCGCGTCGGTGCGCAGGTCCTCGTCGAGGTCCGCGGCCCGGGCGAACCACTCCCGCGCCTCTTCCCGGCGCCCGGCCCGCAGCAGCGCATCGGCGTACGCGTACCGCAGCCGCGCCGCCCACGGCGCCTCCGGCGCCGAGGTCAGCTCGCGCACCTGCAGCATCGCCACCGCCGCGTCGTGCTGACCGAGGTCCCCGCGGGCCCCGGCGGCCACGATGAGCAGCTCCACGATCTCCTCGGCCGACAGCGCCTCCCGGTCCGCGGTGCGGAACAGGTCGATGGCCTTCTCCGGCCGCTCGAGCGCCCGCTCGCAGTCCGCGATCACCGCGATGTGCGTCTGCCGACCCGTCATCCGGTGGTACGTCCGCAGCTCACCCAGCGCCGTCTGCCACTCCCCGGCGTGGTACGCCGCGAGCCCCGCCGCCTCCCGCACGACCGCGATCCGCGACGCCTTCCGCCGCGCCACCAGCGCGTGCGCCAGCGCCAGCTCGGGGTCCTCGTCGATCAGCTGCCCGGCCGCCACGAGCCGCCGCGCCACCTCTTCGGCCACGGGCCGCGCGAGCGAGCTCAGCTCGGCCCGCACCTCCCGATCAAGCTCCGAGGCCACGATGTCGTCGGCGAGCACCGGATCGGCGACCCGGCTGACGCTCTCCTCGCCCTCCTGCTCGGTGCTGACGAACCCGGGGTCGCTGGTCCGCGGCCGGTACCCGCCGGAGTCGCTACGCCGCAGCCCCTCGGGCCGCTGGAAGCCGCCACCGCGCTCGCCGGCGTCCCGGTCGCGGTACCCGGGCCGGTTCCCGCGCTCTCCGCGCTCCCCGTCCCGGAAGCCGCCGGGCCGGTCCCCGCGGTCACGGTCGCGGAAGCCACCGCCGGTAGGGCGGTCGCCACGGTCACGGTCACGGAACCCACCGGACGGACGGTCCCCACGATCGCGGGAGCCACCACCAGTGGGGCGGTCGCCACGGTCACGGTCACGGAAGCCACCACCAGTGGGGCGGTCGCCACGGTCACGGAACCCACCGGACGGACGGTCCCCACGATCGCGGAAGCCACCACCAGTCGGGCGGTCGCCACGGTCACGGTCACGGAAGCCACCACCAGTAGGGCGGTCGCCACGGTCACGGAAGCCGCCGCCAGTCGGGCGGTCGCCACGGTCACGGTCACGGAACCCACCGGACGGACGGTCACCGCGGTCGCGGAAGCCACCACCAGTGGGCCGGTCGCCACGATCGCGGTCGCGGAACCCACCGGACGGACGGTCCCCACGGTCACGGTCCCGGAACCCGCCAGACGGACGGTCGCCATCGCGCTGCGGCCGGTCCCCACGATCGCGGAACCCCTCGCGCGGCCGGTCGCCGCGGGACACGTAGCCTTCGCGGCCCCCGTCGCGGAAGCCACCACCAGTCGGGCGGTCGCCACGGTCACGGTCACGGAACCCGCCGGACGGACGGTCGCCGCGATCGCGGAAGCCACCCGACGGACCGTCGCCGCGGCCGCCGTCACGGAAGCCACCCGGCCGGTCTCCATCGCGGAACGTACGCCGCGGCCGGTCCTCGCCATCGCGGTACCCGCCACGCGGACGGTCGCCACCCTCGCGGAACCCACCGCGCGGCCGGTCGTCCCGGCCACCGTCGCGGAAACCACCCGGCCGGTCACCCCGGCCTCCCTCGCGGAAACCACCCTGCCGGCCGTCGCGGTCGCCGTCGCGGAAACCACCACGGGGACGGTCGCCACCCTCGCGGAAACCACCGCGCGGCCGGTCGTCGCGGCCACCGTCGCGGAAGCCTCCACGCGGACGGTCGCCACCTTCGCCGTGCCGGGGACCACCCTCGCGGAACCCGCCACGCGGGCGGTCGTCGCGGCCACCGTCGCGGAAGCCTCCACGCGGACGGTCGCCACCTTCGCCGTGCCGGGGACCACCCTCGCGGAACCCGCCACGCGGGCGGTCGTCCCGGCCACCGTCGCGGAATCCTCCACGCGGACGGTCGCCACCTTCGCCGTGCCGGGGACCACCGTCGCGGAATCCTCCACGCGGACGGTCGCCACCTTCGCCGTGCCGGGGACCACCCTCGCGGAACCCGCCACGCGGCCGGTCATCCCGGCCACCGTCGCGGAAGCCACCCTGCCGGCCGTCACGGTCGCCGTCGCGGAAGCCACCGCGCGGGCGGTCGTCCCGGCCACCGTCGCGGAACCCGCCGCGCGGACGGTCACCACCGCCACTGCTGTCCCGGAACCCCGAGCGGGGCCGGTCATCGCGTGAACGGTCGCCGCGCGGCCCGTCGCCCCGGCCGCCATCGCGGAAACCACCCGACCGGTCACCCCGGCCGTCGCGGAAACCACCCGGACGGTCATCCCGCCCGCGGGCCGGCCTGTCGTCGTCGCGGCGCGGCCGCCGCGGGCCGTCCTGGCCGTTGCCGTTTTCTGGCGAAGCGTTCACGGCTTTCATCCTTCCCGACCGGGGTGCGTCACATACGCTCGACCCGGCTAAAACGAGTCGAGGGCCGCCCAACGGGGCGACCCTCGATCGAAAGTTTGTCCGGCGGCGTCCTACTCTCCCACACTCTCTCGGGTGCAGTACCATCGGCGCTGGA
>NZ_BAAARV010000028.1:0-743 GCF_039532525.1 Dactylosporangium salmoneum
GCGACCGCCCACAGGTCCTCCGGCGCCCACGTCTGGATCATGTCCTCGACAACATCCGCCACAAATACAAGATCATGCCCGAGGCCACAACCTCACCAACTGAGACACCCCCTTAGCGGTGACGAGGCGGCATGACCTCACCGACGCGCAGTGGGCTGTGCTTGCCCCGCTGCTGCCTGCTGCGTCGTCCACCGGTCGGCCGCCGAAGTGGGAGAAACGGCAGCTGATCGACGGGATCAGGTGGCGGATCCGGATCGGCGCTCCGTGGCGTGATGTCCCGGCTGAGTACGCGCCCTGGCCGACCGTCTACGGCCTGTTCCGACGCTGGCAGCGGGACGGCACATGGGACGCGATCCTGGCCGCGCTGCAGGCACAGGGCGATGCGCGGGGCCGCATCGAGTGGTCGGTGAGCGTGGACTCGATGACCAGCCGCGCTCACCAGCACGCCGCCGGCGCCCGCAACGACGGGCACCTGCAGAAAGAACCACCCGGCGGGGTCCATGACGAGCCTGCCGATCACGGACTCGGCCGGTCCCGCGGCGGCCTGACCACCAAGACGCATCTGGCCTGTGAACAGGGCCAGAAAGTCCTGGCGATGATCGTCACCGCCGGGCACCGCGGTGACAGCCCGCAGTTCATTCCCGTCCTGCGCCGGATTCGAGTCGGCAGACTCGGCGTCGGCCGGGCCAGGACCCGCCCGGTGCTGGTCCTGGCCGACAAGGCCTACACCAGCCGCGGCAACC